>NZ_JCANTT010000014.1:0-345672 GCF_059568645.1 Phenylobacterium composti DSM 19425 | reverse complement strand
GGTCACCTCAGCGCGCCTCTGCTCTGCGGGCGGCCGAGGCGACCGGCGCAGCAGATCTCCGAACCCTGCAGCGCTGGCTTGCGGAGTATGAGCGGCATGGGCTCGCCGGCCTGGCTCGCAAGCGCCCGGCGAACGCCGGCCGCGCCCGTGTGGTGATCTCACGCCCGTTCGATGAAGCCGCGCTGGCCGCCGGCGCATCGCGGCAAACGCTCGAGGATCTCGGGCAAATGATCGACGCCAAGGTCAAAGCCATCTGGCAAAGCCGTGCTGAGGAAGGCGGCTGGGCCAACGTCCGACGGTTCGCGGAGTTCGAGCTCTTCAAGCTTTGCGAAGCCCAGGGCCTTACCATCCCGCCGAGCGCTTTACGGCTGTCGCGCCGCTACATCGAGCAGTTCTCGGCCGAGCGCATCGTCAACGTCTGGCGGAACAATCGGAAGGCTTTCGAAGACGGCAAGCCGCGGATCAACCGCGACTGGACTGGGCTCGCGCCTATGGAACGCGTGGTCGCCGACGTGAAGCTCGCTGATGCCCGCAAGGAAGCGGCTCGCCAGGAGATCAACACTGAGCGCAAGGCCAACCGAGAGCGCCTCGCCGAGATCGACAATCCCAACCCATGGGAACTCGTCGGCCGTGGCGTCGGCACCATCGTCGGCACCTACCGGGGCATGGAGGTCGCGCGGGAGGCCGAAGCGATCCGGCAGCGCCAGGCCGAATTGCTCGCCGCCGGCATCAAACTGATCACCGACACCTCGCGCGAAGCCGAGGCGGCCTATGACTCCCTGCTCCCGAAGACGCGGCAGATCGAGGAGGTGGAGCGGCAGCGCGCACTCCTGCAGGAAACCCTGCGCGGCGGCTCAGCTGCCCTCGCCAAGGCGGGCCTGACCGAAGCTCAGGCCCGAGACGCGATCGCAGCCGCCGACAAGAAGATCGTCGAGCTTCGCGCCTCGCCGGAGCAGAAGAAGGCCCAGCAGGATGCGGAGGCGGCCGCCCGTCGGGCGCTCAAGGCGTCTCAGGCCGAGATCGAAGCCGCCGACAAGCGGATCGATAGCTTCCGGGCGGAGATCGCCGCGATCGGCGCCACGGCGCAGAGCCAGCGCCGGCTCCAACTTGCCCGGATGATCGAAGACGCGCCGCTGCAGCGGCAGCGTCAGCTCCTGGCTCAGTTGGGCGAAGAACGGGAGAAGGCCCTCGAGCTAGCCGGCGCGTGGGAGAAGATCGCCGACGCCCAAGCCGCGGCGGCTGATCGGACCATGAGCCAGCGCCAGAAGGCCGTGGCCGACACACAACGCCAGCTGAACGACGCGATCCAGTTCGGCGAGGGCCTGATCACCCAGCGCGAGCTGCAGGCCCGCGCCGTCGCGGAAAACACCGAGCAGTGGGCGATCGCCCAGGAGCACGCGAACGCCGAACTCCTGCGCACACCCGAGACGCTCAGCGAGGGCGCGAAAGGCATCCAGACGTACGAGGAGCGGCTTCGCGATCTCATCATGTCCCTGGACGATGCGACCTTCGGCTTTGAGCAGTTCCGGCGCAGCCTGAAGAATGGCGACTTCGGCGGTGCGCTGGGCGGACTGATGGCGACCGTCCAGGGGATCGCGGGCTCGTTCAAGAACGGCGGGGTCTGGGGCGGCGTGAGCGCCGTAGGCCAGGTCGCGGGCCAAGCTATCGGCGGCCGCACCGGTCGAGCGATCAGCGGCGGGTTCGGCATCGCCGGGATGGGGCTCGGCCTCGGCGGTTTTCTCTCCAGCGGCGCGGGCGTGGCCATGGCTGGCGGCATCGGCACGGCCCTCGGCGGCGGAGCCCTAGGCGCGGCGGCGGCTAATGGCCTGATGGCGCTCGGCGCGGTGGCGGGTCCGATCGCCCTGGCCGCCGGCGCGCTGTATGCCGCCGCCAAAATCTTCAACGTGGGCGGCAAGCCGTCGAACCACGGAGCGGGCTTCGACCTGGTCACCGGTCAGTTCAGCGGCAACAAGCGGAATGCCGAGACCGAACAGGCGGTGAAGGCCGCCGGCGAAGCCGTCATCGGCATCCAGGACGCGCTGAAGGCAGCCGGCATCGGGATCAAGGACGCCGTCACCGGCATGGTGATCGGCACCCGCGACGAAACCCAGATTTACCTGCAGAGCGGTCGCACCCTCCGCTCGGCCGTGGGCGATTCCGGCGCGGCCGTGGACGTCGCCATGCGCGCCCTGCTGGAGAGCGCCACCTACGTCAGCGAGGGCCAGAAGAAGGCCGTGGAAGGCGCCCTGGCTGCGGGCAAGGGCTTCGAGGCCGTCGCCGAGGTGCTGGCCGCGTACGAGGCCGCACAGCAGATCCCGAAGCAGATCTCCGACATGATCCTGCAGCTCACCGACCCCAAGGCCTGGGCCATCGAGGAGCTGAAGCGCGCCCAGGAGGAGCAGCGCAAGGCTCTGAAGGCGGCCCTCGACGCCGGCTATCTGACCCAGGCCGTATACGACAAGACGGCGGCCGACCTCACCCAGCTCGAGCAGCTGCAGCTCGCCGAGGTGCTGAAGCAGTTCAGCGACGTCGTGGATGACTCGACTGACGCGCTCCTGGAGCAAGCAACCGGCATCAAGAAGTCAGTGGGCGATCGCATTCTCGAGCTCACGAACCCGAACGCCTACAGGGTCAAGCGGGTCAACGACGAGATCGACGCCAAGCGGACCGAGGCGCTGAAGCTGATCGAGGCCGGCGTGCTTGGGACCGACTTCCTGGACCAGCTCGAGCAACTTCGCGGGCTGGAGCTGCAGGCGCTCGCCGGCGCGGTCGCGGACGTTGCCGACGTCTTCGAGCAGGCCCGACCGCGCCTCCTGGCTTGGCTGGACCAACTGCGCCTGTCGCCGTCGGCCGAACTCTCGCCCCAGGCGGCCAAGGAAGAGGCGCTGCGCCAGTACGAGGCCCAGCTCGCCAAGGCCCGAGCCCGAGATCCGGACGCCCTGTCGAACATCACCTCCTACGCCGACCGGCTGCTATCGGCAGACCGCAACGCGACGAGCTCGGCGCAGGATCGCCTGGCGCTGTCCGATCGCGTGCAGGCGGACAGCGCCGGCCTCAGCGGCATGGGCGGCGCCGGCGGCAGTGAGGCCGACCAGCTCGCGGCGATGCGGGTTTCACTCACTCAGATCGCCCAGGCCTCCGCACTGCAGATGCAGGCGAGTCAGCAGGCGGTGAGCGAGGGCGGTTCGCGGGTCCTGGTGTCGAACATCCCTGCCCTCAAGGAGATGTTCGGCGGCTCTCTGACGATCGAAACTGACCGTCTCGTCGCCGCCAACGATCGCAGCAGGCAAGAGATCGTCGCCTCGCTTGAAAGGCTGCGCGCTCAGCTGGCGGAACTCATGGGCGAGTTGCGTGCGGCAGTGTCGGCCGGAAATCTGGCGGCAGCCGAGCGGCTGGAAGCGATCGCGGCTGGCGTCGCGGCGCAACTGCAAGAGGTCCAGAACCTTAATCGCGAGACCCAGCTCCAAAACGTCCACTATAGAGCGAGCGCACGTTGAGCATCGGGCCACCCGCAGCTGCAAACGACCGCAGCGTTGAAGAGCTAGCCGCAGCTCTCATGATGGCCGGGGAACAGCTGAGAGTCGCCATTCAGGCCCTTCAGGGCGACGTGTCGGCGACTGGCACGGCGTCGACGGACCGCCTTGCGGCGGCGAGCGCTGCTATTGAATTCCATGCCGAAGCCGCCGCCGCGCTGGCCTTCGCTCAAGGGGTGTGATGGTCGTGCGAACTACGTTCACACGCATTTCGAACGCTGACTGAATACTTGACCGAGCGGGCGCGTCGTCGTCCCGCGAAATCCCGGCAAGTCCCAGCTAGTCCCGGCTCCGACGACAAACTCTACCGTGAGCGACAATCTCTGTGGGCCTCTCTAGTGGAATCTGGGAGGAGCTATCGTCATGCGTGTCTTTTCGAGCCTCGCGGCGCTGATCTGCGCCTCGGCCATCGCCTCAGGCGGCGCCCAGGCGCAGCCCGGACCAAGCCGGATGTTCCAGGCCTCGCCGCCCGCGGCCTGCGCCACGGCGCTTCCTGACACCGGCAAGTCGCTCAAGTTCGAGGAGCAACTTATGGAGGCCCAGCGCGGCGCCCTGGTCAGCGCCATATTCCTCGCCCTCCATGCCCCAACGGGGGACGACAGCTGGCCGGCCCGCGAACTGGCGGGCGCCGCGCCCTGCCCGGTTGCGCGGTTCGTCACCGGCGACGCGGTCTGGACCATTCATGGCGGCGGACCCGAGCTGCCACCGCGCTGGATCCGCGCCCCTCTGACAACGAGTCCTTCTTCTTCCTCATGAAGGGCCCCGCCCTGGCGGACGCCGAGGCCTGGAACCAGGCCGGCCGCCGCGGCCTGCCCGCCGCCACCGCCACGCCGGGCTACTACCTGATCGCGCGAATGGACGGGCTGAATTATGTCCTCAAGATGTACGACGGCCCGCCCGGTATGGAACGCCTGGCGGACGACATCGCCGACCTGATGGACGGCTCGGAGCCGCCGGTCGCCGTGCACGCCCCGGTCGGCGACGCCATCAGCCTGTTCGTCCCCACGGAGAACGGCCGCCAAGTCGAGATCATCCGGCCGCAAGACATCGCGGCCTCCGGGGGCTACGCCACCCTGCTCTTCCCCGACGGCGAGTTGTTCGCCTACGACGACAACAACGCCTACGTCATGGCCGGCTCCGGCTTCGCCTGCGCCGAGAGTTACGGTGAGTTTGAAAGATCAGTTGTGGCTGTCCACGATCCGAACCTGGCCAGCCTGGACCTCGCCTGTTTGCTGTCCGGCGACGTCGGCGACCTGAGGATCGCTGTCACCCGCACGCCCGACAAGTCCGCGGACAAGGCCATCTGGGAAGCCACCATCCGCGCCCTCGAGCAGCAATCCGGCGTGGCGCGCAGGCTGCCGAACCCGCCCACGGGCCCGAGGAGTCAGATCCAGGCGGGCCGCCAGTGGCTCGACAATGACGGCGTTGTCCAGACTGTGCTGCTCCTGCTCCGCGGCGAGTACATCTACGGCCTGCATCAGATGAACAGGCCCGAGAGCATCGACGCCGCGAATGCCGCGCTGCTGGCCTTGCTTGAACAGATCGATCTGGCCGCTCCCCGGCCGGCGGACGGCCCGGCCCGCCGCTAAGGCCTTGTCCAGGGCTCGAGGTGACCGTTCTTCAGCGCGAGCACCCGGTCCATGTGGCCGGCAAGTTCGAGGTTGTGGGTGGCCACCAGCGCGGCGACGCCCTGCCGCCGGGCCAGGGCGTAGAGGTTCTCGAACACCGCCTCCGACGTCTTGGGATCGAGGTTGCCGGTGGGCTCGTCCGCCAACAGCACCTGCGGCGCATTGGCCAGGGCCCGGGCGATGGCGACCCGCTGCTGCTCCCCTCCGGAGAGCTGCGCGGGCTGATGGTGGACGCGGTCCCCGAGCCCGAGTTCGCCAAGCAACGTCGCAGCCCGTTTGCGGGCCGCCTGACGGCTGCGGCCCGCGATCATCTGCGGCAGGGCGACGTTGTCGAGGGCAGAGAACTCCGGGAGCAGGTGATGGAACTGGTAGACGAACCCCACGGTCGCCAGGCGCACCCGCGTCCGCTCGCGCTCGTTGAGGTTCGAGCAATCCTGCCCAAGGACCGTGATCCGCCCCGCGTCGGGATGCTCTAGGAGGCCGGCGGCATGCAGCAACGACGACTTGCCCGACCCTGAGGGGCCGATCAGCCCGACGATCTCGCCGGGATTGAGATCAAGATCGACCCCGCGCAGCACCGTGAGCGGCCCCGCGGCGGTGCGATAGGTGCGCTCCAGGCCACGGATGGAAAGGACAGGCTCACTCATAGCGGAGCGCCTCCACCGGATCGAGGCGCGAGGCGCGCCAGGCCGGCGGCAGGGTGGCCAGGCAGCTCATGGCCAGCCCCCAACTGGTCACGATCGCCACTTCCGCCCAGTCGATCTTCGCCGGCACGCGGTCGAGGAAATAGACGTCGGACGAGAACAACACCGCCCCGGTGATCACCTCAAGGGCGTGCTGGATCGGAGTGATGTAGGCGCAGAACAGAATGCCAAGCACCAGGCCGGCGATGGTGCCCAGAACGCCGATGCTGGCACCCGCCATGAAGAAGATCCGCAGGATCGCTCCCTGCCCCGCCCCAATGGTTCGCAGGATAGCGATGTCCCGGCCCTTATTCTTCACCAGCATGACAAGGCCCGAGATGATGTTCAGCGCGGCGATGGCCACCAGCAGCATGAGGATCATGCGCATCATCACCCGCTCGATCTTCAGTGCGTCCCAGAACGAGCTATCTCGCTGGGTCCAGTCGGTGACGATGGCCGACGGGCCGGCCGCGGCGTTGATGGCCGCCTTCAGCCGCCCGGCATGGTCTGGGTCGGCGACGCGGACCTCGATGGCGTCAGCCGTCCCCTCACGCCCGAAGAAGAGCTGGGCCTGCTCGAAGGGCATGAAGATGTAGGCCTGGTCGTACTGGCTCATGCCCACGGCGAACGTCCCGCCGACCACATATTCCTTCTGCATGGGCGTGCCGCCGAAGGCGGTGACGCCCGCCGACGGCGAGATCAGGGTCAGGACATCCGCCGGACCCACGCCAAGGGACTGGGCTAGGCGCTCACCCACGAGGATGGTCTCGCCACCGTACTCGCCGACGCCGAACTCCTTCAGCGAACCCTTGGTGACGTTATCCGCTACCATGCGGGTGGCCTGCAGGTCCTTCGGGCTGATGCCGCGCACGATGGCCCCCGAGATCTGCGTCGGACCAAGGGCGATGGCCTGGGCCTCTACAATGGGCGCGGCCTGCACCACGTCCGGCGCCTGCAACAGCCGCTGCACGGCAGCGTCGCGTTCCGGCCCGTCCAAGACCCCGCCCATGACATAAACATGGCCCTGGAAGCCCAGGATGCGGGTGAGCATCTCGGACCGGAAGCCGTTCATAACGCTCATGACGATGATCAGCACCGCCACAGCAAGCATGATGCCGATGAAGGAGATGACGGAGATCAGCGCCACGCCGCCCTGGCTGCGCTTGGCCCGCAGATAGCGGCCGGCGAGCATACGCTCCCAGTAGCCGAACGGCGGCGCGCGGCCGCCGATGACCGCTGCCGCTTCGCTCACCCTGCGATCACCTTGAGGGCGTGGTCCAGGGGAAGGCTCTGGCGCTCGCCGGTGGCCCGACGCTTCAGTTCGACAACGCCCTCGGCGACGCCCTTCGGGCCGACGATCAATTGCCAGGGCACGCCCACCAGATCCAGGGAAGCGAACTTCGCCCCCGGCCGCTCGTCACGATCGTCAAGCAGAGGTTCCTTGCCCGCCGCCTGAAGCGCCCGGTAGGCGCGCTCGGCAATCTCGTCCACCGCCGCCTCGCCGGGCCGCAGGTTGACGACCGCCGCGCCAAACGGCGCGACGCTGTCTGGCCAGATGATGCCCGCCTCGTCGTGGCTGGCCTCGATGATCGCGCCCACGAGGCGCGAGACCCCGACGCCATACGAGCCCATGTGGACGCACCGCTCCTGGCCGTCCGGCCCCGCCACCTTGGCGTTCATGGGCTTCGAGTACTTCTCGCCGAAGTAGAAGATGTGCCCCACCTCGATGCCCCGAGCGCTCATACGCTTGTCTGCGGGGGCCTCAGCCTCGAAGCGCGCCGGGTCGTGCATCTCATCGCTGGCGGCGTAGAGGCGGGTGCGTTGCTGCACCAGCGGCTCAAGGTCGCCGTCCCAGTCGATATCCGGCCCGGGCGCCCCCATCTCAACAAGGTCGCGGTGGGCGAACACCTCACTCTCGCCGGTGTCGGCGAGGATGATGAATTCGTGAGACAGGTCGCCGCCGATCGGCCCCGTGTCCGCCCGCACCGGAATCGCTTTCAGGCCCAGGCGCGAATAGATGTTCAGATACGCCAGGAACATCCGGTTGTACGCGCGCCGCGCCGACGCTTCGTCGATATCGAACGAATAGGCGTCCTTCATCAGGAACTCGCGGCCGCGCATCACGCCGAAACGCGGGCGGCGCTCGTCCCGAAACTTCCACTGGATGTTGTAAAGATTCTTCGGCAAGTCCTTGTAGGACTTCACGTAAGCGCGGAAAATGTCCGTGATGACCTCTTCCGCGGTCGGGCCGTACAGCAGGTCGCGCTCGTGGCGGTCCTTGATGCGCAGCATCTCCTCGCCATAGTCGTCGTAGCGACCGCTCTCCCGCCACAGGTCGGCAAGCTGCAGCGTCGGCATCAGCACTTCGATGGCGCCGGCCCGATCCATCTCCTCACGGACCACCTGCTCGATCTTCTTCAACACGCGCAGGCCCAGCGGCAGCCAAGCATAGATGCCGGCCGCTTCCTGGCGGATCATCCCGGCGCGGAGCATGAGCTGGTGGGAGACGATCTGCGCGTCGGAAGGCGCCTCGCGCAGCGTCGGCATGAAGTAACGCGAAAGGCGCATCGTCTCTGGTGTCCTAAGGATTCAAGGCGGGAAGGAGGCGCGTTGATAGCCTCCCCCCACGAAGCTTGGCAACGCGCCTGTGGCGGATCGGCTCCGGCACGCGCGCTGGAAAGTCGGCTAGTAGCCGGAAGGTAGCGACGGAAGCTTCACCAACCCGAAGTGGATGATCGCATAGACCACCGCGAACACGATGGCCGACACCCAGGTCGTGGTGAAGAACTTCTGCTTAAGCTTGGGGTCGACCGGCGCCCCGGGATCTCCACCATCCCCCTTATCGAGGCCGGCTTCGTAGTGGCTCTGCACGCCCCACGGCAGCACGGCGAACAGCACGGTCCACCAGATCGTGAGGAAGATCGCGATCGCCGTGACCGGACTCATATCAGTGCGCCCCCCTTCGGCGTTTCCATCAGTTCGACCAGAACACCACCCATGTTCTTCGGATGCACGAAGATCACCGGCGTGCCGTGGGCTCCGATGCGCGGCACGCCGCCGTTCAGCACCGTTGCGCCCTTGGCGGCCATGTCATCGCGCGCAGCGATGATGTCGTCCACCTCGAAACAGACGTGGTGTTGCCCGCCCGCCGGGTTCTTTTCAAGGAAGCCCTTGAGCGGCGAGTTGTCGCCGGCCGGTTCGATGAGCTCGATCTGGCTATTGGGTAAATCGACGAAGCAGACCCAGACGCCCTGCTCCGGCATCTCGAACTTCTCGCCAATCTTGGTGGCGCCGAGGACGTCGCGATACAACTTCACCGCGTCGTCGATGGAAGGCGTGGCGATCCCCACATGGTTCAGTCGTCCGATCATGAGGTGGGTATACGCCGCCTCAGAAACGAGCGCGAGATCACCGAGCGTCAGCCTCGCGCCCGTCCTTCCGGCCAACCGTCGCCGTTTCAGACCCGCAGAACCGTCGTTTCAACAACGGGGCGACGGCCCCAGATTCGCTGGCTCGCCTTCTTCACAGCCCGGGAGATGGCGGTTTCGACGTCAGCATCGATCTCCCGCTCCTCCCCCTTGAGCCGCCCCAAAGCCTGCTCGGCTTCCTCGGCAAGATCATCGAGCGCCTCATCCAGAGGATAATCCTCGTCCGCCGGCAGACCGAGGGCGCGGACGGCTGGCCCCGCGGCCAAGCGGCTTCGGCCGTCGAGCACGACCGATACCACGATCATGCCGTTGTAGGCGGCGTGCCGGCGCTCGCGCAGAGCGTCGCCGTTCTCGGGGGTGAGCACGCCTGCGTCCACGAAGAGACGGCCCGCGGGCACCTCGTCGATCACCTCAGCCCGGCCGGGCGCAAGACGCACCATGTCGCCATTGCGAGGGGTCACCTGCTGGGGCACCTGAAGGTCCCGCGCAAAGGCAGCGTGCTCCATCAGGTGACGACGCTCACCGTGCGTCGGCACCGCAATCTCCGGGCGCGCCCAGCGGTACATCTCGGCCAGTTCGTCGCGACACGGGTGGCCGCTCACGTGGATGCCCGGATGATCGCGCTCGGTGTAAAGGCGAACGCCGCGCTCGGTCAGCTTGTTCTGGAGGTTGCGGATCGGGATTTCGTTGCCGGGGATCACTCGGCTGGAGAACACTACGGCGTCGCCTGCCCCCAAGCTCACATGCGGATGGGCGCCATCTGCGATGCGCGCCAGCGCCGCTCGCGGTTCGCCTTGGCTACCGGTGCAGAGATAGAGGACCTGGTGGCCCGGCAGGTGCTTGGCCTCAGTATCGTCTAGGAACGGCTGCACGTCCTGCATCAACCCTACCGACTTGGCCGCAGCGGCCATGCGGTGCATCGACCGCCCCACAAGACAGACGCGCCGCCCTGCGGCCTCGGCCGCGCGGATCACGCTGTCCATACGGGCCACGTTCGAAGCGAAGCAGGCGACCGCAACCTTGCCCTTCATCCCGCTGATCAGCGGCGTGAGGGCGGCTCGCACGTCAGCCTCGGAACCGGCGTGACCGTCCTGGAACACGTTTGTGCTGTCGCAGACCATCGCCAGCACGCCTTCGTCGCCCAGCTGGCGGATGCGGTCGATGTCGGTGGGACCGCCCAACAATGGGTCAGGGTCGATCTTCCAGTCGCCGGTGTGCAGGACCGTGCCTAGAGGCGTCCTGATTGCGAGGCCGTTTGGCTCGGGAATGGAATGGGTAAGCGTAATCAGTTCAAGGCTGAACGGCCCAAGCTCGATCTTGCCGCCCAGCGGCACTTCGGTGATCTGGGCCTCTTCCAGCAGGTCGGCTTCGCGCAGCTTCTCGCGCAGGATGAATGCCGTGAACGGAGTGGCATAGATCGGCGCCTTGAGCCGGGGCCACAGCCACGCCACGGCGCCGATGTGGTCCTCGTGAGCGTGCGTGAGAACAATGCCCAGGATCCGGTCGGCGTATTCCTCGATGAACTCGGGATCGGGCAGAATCACCTCGACCCCAGGCGTGGTCTGGTCGCCGAAGGTGACGCCGAGGTCGACCACGATCCATTTGCGATCGTGCGGCGGCCCGAAGCCATAGAGATTGAAGTTCATTCCAATCTCGTTCGACCCGCCCAAGGGCAGGAAGACGAGTTCGTCGGCGGCGTCGTTATGGGGCATCAAGCCTTGCCTTGGTTGCGGCGCCAGATCTCCAGCATGCCGCGGATGGTGAGATCGGAGTCGAACTTGTCGATCGCCGTGGTGGCGCCGTGAAACAGAGACGCAACCCCTCCGGTGGCGACAACCGTCAGCGGCTCATTGCGTTCGGCCTTGATGCGCGAGATCAGGCCCTCGATCAGGGCGATGTACCCCCAGAATACGCCAGACTGCATGGCGCCTACCGTGTCCGTGCCCACGACCTTCCGCGGCTTCTGGATCGCGACCCTGGGAAGTTTGGCCGCCGCCGTATGCAACGCCTCCATGGACAGGTTGATCCCCGGAGCGATCACGCCGCCCTCGAACCCGCCGTCAGCAGCCACCACGTCGAACGTCGTGGCGGTGCCGCTGTCGATGACAATCAGCCCGCCCGGATAGACGGCATGGGCGCCGATGGCGTTCACCAGCCGGTCCGCACCGGCCTCAGACGGCTTATCAATGCGCACCGGAATGCCCAGGTCGACGTTTTCCCCGATGACGAGGGGCTCCACCTTCAGGTAGCGCCGGGCGAGGTTGCGGAGGTTGAAGATCGACTGCGGCACCACGCTTGAGACGATACAGCCGTCGAAGGCGCCGAGGGCCAGCCCTGCCATGGATAGCAGCTGCGAAAGCCAGACGGCGTATTCGTCGGCTGTCCGGGTGGAGTCCGTCGCTGCTCGCCATTGGGCGATCCAGCGCTCGCCGTCATGCACGGCGAAGAGCGTGTTGGTGTTGCCCTGCTCGATGGCCAGCAGCATCAGATCGGCCCTCCGAAGAAAACGTCGCCCGCGGTTACGCGCTCGAGCCTGCCGTCGTCCAGCCTGAGACGGAGCGCGCCATCAGCGTCCATGCCTTCGGCGACGCCGACGAGCGTGCGGTTGGGAAGTCGCGCTTCGCAGCGCTCGCCGAGGCCGATGGCGCGGGCGGTCCAGGCTTCGGCGATGGGGGGGAAGCCCTGGGTGGTCCAGGTGCGTCGCCAGTGGTCGAAGGTGCTGCGGAGCACATCCAGAGCGGCCAGGGGCGCCGGCGGGGGGGCCTGCATGTAGTCGGCGAAGGCGGCGGCGGGGCGTTCCGCGTCCTGGGGGGCGTGGGCCAGGTTGACGCCGACGCCGACGGCCAGCCAGAGGCGCCCGTCCGGCCGGGCGCCGGACTCCACGAGGACACCCACGGCCTTGCGGCCATGGATCAGCACGTCATTGGGCCACTTCAGCCGGGCGAGGCCGGGGCCGAGGCAGGCGTCGGCGAGGTCGCAGGCGGCGAGCGCGGCCACGAAGGAGATCTGGGCCGCCTCGGCGGCAGGGGCGTCGGAGACCGTCAGCAGGGTGGCGGCGAGGTTGCCGGCCCGGGAGGACCAGGGCCGGCCGCGGCGCCCGCGGCCGGCGGTCTGCACCGCGGCGGTGATCCAGACCGGACCCGCCTCGCCCGCCTCGGCGCGCCGCCGCGCCTCGGCGTTGGTGGAGTCGAGGCTCTCGTAGGCCTCGATCGGCGGAAGCTCAGCCAAGCCCGAAGGCCCGCGCCGCCTGGCCAGCGGCCGGATAGATCCAGACCAGCCCGGCGAGGACCAGCGGGAACGAGAACAGGCCGAGGGCGATGGCCGTGCCGCGGGCCTCGACCGGCGGCTTGTCGGTGGCGCCCGGGCTGGCGTCGAACCACACGGCCTTCAGCAGGCGGAGGTAGTAGAACGCGGCCACGACCGAGCCCACCAGGCCCAGCACCGCCGGAACCCAGAGGCCGGCGTCGATGGCGGCCTTGAACACGAACACCTTGGCCCAGAAGCCCGAGAACGGCGGCAGGCCGAGGGCCGACAGGGCGAAGGCCGTCATGGCCAGGGCGATGCCCGGCTGTTCCTTGATGAGGCCGGCCATGTCGTCGACCGTCTCCAGGGCCCGGCCCTGACGCGACAGGGCCGTGAGGCAGGCGAAGAAGCCCGTCACGTCGATCATGTAGAGCACCATGAAGACGAGCATGGACTGCACGCCTTCCTGGGTGCCGGCGGCGAGGCCGAGGATCGCGTAGCCGACGTTGGCGATGGAGGAATAGGCCCACAGGCGCTTGAGGTTCTTCTGCACCAGGCCCGCGAAGGCGCCCACGGCCACCGACATCAGGGCGATGACCACCAGCACCTGCTGCCACTGGGGCGCAGCGCCGGCGAAGCCGTCGGCCAGGGCGCGGGCGAACAGCACCATGGCGGCCAGCTTGGGCGCGGCGGCGAAGAAGGCCACGACCGGCGTCGGCGCGCCCTCATAGACGTCCGGCGTCCACATGTGGAACGGCGCCGCCGAGACCTTGAACGCCAGGCCGCAGATCAGGAACACGAGGCCGAACAGGGCGCCCACATTGGCGCCGCCCTTCACCGTCTCGGCGATCTCGCTGAACACGGTGGAGCCGGCGAAGCCGTAGATCAGGCTGGCGCCATAGAGCAGCAAGCCCGACGAGAGCGCGCCCAGGACGAAATACTTCAGACCCGCTTCCGAAGCCTTGGCGTCGTCGCGGTGCATGGCCGCCAGGACGTAGAGCGCCAGCGAGTGCAGCTCGACGCCCACGTAGAGGGAGATCAGGTCCCCGGACGAGGCCATCATGCCCATGCCGAGGGCGGCCAGCAGGATCAGCACCGGGAATTCGAAGTTGCGAACGCCCCGGCGCTCGAACCACGGCTGGGCGATCGGAATGGCCACGGCCGAAGCCAGGTAGATGGCCACCTTGGAGAAGGCCGAGGCGGCGTCCGCAATCAGCGCGCCCCCGAAGGCCACGCCCGACGGCTGGGTGGCCGCGGCCACGGCCGCGCCCAGCAGGGCGACGACGGCGGCGCCGGCGACGGCGGCCGTGGCGCGCGGGGCGAAGGCCCCCACCACCAGCAGCGCCAGGGCGCCGCCGGCGAGGATCAGCTCCGGAAACGCAAGCGAGAGGTCAGCAGCGAAGTTCATCTAAAGGCCCCTCACCCGCCGATGGCCGCCTGGTAGGCAGCGACGAGCTGCTCCACCGAAGCCGCGGTCAGGTTGAAGACGGAGTTGGGCTGGATGCCCAGATACAGGGTGGAAACGATCAGCGGCGCAAAGATCGCCACTTCCCGCCAGTCGAGGTCGGTGATGGCGGCCAGCTTCGGATTGGTCAGCTCGCCGAAGATCACGCGCCGGTACAGCGTCAGGGCATAGACCGCCGACAGGATGATGCCGGTGGCGGCCAGGACCGCCGTCCAGGTGGAGGCCTGATAGGTCCCGGTCATGGTGAGGATTTCACCGATGAAGCCCGAGGTGCCCGGCAGGCCCACATTGCCCATGGTGAACAGCATGAACACCGCGGCGTACCAGGGCATGCGGTTCACCAGGCCGCCGTAGAAGGCGATCTCGCGGGTGTGCATGCGGTCGTAGACGACGCCGACGCAGAGGAAGAGCGCGCCCGAGATGACCCCGTGGGAGATCATCTGGAACAGGGCCCCCTGCTCGCCCGCGGTGTTGCCCGAGAAGATGCCCATGGTCACGAAGCCCATGTGGGCAACCGACGAATAGGCGATCAGCTTCTTGATGTCCGTCTGCCGGAAGGCGACCAGCGAGGTGTAGATCACCGCGATCACCGACAGGGCGAACACCAGCGGGGCGAACATCTCCGAGGCGTTCGGGAACATGGGCAGGCTGAAGCGCATGAAGCCGTAGCCGCCCATCTTCAGCAGGATGCCCGCCAGGATCACCGAGCCGGCCGTCGGCGCCTCCACGTGGGCGTCGGGCAGCCAGGTGTGCACCGGCCACATGGGCATCTTCACCGCGAACGAGGCGAAGAATGCCAGCCAGAGCCAGGTCTGGACGCCGCCCGGGAAGTCGTGGGCCATCAGCTCGGGGATCGAGGCCGTGCCGGTCGTGCCGATCATGTAGAGGATCGCCGCCAGCATGAGCACCGAGCCCAGCAGGGTGTAGAGGAAGAACTTGTAGGCCGCGTACACGCGCCGGGCGCCGCCCCAGATGCCGATGATCAGGAACATCGGCACCAGGCTGAACTCGAAGAAGATGTAGAACAGCACCAGGTCCAGGGCGCAGAACACCCCGACCACCAGGGCCTCGAGGATCAGGAAGGCGATCAGGTATTCCTGAACGCGCTTCTCGATGGAGGTCCAGGACGCCGCGATGCAGAGCGGCATCAGGAAGGCCGTCAGGACGACCAGCAGGACCGAGATCCCGTCCACGCCCATGCGGTAGCTGAGGCCCGCGAACCAGGCGGTCTCCTCCAGGAACTGGAAGCCCGGGTTGGACGGGTCGTACTGGACCAGCAGCAGCACCGAGAGCGCGAAGGTCGCCAGGGTGGTGACCAGCGCGATCCACTTGGACGTGCTGACGCTCTTGGCGTCATCGCCGTTGCCGAACAGGCGCAGCGCCAGGATGCCGGCGACGCCGATCAGCGGGGTGAAGGTGATGAGGGAGAGAAGCGGCATTGATTGTTATCCCCCTCAGGCGTTCCAGGCCCACAGGGCGAAGGTCAGCAGGCCCGCGACGCCGAGCAGCATCACGAAGGCGTAGTGGTACACGTAGCCGGATTGCAGGCGGCCGGCGCCCTTCCCCAGCTTGACCGACAGCGCCGAGACGCCGTCCGGCCCGAAGCGGTCGATGATCTTCTGGTCCCCGCCCTTCCAGAACAGGTCGCCCAGGAACTTGGCCGCCCGGACGAAGGTCGCCTGGTACAGCTCGTCGAAGAACCACTTGTTGTAGAAGAACGTGTAGAGCGGACCGCCACGGGCGGCGAGGCGCGCGCCCAGGCCTTCCTTCAGGATGTAGACGTAGGCGGCGACCAGCAGGCCGAGGATCGAGGCCACGAGCGGGGCCAGGATCACCCAGGCCGGCGCGTGGTGGCCTTCGGCGGCGGCCTCGGCCGGCGCCGGGCCCTCGGCGTGCGCAGCCGCTTCGGCCGGCGCGTGGTCGGCGGCCGCCTCGGCATGGGTCGCCGGAGACGCGGCGTGGTGCTCGACGGGCGCATTGTAGATGGCGCCGCGCCAGAACTCGGCCTTCTCCTCGCCGATGAACTGGTGATGGAAGGCGAAGCCCGCCGCGATCGCGCCGATCGACAGGACGATCAGCGGGATGCGCATGCTCCACGGGCTTTCGTGCGGCAGGTGCTCGCCGTGGCCGTGGCCGGCGTGGCCATGGGCATGATCGTCGGCCAGCGGCTCGTCATGGGTCTCGGCCTGGGCGTCGGTGGCGTGGTCGCCGTGCGCGCCGTGGGCTTCGTCATGATGGTCGCGGTTGTGCCAGTGGTGCTCAAGGTCCTCGGGCGTCCAGCGGGCATGGCCGTTGAAGGTGAAGAACGCCAGGCGCCAGGAGTAGAAGGCCGTCAGACCCGCCACCAGCACGCCGATGACGAAGGCGAACCAGCCGATGGCGTGGCCGGCCTGCGCCGCCTCATAGGCCGCGTGGATGATCGCGTCCTTCGAGTAGAAGCCGGCGAAGCCCCAGTCGACGAACGGAATGCCCAGGCCGGTGATGGCGATGGTGCCGATGGTCATCACCGCGAAGGTGATCGGCAGGAACTTGGCCAGGGCGCCATAGCGCCGCATGTCCTGCTCGTGCGCCATGCCATGGATCACCGAGCCGGCGCCCAGGAACAGCAGCGCCTTGAAGAAGGCGTGGGTGAACAGGTGGAACATGGCCGCCTGATAGGCGCCCACGCCCGCGGCGAAGAACATGTAGCCGAGCTGCGAGCAGGTCGAATAGGCGATGACCCGCTTGATGTCGTTCTGGGTCAGGCCGACCGTGGCGGCGAACAGCGCGGTGACGGCGCCGATCACGGTGACGATGTTCTTGGCCACCGGGGCGTATTCGAACATCGGCGAGAGCAGGCAGACCATGTAGACGCCGGCCGTCACCATGGTGGCGGCGTGGATCAGGGCCGACACCGGGGTCGGGCCTTCCATGGCGTCGGGCAGCCAGGTGTGCAGGAAGAACTGCGCGGACTTGCCCATGGCGCCGATGAACAGCAGGCCGCAGGCGAGATCCATCAGTCGCCAGTCACGGCCGATGAACGACCAAGTGCGGTCGGCGCCGTCGGCGATCTGCGGGAAGATCTCGGCGAACTGGATGGTCCCGAAGGCCCAGAACACGGTCATGATGCCGAGGGCGAAACCAAAGTCGCCCACCCGGTTGACCACGAAGGCCTTGATCGAGGCGGCGTTGGCCGTGGGCTTCTGGAACCAGAAGCCGATCAGCAGGTAGCTCGCCAGGCCCACGCCTTCCCAGCCGAAGAACAGCTGCATCAGGTCGGCGGCGCTGATCAGCGACAGCATGGCGAAGGTGAAGAGCGACAGGTAGGCGAAGAACCGCGGCTTGTGCGGATCCTCGGCCATGTAGCCCCACGAATAGAGGTGCACGAGCGAGGAGACGGTGGTCACCACCACCAGCATCACCGCCGACAGGCCGTCCAGGCGGAACGACCAGTTGGAGACGAAGTCGCCCACGTGGATGAACGGGGCGTAGGTGACGGTGAAGGGCTCCAGCCCGCCCCAGGTCCAGCGGCTGAACACCACCCACGACAGGGCGGCCGACAGGAACAGCAGGCCCGTGGTGACGGCCTGCGAAACCTTGGTTGGGATCACCCGGCCGAACAGGCCAGCCGTGATCGCGCCCAGCAGCGGGCCAAACAGAATGACGGTGACGAGGACTTTCGGATCCATAGCGCTCGCGCTCAGCCCTTCATCATCGAGGCGTCGTCGACGGAGATGTCGCCGCGGTTACGGAAGAAGGTGACCAGGATGGCCAGGCCCACGGCGGCTTCGGCGGCCGCGACGGTGAGCACGAACATGGCGAAGATCTGCCCCACCACGTCCCCCAGATAGACCGAGAACGCCACCAGATTGATGTTCACCGCGAGCAGGATGAGCTCGATCGACATCAGGATGACGATGATGTTCTTGCGGTTCACGAAGATGCCGAAGACGCCGATCGTGAAGAGGATGGCGGCGACGGCCAGATAGTGCGCGAGGCCGATGGTCATTCCCCGATCCCTTCGCCCGGCTTGATGTCGACGATACGCATGCCGGTCTTCGGCGAGCGCAGAACTTGGTCGGCGACGACCTGACGCTTGACGCCCGGCTTATGGCGCAGGGTGAGCACGATCGCCCCGATCATGGCCACCAGCAGCACAAGGCCCGCCGCCTGGAAGAAATAGACGTAATCCGTGTAGAGCACCCGGCCGATGGCCTCGGCGTTCGTCACGTTGGCCCCGGCGCCGCCCGACGCCATGGGGCCGGCGCTCTCGGCGGCGGCTCCGCGGCTGGCGACCGTCGAGGAGACGACGATCATCTCCACGGCCAGCACGCCCGCGATCAGCAGCCCCAGGGGCATGTACCGGGCGAAGCCCTGCCGCAAGGCGGCGAAGTCGACGTCCAGCATCATCACCACGAACAGGAACAGCACCGCGACCGCGCCCACGTAGACGACGACCAGCAGCATGGCGAGGAACTCCGCGCCCATCAGGACGAAGAGCCCAGCGGCCGAGAAAAAGGCCAGGATCAGCCACAGCACCGAGTGCACCGGGTTGCGCGCGGAAACCACGCAGAAACCGGCTCCGACGGTGACTGCCGCCATCAGGTAAAATGCGATCGCCTGCAGGGCCATTCGGCTCTCTTTTCGTCCCTCGGATTTGCCCGCCAAGGCGGGCGGCGGAATCGCGCCGCGGGTTTAGCGGTACGGCGCGTCCAGTTCCAGATTCTTCGCGATCTCCCGCTCCCAGCGGTCGCCGTTATCCAGCAGGCGCTCCTTGTCGTAGTAGAGCTCCTCGCGGGTCTCGACGGCGAACTCCAGGTTCGGGCCCTCGACGATGGCGTCCACCGGGCAGGCCTCCTGGCACAGGCCGCAGTAGATGCACTTGACCATGTCGATGTCGTAGCGGGTCGTACGGCGGCTGCCATCGGCGCGCGGCTCGGCCTCGATGGTGATGGCCTGGGCCGGGCAGATGGCCTCGCAGAGCTTGCAGGCGATGCAGCGCTCTTCCCCGTTGGGATAGCGGCGCAGGGCGTGCTCGCCGCGGAAACGCGGGCTCTGCGGGTTGCGCTCGTGCGGGTACTGCACGGTCTTCTTGGGCCGCACCATGTGCTTCATGGCGAGGCCGAAGGCGCCGGCGAAATCCAGCAGCGCCGCCCCCTTCACCGCCTGACCGATCCGGTTCAGCATCGTCAGTCTCAGTCCTTCTGACAGGACCAGTGGTCCAGACGCCTGGCGTCCCCCTGGTCCCGAAGCTTCAAGGTCAGCCCCTTCGCCGCGCAAGCCTGCTGCGCGTCGCGAAGAGCGTCATAGGTGGCCAGGCCCTCGTCCCGGAACGCAGGCGCGCTCGCGCAGGCGCCGAGCGCCAGGAGGCCGATCATGGCGGCCACGGTCCTCACGCGCCCGCCGCCGGCCGGAGCACGAACAGCGCCCAGCCCGAGATGAAGAAGATCGCCACCAGCGAGAACGGCAGGAACACCTTCCACCCCAGCCGCATCAGCTGGTCGTACCGGTAGCGCGGCACGATCGCCTTCGCCATGGCGACGAGGAAGAAGAAGAAGATGACCTTCAGGAAGAACCACATGAAGTAGAAGAAGCTCGCCGCCGTGGCCGGCCACGCATCGGTGAACGGCGTCGGGAACGGCGCATTCCACCCGCCGAAGAACAGGATCGTGGTCATCGCGCAGATGAGCACGATGTTCGCGTACTCGCCGATCATGAACAGCAGGTACGGGGTCGACGAGTATTCCACCTGATAGCCGGCCACGAGTTCGGACTCGGCTTCCGGCAGGTCGAAGGGCGGACGGTTGGTCTCGGCCAGGCCCGAGATGAAGAAGATCACCGCCAGCGGGATCATGGCGAGCAGCAGCGGCAGCTTCTCGACGCCGCCCGGACCGCCGAAGACGTACCAGTTCCAGAAGCCGCCGGCCTGGCTGGTGACGATGCCCTGCAGGTTCATGGTGCCGGCCAGCACGATCACGGCCACGATGATGAAGCCGAGGGAGACCTCGTACGACACCATCTGGGCGGCGCTGCGCAGCGACCCCAGGAACGGGTACTTCGAGTTGGACGCCCAGCCACCCATGATGATGCCGTAGACGCCGAGCGAGCTGATGGCGAACAGGTAGAGGATGCCGACGTTGATGTCGGACACCACCCAGCCCGGCGCCAGGGGCATCACCGCCCAGGCCGCGAAGGCCAGGGTGAAGCTGATCAGCGGCGCCAGGAGGAAGACCACCTTGTCGGCGCCCGAGGGGATCACGATCTCCTTCAGCACGAACTTGAAGAAGTCGGCGAAGGACTGCAGCAGGCCGAAGGGGCCCACCACATTGGGGCCTTTGCGCATCTGCACGCCGGCCCAGATCTTGCGGTCGGCCAGCAGCAGGAAGGCCAGCGACAGCAGAATCCAGATCATCACGGCCAGGATCTGGCCGATGGTGAGCAGGGTCCAGCCGCCGGGAGTTTCCCAGAAGGAAGTCTGCATCGCCTACTCCGCCGCGATCTTCGTGGCGCCGGCCGCGAGCGCGGCGCATTCGGCCATCGTCACGCTGGCGCGGGCGATGGGGTTGGTGAGGTAGAAGTTCTTCACGCCGCTCCAGAACGGCTCGTCCGATAGCTCGCCCTTGGCGCCCAGGACGCTGAAGTCCAGGGCCGCGGGGGTCTCGGGCACATAGTCGATGCGGCCGAAGGTGGGATGGTCGGCGAACAGCCTGGCGCGCAGTTCGTCCAGGCTGTCGTAGGGCAGCTTGGCGCCCACGCGCTCGGACAGCGCCCGCAGGATCGCCCAGTCCTCCTTGGCCTCGCCCTTCGGGAAGACGGCGCGGAAGCCGAGCTGCACGCGGCCCTCGGTGTTCACATAGATGCCGTTCTTCTCGGTGTAGGCCGCCGCCGGCAGGATGACGTCGGCGCGGTGCGCGCCGGCGTCGCCGTGGGTGCCCATGTAGACGACGAAGGCGTCGGACTGGCCAAGGTCGATCTCGTCGGCGCCCATCAGGAACAGGACGTCGGCGCCGCCCTTCCGGACCAGCTCGCCGGCGGTCTTGCCGCCCTCGGCGGGGACGAAGCCCAGGTCGAGGCCGCCCACCCGGCTGGCCGCCGTGTGCAGCACGTTCCAGGCCATGCCGAAGCTCTTGGCCACGGCGGCGGCCGCCTGCAGCACCGCGGCGCTGTCGGGCCGGGTCAGGGCGCCGGCGCCGAGGATGATGGCCGGGGCCTTGGCCTCCTTGAGCGCCTTCACGAAGTCGCTCTTGGAGCGGGACAGGCCGGCCAGGGCGGCCGGACCCGCGCCGAGGTGGTCGTAGCTGTAAGTCAGGTCGGCGGCCTCGCCGATGACGCCCACGCGCAGGGCGCCCGCCAGCCAGCGCTTGCGCAGGCGGGCGTTGAGCACCGGGGCCTCGATCCGCGGGTTGGAGCCGACGATCAGCACCACGTCGGCGTCCTCGATGCCCATCAGGCTCGAGTTGAACAGCCAGCTCTCCCGGGGCCCCTGCCCCAGCACCATGCCGTCCTGGCGGCAGTCCAGGCTGGCGACGCCGAGGGCGCCGAACAGGTCCTTGGCCGCCTTCATGGACTCGGCGTCCTGCAGGTCGCCGGCGATGACGCCGATGCGGTCGGCGGGCGCGGCCTTCAGCTTGGCGGCCACCAGGTCCAGGGCCTCGCCCCAGGCCGCCGGCCGCAGCTTGCCGTTCTCACGCACATAGGGACGGTCGAGGCGCTGACGCGACAGGCCGTCGATGGCGTAGCGGGTCTTGTCGGAGATCCACTCCTCGTTCACCGCGTCGTTGACGCGCGGCAGGACGCGCAGGACCGCCGGGCCGCGGCTGTCGACGCGGATGGCCGAGCCGAGGGCGTCCATGACGTCGACGCTCTCGGTCTTCTTCAGCTCCCAGGGGCGGTAGTTGAAGGCCCAAGGCTTGTGGGTCAGGGCGCCGACCGGGCACAGGTCGATGACGTTGGCGCTCAGTTCCGAGCTCACCGCCTTGTCGAGATAGGTCGTGATTTCAACGTCTTCGCCGCGGGAGATGAGACCGATGTCAGGAACCCCGGCCACCTCGGTGATGAAGCGGACGCAGCGGGTGCACTGGATGCACCGGGTCATGACCGTCTTGATCAGCGGACCCATGTACTTTTCTTCGACGGCCCGCTTGTTCTCCTGGTAGCGGGAATCGTCGCGGCCATAGCCCATGGCCTGGTCCTGCAGGTCGCACTCGCCGCCCTGGTCGCAGATCGGGCAGTCCAGGGGGTGGTTGATGAGCAGGAACTCCATCACCCCGTGACGGGCCTTCTTCACCATCGGCGTGTCGGTGAAGATCTCCTGGCCCTCGGCGGCCGGCAGGGCGCACGAGGCCTGCGGCTTCGGCGGGCCCGGACGCACCTCGACGAGGCACATGCGGCAGTTGCCGGCGATCGACAGCCGCTCGTGATAGCAGAAGCGCGGGATCTCCTTGCCGGCCAGTTCGCAGACCTGCAGGACGTTCATCCCCGGCTCGAACTCGACCTCGACCCCGTCGACCTTGGCGATAGGCATACCCGACTACTCCGCCGCGATGGACGCGCCGGCGTAGGAGCCCTTGCGCGCGCGGTAGTTGTTGATCCGCTCCTCCACCTCGTGGCGGAAGTGCCGGAAAAGGCCCTGGATCGGCCAGGCGGCGGCGTCGCCGAGGCCGCAGATGGTGTGGCCCTCGACCTGGCTAGCCACGTCCAGCAGCAGGTCGATCTCGGACATCTCGGCTTCGCCGGTGACCATCCGCTCCATGACCCGCCACATCCAGCCGGTGCCCTCGCGGCACGGGGTGCACTGGCCGCAGCTCTCGTGCTTGTAGAAGTAGCTGGCCCGGGCGATGGCCTTCACCAGGTCCGCATCCTTGTCGAACACGATCATGGTGCCGGTGCCCAGACCCGAGCCCCGGGCCTGCAGGTCCTCGTAGGTCATCACGGCTTCCTCGGCCTCGTGAGCCGGGATCATGCGCACCGAGATGCCGCCCGGGATCACGGCCTTGAGGTTGCCCCAGCCGCCGCGGACGCCGCCGAAGTGCTCCTCGATGAGCTGCCGCATGGGGATGCCCACCACGTCCTCGACGACGCAGGGCGTGTTCACATGGCCCGAGGCCGCGAACAGCTTGGTGCCGGTGGACTTCTCGGTGCCGAAGCCGGCGAACCAGTCGGCGCCGCGGCGCAGGATGGAGCCGACGACCGAGATGGACTCGACGTTGTTAATGGTGGTCGGGCAGCCCCAGATCCCCGCCCCCGCCGGGAACGGCGGCTTCAGGCGCGGCTGGCCCTTCTTGCCCTCGAGGCTCTCCATCAGGGCGGTCTCGTCGCCGCAGATGTAGGCCCCGCCCCCGTGCTGGATACGGATGTCGCAGTCCCAGCCGTGGATGTTGCCCGGCCCGATCAGCTTGGCCTCGTAGGCCTGCTTGATGGCCGCCGTCAGGCGCTCGCGCTCATGCACGTACTCGCCGCGGATGTAGATGTAGGCCGTGTGCGCCCGGATCGCCCGGCAGGCGATCAGGCAGCCCTCGATCAGCAGGTGCGGATCGTTGCGCAGGATGTCGCGGTCCTTGCACGCGCCCGGTTCGGACTCGTCGGCGTTGACCACGAGGTAGTGCGGCCGCTCGCTCTCCTGCTTGGGCATGAAGGTCCACTTCAGCCCGGTGGGGAAGCCCGCCCCGCCCCGGCCGCGCAGGCCCGACGCCTTGATCTGGTCGCAGATCCACTCGGGCGTCTGGGCGATGATGTCCTTCGTCCCGTTCCAGCAGCCGCGCTTCTTCGCCCCCTCCAGGCCCCAGTCATGCAGGCCGTAGAGGTTGGTGAAGATGCGGTCCTTGTCGGCAAGGATGCCCGCCATCACGCCTTCTCCTTCGCCGGCAGGTTCGGGATCTTGATCTTCTTGGCCCGCGAGCCGTCGTAGAGGCTCGGGTCGAGCAGCGTCTTCGGGCCGCCCTCGGGCGCGGAGCCCTGGCGGCCGATGGCCGAGCCCGGCGGCGGCGTGTTGCCGGCGGCGAACTCGTCCAGGAGCTTCTCGAAGCTCTCGGGCGTCAGATCCTCGTAGTAGTAGTCGTTGATGGCGGCCATCGGCGCATTGGCGCAGGCCCCCATGCACTCGACTTCCTGCCAATAGAACTTGCCGTCGGCCGAGCGATGGTTCTGCTCGCCGATGCGCCGCTTGCAGACGGCCATCAGGCCCTCGGCGCCACGGCTCTGGCACGGGGTCGTGCCGCAGACCTGCACCAGCGCATGGGTGCCCACCGGCTCCAGCATGAACATGGTGTAGAAGGTCGCGACCTCCAGCACGCGGATCACCGGCATGCCGAGCAGCTCGGCCACGGCGCGGATCGCCGGCTCGGAAACCCAGCCTTCCTGCTTCTGGACCAGCCACAGCACCGGCACCACGGCCGACTGCTGCTTGCCCGGCGGGAAGTTGGCCATCCAGGCCTTGGCCTTCTCCAGCGTCTCGGGGCTGAAGGCGAAGCTCTCAGGCTGGACTGGCGAAAGACGACGGACGCTCAACGGTCGATCTCCCCGAACACGATGTCGAGCGAACCCAGGATGGCGGAGACGTCGGCCAGCATGTGGCCGCGGTTCATCCAGTCCATCGCCTGCAGGTGCGCATAGCCCGGCGCGCGGATCTTGGCGCGGTACGGCTTGTTGGCGCCGTTGCTCACCAGATAGATCCCGAACTCGCCCTTGGGCGCTTCGACGGCGGCGTACGCGTCGCCGGGCGGCGTGCGATAGCCTTCGGTGAAGAGCTTGAAGTGGTGGATGAGCGCCTCCATCGAGCGCTTCATCTCGCCCCGCCGCGGCGGCGACACCTTGTGGTCGTCCACCAGCACCGGGCCCGGCGTCTTCAGCAGGCGATCACAGCACTGCTTCATGATCTTCGTGGACTCCCGCATCTCCTGCATGCGGCAGAGGTAGCGGTCGTAGCAGTCGCCGTTGACGCCCAGCGGGATGTCGAACTCCATCTCGGAGTACATGGCGTAGGGCTGGCTGCGGCGCAGGTCCCACGGGATGCCCGAGCCGCGGACCATGACGCCCGAGAAGCCCCAGGCCATGGCCTCTTCCTTGGTCACCACGCCGATGTCGACGTTGCGCTGCTTGAAGATGCGGTTGTCGGTGATCAGCCCCTCGATGTCGTCGAGGATCTTCGGGAAGGCGTCGCACCAGTCCGAGATGTCGCGGATCAGCTCTTCGGGCAGGTCCTGACGGACGCCGCCGACGCGGTAGTAGTTGGCGTGCAGACGGGCGCCCGAGGCGCGCTCGTAGAACACCATCAGCTTCTCGCGCTCTTCGAAGCCCCACAGCGGGGGCGTGAGCGCGCCGACGTCCATGGCCTGGGTCGTGACGTTCAGCAGGTGGTTCTTGATCCGGCCGATCTCGTCATAGAGCGTGCGGATCAGCAGCGCCCGGACCGGCGGCGTCACGCCGAGCAGCTTCTCGATGGCCAGGCAGTAGGCATGCTCCTGGTTCATCGGGGCCACGTAGTCCAGGCGATCCATGTAGGGGATCGTCTGCTGGTAGGGCCGCGCCTCCATCAGCTTCTCGGTGCCGCGGTGCAGCAGGCCGATGTGCGGGTCGACCCGCTCCACCACCTCGCCGTCCAGCTCCAGCACCAGGCGCAGCACGCCGTGCGCCGCCGGGTGCTGCGGGCCGAAGTTGATGTTGAACTTGCGGACCTTGGTCTCGGGCAGGCCCTGGACGTTGGCGTCGTTCGGCGCCGCCTGGATGTTCTGGCCGGTCATGACTTGGTCGCCTCGTCGGACTTCTCGTCGCCAGGCAGCATGGTCGCGAAGCCGCGCTCCGCGCCCTCCCAGGGCGAAAGGAAATCCCAGTTGCGCCACTCGACCGACTTCACGGGCTCGTAGACCACCCGCTTCAGCTCGTCGTCGTAGCGGACCTCGACGTAGCCGGTCATCGGGAAGTCCTTCCGCAGCGGATGGCCGTGGAAGCCGTAGTCGGTGAGAATCCGGCGCAGGTCGGGGTGGTTATCGAAGAACACGCCGTACATGTCGAACGCCTCGCGCTCGTACCAGTCGGCGTTCGGATAGACCGAGGTCACCGACGGGACGGCGGTGTCCTCGTCAGTCTGCACCCGCACGCGGATGCGGCGGTTCTTGGTGAAGGACAGCAGGTGATAGACGACGTCGAAGCGACGCTCGCGCTCCGGATAGTCGACGCCGCACAGGTCCACCAGCTGCTGGAAGCCGTAGGAATCGCGCAGCAGGGTCAGGGCCTCGACCACGCGCTCGGCCGCCGCGTTCAGCGACAGCTCGCCATAGGCCACCTCATAGCCGCCGAAGACGCCGGCGCCCTTCGCCACCAGCTCCTGGCCGAGCTGCTCCAGCTCGGAGTTCGTCGCAGGCCAGCTCATCGCACGATCGTCCCGGTGCGGCGGATCTTCTTCTGAAGCTGCAGCACGCCATAGACCAGCGCCTCGGCGGTGGGCGGGCAGCCGGGCACATAGACGTCCACCGGCACCACGCGGTCGCAGCCGCGCACGGTCGAATAGCTGAAGTAGTAGTAGCCGCCGCCGTTGGCGCACGAGCCCATGGAGATGACGTACCGGGGCTCAGGCATCTGGTCGTAGACCTTCCGCAGGGCCGGAGCCATCTTGTTCACCAGGGTGCCGGCGACGATCATCACGTCGGACTGGCGCGGGCTGGCGCGGGGGGCGAAGCCGTAGCGCTCCAGGTCGTAGCGCGGCATCGACGCCTGCATCATCTCGACCGCGCAGCAGGCCAGGCCGAACGTCATCCACATCAACGAGCCCGTGCGGGCCCAGGTGATGAGGTCGTCGGCGGCCGCGGTGACGAAGCCCTTGTCGGCCAGGCGCTGCGACACTCCGTCGAAGAACGGGTCGTGCAGCTTGGGATCATAGCCTTCGACGGTCGTGCGACCGGCGGAGCCCGCAGGAACGATCACTCCCATTCCAGGGCGCCTTTCTTCCATTCGTAGATGAAGCCCACCGTGAGGACGCCCAGGAAGGTCATCATCGACCAGAAGGCGAACTGCGCCACGTCGGCCGGAAGCTTCATGAGCGAGATGGCCCACGGGAACAGGAAGGCCACTTCCAGGTCGAAGATGATGAAGAGGATCGACACCAGATAGAACCGGATGTCGAACTTCATCCGCGCGTCGTCGAACGCGTTGAAGCCGCACTCATACGACGAGAGCTTTTCAGGGTCCGGGGCCTTGGGAGCGAGAATCGCCGCGGCCAGGATGAAGGCGATACCCAGCGCCGCCGCGATCCCAAGGAAGATCACGATGGGCAGGTACTCGAGAAGGAACGCGTTCATGGAGTCCTCGGGAGGAGTCGGGCGCCCTTCTAGACCAGCCGTCCCGGCGTTTCAAACAGCCGCTCGCAGTTGCGAAACGCTCGCAATCAGACGGCCTCAAACCAATCAAAATCACGTCGGAGGCAAACAGCCGTTGACACGATTCCGACGCGCCAATATGAGAGCCGCCTCGCCGGCCCCCCGGGGGCCACAAGCGGGTGTAGCTCAGTTGGTTAGAGCGCCGGCCTGTCACGCCGGAGGTCGCGGGTTCGAGCCCCGTCACTCGCGCCACTTCCCTCGGGAAGTAGCGTAGAATTCCCAAAAATCAGGACGTCAGGTCGATCCGCTCGATGCGCCAGGCGCGCTGGTCGGGCGTCGCCCCCGGCACGTCGTTCGTGCGGCGCAGAACGACCTTCCCCGACTCGTGCACCTCCTGCCCGGTCTTGAGTCGCCCGTAGATCACCACCGGCACCTCGACGAACAGCGAACCGGCCGCCCCTTCGATGCGGCCCGGCGCGCCGACCTGGGCGTTGTAGCTGCTGTAGCGGGCCAGATCGGGGGGCGCGCCATTGCGCATGAGCCGGGCCGCCTCGGCCGCCTTCCCGGCCGCAAGGTGCGCATAGAAGGTCTGGACCACATCGGCCGCGCCCTGGGCGCTCTCCGGCGTGAAGGGCGCCTCGGAGACGGGCGTGCGGTCGTCGGGCAGGCCGCCGGGCTGGCCGGGCGCCGGCGGTTCGACAGGCGGCGCATCGCCCGACCAGCAGCGGAGGGGTTCGGCGCTGGCCACATCCTCGCCGGGCTTCAGCTCGGCCAGGGTGGCCTCGGAGCCCTTGGTCCACCACTGGATGCCGTAGCCCACGTAACGGGCGCCGCTCGCCGAGATGGCCTGCTTCAGGGGATAGGGCCGGCCCTTCACCGTGACCATGGCGGCGCCGGCGTTCGGATAGCCCGCCTCCACCTGCTGGCCGTCCTCGCAGGTGTAGAGCGTCACCTGCGAGTCGGGATTCACCGTTCCCGACGCCGCGGCCGAGTCGGCCGGCGCGCCCGCGCCGCCGCCCGGCTGGCAAGCGCCGAGCGCCAGGGCGACGGCGGGATTCAGAATCGCGCGCATGGCCGGGTAACGCCTGGGCTCAGGCGGTCGTTGCCGGCGCCCGCTCCAGCACGAAGTCGTCCGGATTCGGCGCCAGGGTCGCGCGCCAGTAGTCGATGAGGCCGAAGGGCCAGTTCTGGCTGACCCGCCCAAAGGCGTTCTTGTACCAGCTGGACACCTGCGGCGCGCCCCAGGCCCAGCCCTTGTTGGCCTCGTCCACCCTGGCGTTGAAGGCGTCGTGGACTTCCCGCTTGGGCTCCATCGCCGCCGCCCCCGTCTCGGCCAGCAGCCGCAGGCAGCCGACGATGTAGCGGACGGCGCACTCCGAGAAGAAGATGATCGAACCGTTGACCACGATGTTGGTGTTGGGCCCGTAGGTCAGGAACAGGTTGGGGAAGCCCGGAACGGTGATCCCCAGATAGGCCCGGGCGTCGCCGCCCCAGGTCTCGTGCAGGTCGCGCCCGCCCCTGCCCTTCACCTTCAGGAACGACAGGAAGTTCGAGGCCTGGAAGCCGGTGCCGTAGATCAGCACGTCCACCTCGTGGAGCACGCCGTCGGCGGTGACCACGCCCTTGGGCTCGATCCGGACGATGCGGTCGGTGATCAGCTCGACATTCGGCCGCTTGAGGGCCGCCAGCCAGACGCCGTTGTCCAGCACCGCCCGCTTGCCGCCGATGGGATAGTTGGGGACCACCTTCTGCAGCAGGTCGGGCCGGTCGGCGACCTGGGCGGCGATGGACTGGGCGCAGAGCTCGCGCAGCATGGCGTTCTCGGGCCCCACGGCGTCGGGCCCGCCGTTCCAGGAGGGATCGGCCTTCACCATGGGCAGGAAGCCGTCGGTGGCCATCCAGAACAGCCAGAAGCGGTACCACTTGTCGTAATACGGCAGGTGCTCGAGCAGCCACTTCACGCCCTCGGGCACGTCGTCGTGATAGTGCGGCGCCGGCAGGCCCCAGGGCGCCGAGCGCTGGAAGACCTTCAGCTGAGCCACGTCCGGGGCGATCTCGGGCACGAACTGATAGGCCGAGGCGCCGGTGCCGATCACCGCCACCCGCTTGCCCTTCAGCTCCACGTCATGCCGCCACTCCGCCGAGTGGAAGGCCGGCCCCTCGAAGCTGCCGAGGCCCTCGATGTCGGGATACTTGGGACGGTTGAGCTGGCCCACCGCGCTGATGACGGCGTTGGCCTCCACGCGCTCGATCCGGCCGTCCTTGCCCTTGAGGCGGGCGCGCCAGACGCTCCGGGCCTCGTCCCAGGCGATCTCCTCGACGAAGGTCTCGAACCGGATGCGCCGGCGCAGATCGTACTTGTCGGCGATGCCCCGGAAGTAGCTGAGCAGCACGGGCTGCGGCGAGAAGTGCTGCGGCCAGTGATGGCTGGGCTCGAACGAGTAGCTGTACATGTGGTTCGCATTGTCCACCCGGCAGCCGGGATAGGTGTTCTCGAACCACGTGCCGCCCACGTCGGCGTTCTTGTCGACGATCTCGAAGGGGATGCCGGCCTGGCTGAGGCGGATGCCCGCCAGGAGCCCCGACATGCCGGCGCCGATCACCAGGACGTTCAGGCGCCGGGCGGCGTCCTTGAGCCGCGGCTGATCGAACTGCGGGTCCTTGGAGGACTTGCCGTTCAGGGCCAGTTCGTCGGTGAGGAAGTCGGCATAGCCCTCGGGGATGGGCGCGCCGGCCACGAAGTCGATCATCCGCCGGAGGGTGGCCTGGTCGGGCTCCCATAACTGGCCGGGCCTGCCCTCCACGATCCGCTCCTGGAGCACCGCCTTGGCCAGATCCCGGATCCTGGCCTGCTCCTCGGGGGGAATGCCGATGTCCTCGCGTTCGAGGGGGTTGTAGGTGGGGGCCCATTCGGGCCTGACCCAACCGGGATCGCCGGTCAGATGCACCAGCGCCGCCATCAGCGCCGGAAGGTGCGCCTCCTTGAGGACCTGATCGAGGTCCACGCCCGCGTCGGCCATGATTTCCTACCCAGCATTATCGTTGTTCTTCTATCGCCGAGCATGACTCCCGTGGGCGGGCGGTGGAAGCCCTCACGTCGCGTCAGCCCCGCGGCTGGGCCGGGTGAACCTGGGCGGCGCGGATCTGCGCCATCAGGCCATCGGGCAGGGCGAGGCCCGACGCCTGGGCGTTCTCCATGAGATGGGCCAGGCGCGTGGCGCCGAACACGGCGCAGCTCACCTGCGGATTGGCGAGCACATAGGCCAGGGCCGCCTGGGAGCCGGTGATCCCGGCCTGGCGGTGCAGGAAGCGGAAGCGCGCCCCGCGGGCCAGTTCGTCCCGGTGCCGGGCGAAGGCCCGGGCGGCGTACCAGAGGTCCTGCGGGCCCCGCAGCCGGGCCAGGAGCGGCCGGGTATGGCCCATGGCCAGGGCCATGCCGGCCAGGACGCCCTTGCCGGCGCCCGCCGCCCTGGCGATCAGCGGCTCCCGCTCCGGCCGCAGGACGTTGTAGTCGATCATCACCACGTCGAAGGCCGGCAGCTCGATCACATGCTCGATCACCGCCGGATCGAAGCTGTTCACCCCCAGGGCGGCGACCAGCCCCCTCGCCTTCAGCCCCTCCAGCGCCGCCAGGAGTTCGTCGGTGAGCTCGGCCACGGCGGGACCGTGGAGCTGCAGCAGGCCGAGGCGCTCCACCCCGAGGTTGGCGAGGCTGCGCTCGGCGCTGGCGACGATGGCGGCCGGCGAGAAGTCGCGGCCGATGCGCCCTGCCCCCGCATGGAAGGTGCCGGCCTTGGTGGCGATGACCAGCTTCGAGGCGTCGCGGCCTCGGAGGGCCCGGCCCAGGCGCGGCTCGGCCTCCCCGGCCGAATAGCTGGCGCCGGTGTCGAAGAGGGTGAAGCCGAGGTCGAGGGCCGCATGGACGAGGCCCAGGGCCTGGCGCTCAGGAAACCTCGGCTTGCCCCACCAGCTGGCGCAGCCGAAGCCCAGCTCCGAGACCGAGAGGCCCGTGCGGCCCAGCGGGCGATACTGCATGCGGCGGCCCCTCCTCGCCCGCGGCCCTGCCAGACGGCCTGCGGGGGATGGTGGGCGGCGAGGGATTCGAACCCCCGACCCTCTCGGTGTAAACGAGATGCTCTGACCAGCTGAGCTAGCCGCCCATTCGATTCCGCGCTTCTAGGGCGCCGGCCGCGCCGCTCCAATGGCCTCGTGGCTCAGGAGCCGGGCGAAGATGCGTCCGACGATCAGGAAGATCACCACGGCCCCGGCGGCGATGGCCGCATGCATGAGCCAGAAGTTGGTGGCCGGCATCTCCTCCAGGAGCGTCCCCAGCTTGCCCACCGTGGCGTTCCCGATGACGAGGTGCAGGTAGTAGACGCCGATCATCGTCCCCATCACCGCCGGCGGCGAGGCCCGGGCGTAGAGGGCCAGGGACACCGGCAGCATGTTGGCGAAGGCGGCGCTGTTGAAGATCTCGAAGGCGATCAGCCACCAGAGGCTGACCTTGGCGCCGGTGGCGGCGGCCACGGCGGCCCCGGCCGCCAGGCTGAGGGCGCCCAGCACCGAGATGGCGGCGCCGATGGTGAGCTTGCCCATCTCGTCCGGCTCGCGGAAGCGGGTGGCCCAGGCGCGCCAGAACACCACCATCAGGGCCAGGAACGAGACCGAGACGATGCTGTCGAGGGTGATCAGCCAGGTGGTGGGCAGGCGCCGGCCGAAGAGCGTCATGTCCACGCTGGCGTCGGCCCAGACGAGATAGGCGTTGAAGATCTGCTGGTTCACCAGCACCGACGAGGCCAGCACCGGGATCAGGAGCACCAGCACGGCCACGGTGCGCCAGTCGCGGGCCGAAAGCTTCGGGCGCTCGGCCCCGGGGACGGCGCGGCGCAGCGGCGGGTCGGGCGGCAGGTGCTTGCGGCCGGCCAGGTAGATGCAAAGCGCGATCAGCATGCCGACCCCGGCCGCGCCGAAGCCGTAGTGCCAGCCCACGCCCTCGCCCAGGGTGCCGGCGATCAGCGGCGCGGCGATGACCCCGGCGTTGATGCCCAGGTAGAAGATCTGGAAGGCGTCGGCCCGGCGCAGGTCGCCCTCGGCGTAGAGGCCGCCCACCTGGCCGGCGATGTTGCCCTTGAAGCAGCCGGTGCCGAGCACCAGGCACAGGAGCGCCAGCAGGAACGAGGCGTCGAAGGCCATCAGGAAGTGGCCCGCCGACATCAGGAGGGCGCCGAGGATCACCGTCCGCGTACGCCCCAGCAGCCGGTCGGCGACCAGGCCGCCGAGGATGGGCGTCAGGTACACCAGGCTGGTGTAGAGGCCGAAGATGGTCGAGGCGACCTCCTGCTGGGAGGCGTCGCGGCCCAGGCCGTAGAGGGCGCCGAGGAAGGCCCGGAAGCCCTCGAACCCGACGATGGCCTCCACATGGGGCGCCAGCAGCAGCTGCTTGACCATGTAAAGGACCAGCAGCGACTGCATGCCGTAGTAGGAGAAGCGCTCCCAGGCCTCGGCGAAGGCCAGGTAGCCCAGCGCCTTGGGATGGCCCAGGAAGGCCTTGTCGCCGTCACGGGCGATGGTGTTCGCGGTCATGCCGTCTCCCCTTGCGGCGCAAAGCCCTAGCGCGGGCCGGCGCCGCTGGCGAGGCCGGAGTGGGCCTCAGCGGAGGGCGGCGATCAGCACCCAGGCGCCGATGATCCCGAACAGCACCGCCGCGCCGAGGCGCACATACTTGAGGGGCACGACCCGGGTGGCCGCCTCGCCCAGCAGCACGGCGGGGACATTGGCCAGCATCATGCCGAGGGTGGTGCCGGCGGTGACCAGGGCCACGTCCTGGAACCGCGCGCCCAGGAGGGTGGTGGCGATCTGGGTCTTGTCGCCGATCTCCACCAGGAAGAAGGCCACCAGGGTGGTCAGGAAGACCCCGCCGTGGGTCTTGGCCCCGGCCTCCTCGTCCTCCTTGTCGGGGATCAGGGCCCAGAGGGCCATGGCGATGAAGCCCACGCCGACCAGGATCTGGAACAGGGGACCGGAGAGGAACCTGGCCACCACCACGCCCAGGGCCGCCGCCGCCGCATGGTTCAGCAGGGTCGCGGCCAGGATGCCGAGGATGATCGGGAGCGGCTTGCGGAACTTGGCGGCCAGGACGATGGCCAGGAGCTGGGTCTTGTCGCCGATCTCGGCGATCGCCACGACGCCCGTGGAGATGAGCAGGGGTTCCAAGCGAAGAGGTCTCCGGGGCGCGGGGCACACACGACGACGCCTGCTCCGCCGCGCCCACGCCGAAGCCGCATCGCCGGTCTCGCCAATCCGGGCCCCAAGGCCCGCCGCCTGCGCCATGCCGCCCGTCGGGCCGCAAGTCTGTTGACGCAAGGCTCCGCTGCGCTGCGGACGGCTACTCCCCGTAGATGACGGCGCTCCTAGCGTGATTGCGCCGCCGGCCGCAACGCAAAAGGGCGACCGCGACGAGCGGCCGCCCCCTTCCCTCGCCGTCTCTCCGGCGCGGGCCTAGCTGTTCAGCACGCTCTTCAGGCCTTCGCCGACCCGGAAGCGGCAGGTGGCGGTGGCCGGGCGGCGGACCTTCTCACCGGTGCGCGGGTTGCGCGCCACGCCGGCCGCCCGCTTGACCGGCACGAAGCTGCCGAAGCCCACGAGGCGGACCTCACGCCCGGCCTTCAGGGAGGTGGAGACCGAGGCGATGAAGGCGTCCAGCGCCTCCTTGGCCTGCGCCTTGTTCAAGCCCGTCCTGTCGGCGATCGCCGAGACGAGTTCGGCCTTCGTCATGTGCAGTCTCCCACCCTCTCATCGCCTTTTTCGTTATTGCCGGCCCGGGGGCGTCCCAACTCCGCCGCGCCGGTCCGAGGTCATTTAAGGCCCCCATGAGCTGAGCCGTCAAACGAAGCGGCGCGGGATCTCTCCCGCGCCGCACGCCTGTCTCGGATTGTGATCGCCCGGCAGGCGACGGGATCAATGGGTGATCATCGCCTCCACATCGGCGTCCGGCTCCTCGGCGGCGACCTCCGCGGGCGCGGTGTCGTCCCACTCGATCGGCGTCGGCTGCCGCACGAGCGCCCTGGCCAGCACCTCGTCCATGGTCGAGACCGGGATGATCTCCAGGCCCGACTTCACATTGTCCGGGATGTCGGCCAGGTCCTTCTCGTTCTCTTCCGGGATCAGCACCGTCTTCACCCCTGAGCGGAGCGCCGACAGCAGCTTCTCCTTGAGGCCGCCGATGGCCGTCACCCGGCCCCGCAGGGTGACTTCGCCGGTCATGGCGAGGTCGGCCCGGATCGGGATGCCCGTGAGCACCGAGACGATGGCGGTGGCCATGGCCGCGCCGGCGGACGGACCGTCCTTGGGCGTGGCGCCGTCCGGCACGTGGATGTGGACGTCGGTCCGCTCGAAGACCGGGGGTTCGATCCCGAACTTCGTGGCCCGGCTGCGGACATAGCTGTTCGCCGCCGAGATCGACTCCTTCATCACGTCCTTCAGGTTGCCGGTGACCGTCATCCGGCCCTTGCCCGGCATCTTGACGGCCTCAATGGTGAGGATGTCGCCGCCGAACTCGGTGTAGGCCAGGCCGGTGATGATCCCCACCTGGTCTTCCTTGTCCGTCTCGCCGTAGCGGTACTTCTTGACGCCGGCGTACTTCTCGAGCCGCTCCGCATCGACGGTGATCGAGGCCACCTTCTCGCGCAGCAGGTCACGGACCGTCTTGCGGGCCAGGTTGCCCAGCTCGCGCTCCAGGCTCCGGACCCCGGCCTCCCGCGTGTAGTAGCGGATCAGGTCGCGGATGGTCTCTTCCGGCACCACGAACTCCTCGGGCTTCAGCCCGTGGTCCTTGGTGAGCTTCGGCAGGATGTGGCGCTTGGCGATCTCGACCTTCTCATCCTCGGTGTAGCCGGGGATGCGGATGATCTCCATGCGGTCCAGCAGGGGCTGGGGCATGTTGAGCGAGTTCGCCGTGGTGACGAACATCACCGGGGAGAGGTCGTAGTCCACCTCCAGATAGTGGTCGGCGAAGGTGGAGTTCTGCGCCGGGTCCAGCACCTCGAGCAGGGCCGACGACGGGTCGCCCCGCCAATCCGCGCCCATCTTGTCGATCTCGTCCAGCAGGAAGAAGGCGTTGGTGGTCTTGGCCTTCTTCATCGACTGGATGATCTTGCCGGGCATGGAGCCGATGTAGGTCCGCCGGTGACCGCGGATCTCGGCCTCGTCGCGCACGCCGCCCAGGGCCACGCGCACGAACTCGCGGCCCGTGGCCTTGGCGATCGACTTGCCCAGCGAGGTCTTGCCGACCCCGGGCGGGCCCACCAGGCACAGGATCGGCCCCTTCAGCGAGCCCACGCGGCTCTGCACGGCCAGGTACTCGAGAATCCGTTCCTTGACCTTCTCCAGGCCGTAGTGGTCCTCGTTGAGGATGTCCTCGGCCTTCTGCAGGTCGATGGGCTTGGGCTTGGTTTTGCCCCACGGGATCGACAGCAGCCAGTCCAGATAGTTACGGACGACCGTGCTCTCGGCCGACATCGGGCTCATGTTGCGAAGCTTCTTCAGCTCGCTCTCGGCCTTCTGGCGGGCTTCCTTTGAAAGCTTGGTCTTCTTGATCCGCTTTTCCAGCTCGAGCAGCTCGTCCCGATGGTCGTCCTGCTCGCCCAGCTCGCGCTGGATCGCCTTCATCTGCTCGTTCAGATAGTACTCGCGCTGCGTCTTCTCCATCTGACGCTTCACGCGATTGCGGATCTTCTTCTCGGTCTGCATGACCGAGATCTCGCCCTCCATCAGGGCGTAGACCTTCTCCAGCCGCTTCACGACGTTGAAGATCTCCAGAAGCTGCTGCTTCTCGGCGATCTTCACCGACAGGTGGCCAGCGATCCGGTCCGCCAGCTCGGACGGGTTTTCGATCTGCGGGATGGCCGCCAGGGCTTCCGGCGGGACCTTCTTGTTGAGTTTGACGTAGTTTTCGAACTGCTCGATGACCGCGCGGCTCAGCGCCTCGGCCTCGGGCGAGTTGGCCCCGTCTTCCTGCACATAGGCGATCTCGGCCTCGTAGAACTCGGCCTGATCCGTGAACCGGGAGATACCGGCCCGGGCGCGCCCTTCCACCAGCACCTTCACGGTGCCGTCCGGCAGCTTCAGCAGCTGCAGGATCGTGGCGACCACGCCCACGTCATAGATGGCGTCGGCCGACGGATCGTCGTCGTCCTTGTCCTTCTGGGTGGCGAGCAGGATCTCCTTGGCCTCGCTCCGCATCGCCTCCTCAAGCGCGCGCACGGACTTCTCGCGGCCGACGAAGAGCGGCACCGGCTGGTGCGGAAAGACCACGATGTCCCGCAGCGGCAGGATCGGGAGGATCTTAATCTCGGACATGATGCTTCAACTCCTGGCCGGCCCGCTTGGGTTCGGGGCCTGGCCGCCCGGATCGTCGTAACCCAGACGATGCGCCTGAGTCGTTCGACCCGTCCGCCGGGCTGCGGCGGCTGTTCAGTGATTTATGTGGACGGTTTCGCGGAGGGTTCAAGCGCCGCAACAACCGTGCGCGACACTCGGCCTCATCGATACACGCCAGGTGGCTTTTCCGGCGGCGAACGGTCGAGCTGCGCAAGGATATGCCTTGTTCACGGCTCCTAGATGGCCCCTGCGCCCGGCTTGCGCAATGGCTGCCCCACCGTCAGCCGCCCCGAAATGAAAGGCCCCGCAGTCGCCTGCGGGGCCTGGCAATTCGGAGTCCGAAGCCCTAGGCCGCGCCGCCCTTGTCGCGGCGTTCGGCGTAGATGATCAGCGGCTGCGCCCGGCCCTCAATGACCTCGGCGTTGACCACCACCTCCTCGACGCCGTCGTAGGTGGGCAGTTCGTACATGGTGTCGAGCAGCACGCCCTCGAGGATCGAGCGCAGGCCCCGGGCGCCGGTCTTGCGCTGGATGGCCTTGCGGGCCACCGCCAGCAGGGCGTCCTCGGTGAAGGTCAGGCCCACGTTCTCCATCTCGAAGAGGCGGACGTACTGCTTCACGAAGGCGTTCTTCGGCTCGGTGAGGATCTTCACCAGGGCCTTTTCGTCCAGGTCGTCCAGGGTGGCGATCACCGGCAGACGGCCGATGAATTCCGGGATCAGGCCGAAGCGCAGCAGGTCGTCCGGCTCCACCTGACGGAAGATTTCACCCGTGCGGCGCTCGTCTGGGTCGGCCACCTTGGCGCCGAAGCCGACGCTGGTCCCCTGCCCGCGGGCCGAGATGATCTTCTCCAGGCCGGCGAAGGCGCCGCCGCAGATGAAGAGGATGTTGGTGGTGTCGACCTGCAGGAACTCCTGCTGCGGGTGCTTGCGGCCGCCCTGCGGGGGCACCGAGGCGACGGTGCCTTCCATGATCTTCAGCAGCGCCTGCTGGACGCCCTCGCCCGACACGTCGCGGGTGATCGAGGGGTTGTCCGACTTGCGGCTGATCTTGTCGACCTCGTCGATGTAGACGATGCCGCGCTGAGCCCGCTCGACGTTGTAGTCAGCCGCCTGCAGCAGCTTGAGGATGATGTTCTCGACGTCCTCACCCACATAGCCGGCCTCGGTGAGGGTCGTGGCGTCGGCCACGGTGAACGGCACGTCGATGATTCGAGCCAGGGTCTGGGCCAGCAGCGTCTTGCCGGTGCCGGTAGGCCCGATCAGCAGGATGTTGGCCTTGCCCAGCTCGACGTCGTTGTTCTTCGTCGCGTGGTTGAGGCGCTTGTAGTGGTTGTGGACCGCGACCGAGAGGACCTTCTTGGCGTGATCCTGGCCGATGACGTAATCGTCGAGGACCTCACGGATTTCCTTCGGGGTCGGCACTCCGTCCTTCGACTTCACGAAGGAGATCTTGTGTTCTTCCCGGATGATATCCATGCACAGCTCGACGCATTCATCGCAGATGAACACCGTCGGGCCCGCGATCAACTTGCGGACTTCATGCTGGCTCTTGCCGCAGAAAGAGCAGTAAAGCGTGCTCTTCGAATCTCCGCTCGCGGCCTTGGTCATGGTCTGGTCTCACTCTCTCGACGATGCCGGCCGATAGTCTGGCCTGCCTCGCACCCCTGGGCGCTGGCGGGGGGCACGTCCGCCCTACTAATGCAGAATAGGCGCCGCGGGTTGTCCAAGTCTTGACATTCCCCGATCCGGCCTCGGATCACAAGCCTTCGCTCGCTTGGGCGACAAAACGCTGTGCGACGCCCTGTGGACAGGCGCCGCGCCCTTCATAGATGGGATCCGGCCCGAAATGGCACAAGAGCACGCCCGTGCGGCCGAAGCGCAGACCTCGGCGAAGCCCCGCGCGCCCATCGTCGCCTTCGACTTCGACGGCACCATCACCACCAAGGACAGCTTCACCGCCTTCCTGAAATGGCGGGCCGGGCCGGCGCGCTGGTGGCTGGGCCTGCTGCGCCTCGTCCCCGCCGCCCTCGCCTATCTGGTCCACCGGGATCGGGGCCGGATCAAGGCCGCCGCCGTGAAGGTGTTCCTCAAGGGCGCGCCGCACGACCGGCTGGAGGCGGACGCCCGCCGTTTCGCCGAGACCCATGCCCGCCGCCTGTTCCGCCCGGACGCCGTGGCCACCTGGAAGCGGTGGCAGGGACGCGGGGCGAAGATGGTGATCGTCACCGCCTCGCCGGACATCGTCGTGGCCCCCTTCGGGCGCGGCCTGGGCGCGGACCTGGTGCTGGGCACGCAACTGGCCTTCGATCCGGACAACCGCGTCCTGGGCGCCTTCTCCGGCCCCAACTGCCGCGGCCCGGAGAAGGTGGTGCGCCTGCACGAGGTGTTCGGCCCCGACCTGCGGCTGGCGGCGGCCTATGGCGACACCTCGGGCGACACCGAAATGCTGGCCATCGCCGACGAGCCGGGCTTCCGGGTGTTCACCGCAAAGCCGTGACCGGCGCGGGCTAGGCGCCGGGCGCGGCGGTCCTGAGCGCGTCCAGGAAGGCGTCGCGCCAGGCGTCCACGTCCTGGGTGGTGACCTCGTGCATCAGAGCCTCCCAGCGCCGCACCCGCTCGGGCAAGGGCATGGCCAAGCCGGTGCGGATGGCGTCGGACATCTCCTCGCGGCTGAAGGGATTGACGATCAGCGCCTCGGTCATGCGCTCGGCCGCCCCGGCGAAGCGAGACAGGATCAGCACGCCGGGATCGGCCGGGTCCTGGGCCGCCACATACTCCTTGGCCACCAGGTTCATGCCGTCCCGCAGCGGCGTGACAAGGCCGATGTGCGCCGCGCCATAGATGCCCGCGAGCTCGTCGCGCCGATAGCTGCGGTTCACATAGCGCACCGGCACCCAGTCGGGCGTGGCGAAGGCGCCGTTGATCCGGCCGGTCACCGCATCCAGACGGCTGCGGATTTCCTGATAGGCCTCCACCTCGTCCCGGCTCGGGGTGGCGATCTGGAGCAGAAAGACCTGCTCGAGCGCCTCCGGCGTGGCCTGCAGATAGTCCTCGTAGGCGAGAAACCGTTCTTCCAGGCCCTTGGAATAGTCGAGGCGGTCGACGCCGATGATCATCCGCCGGCCGATGAGGCTCTCGCGCATGCGCTCGCGCCAGGCCCGGGCCGCCTCGCCCTTCACCGCCTCGGCGAAGGCGGAAGCGTCCAGGCCGATGGGAAATACGCCCAGGCGCAGCCGGCGGCCGAAAGCCGTGGCCTCCACGCCGTCCTGCACCACGCCGCCGACCTCCTGGACCACATAGTCCTCGAAGGCGCTGCGGGAATCCTCGGTCTGAAAGCCCACGAGGTCGTAGGCGAACATCGCCTCCACCAGGCTCTGGTGCTGCGGGAGGGTGGTGAACAGCCGCCGCGCCGGCCAGGGGATGTGCAGGAAGAAGCCGATCCGGTTCTTCACCCCGCGCCGCCGAAGCGCCTCGCCCAGGGGGATCAGGTGGTAGTCGTGCACCCAGATGAAGTCGTCGGGCTGGAGCAGCGGCAGCAGCGTCTGGGCGAAACGCTCATTGACCCGCGCATAGCCCTCGCCGAACGCCCGCTCGTTCGACGACAGGTCGATCCGGTAGTGGAACAGGGGCCAGAGGGTGCGGTTGGCGTAGCCGTTGTAATAGGTCTGCCGGTCGTCCTCATCGAGGTCGATGGTGGCCACCGTGGCCCCCTGCCCCCGCTGGACGGCCAGCTGGCCGGTGAACTGCTCGACGGTGCGGCCGCTCCAGCCGAACCACACGCCCCTGTGCGCCCGGAGCGCCGCCCCCAGGGCCATGGACAGGCCGCCTACGCTGGCGCCCTGGCCGTCGGCGAGATTGCCGACCCGGTTCGATACGACGATCAGCCGTCCCACCGGCCCTAGGCCTGCGGCAGGACGTAGGACGGCACCCCCCAGGTCTCCTCAAGCGCCTGGGCCAGCTCCCGGCCGCTCTGCGGCCCGGCCAGCTCCGGGGTCAAGATGGCGAAATCGACCGACGACTGAGCGGTCAGGGCCAGAGCGTGCTCAGCTCTGTCGACCGGACCGAGAACATTCACCCCGGCGCCGACCAGTATTTCTACCAGATCAGGCGAATCGTCAGGGGATTTGCGGGCGACCAGCACCGTGGAGAATCGACGGCACTGCTCAAGGATTTCATTCAGGTCCCTCATCGGTTCCGGTGATAGACCACAGGGTCCGCAGGGCAAACCGGACGGGCCTAAACTTTATGTGAGGACGCCGGGGGTTGCGCGCACGAAAAAGCCCGGGCGACGGGGAGTCGCCCGGGCGTTTCGGTCGGCCGGAAGCCTGGGGATCAGGCCTCGTTGTCGCGCTTCTCCCAGACGTGGTCCACGAGGCCCCACTCCTTCGCCTCCTGGGCGGTCATGAAGTAGTCGCGGTCGAGGGTCTCCTCGACCACCTCGATGGGCTGGCCGGTGTGCTTGGCGTAGATCTCGTTCAGCCGGCGCTTGGTCTTGATGATGTCCTCGGCGTGGCGCTGGATGTCCGTGGCCTTGCCCGAGTAGCCGCCGGAGGGCTGGTGGACCATGATCCGCGAGTTCGGCAGGGCGATGCGGCTGCCCTTCTCGCCGGCCATCAGCAGGAACGAGCCCATGGAAGCCGCCATGCCGAGGCACAGGGTGATCACCGGGCTCTTGATGTACTGCATGGTGTCGTAGATCGCGAGGCCCGACGTCACCACCCCGCCCGGCGAGTTGATGTACATCTGGATCTCCTTCTTGGGGTTCTCGGCCTCAAGATGGAGAAGCTGGGCGCAGATCAGGCTGGCCATGCCGTCCTCGACCGGCCCCGCCAGGAACACGATGCGGTCCTTCAGCAGGCGGGAGAAGATGTCGTAGGCGCGCTCGCCCCGGCTCGTCTGCTCGACGACCATCGGCACGAGGCCCAGGGCGGTGGTGACGGGATCACGCATGGAGAGGAAGCTTCCTTCAAAGTCATGTGGCGCGGCGCACCGCACCGTCTTCACCGATATCGCCCGCCCCCCGGTCGGGTGCAAGGCCTGCGCATAGCGCCGGTCAGGCGCCGATACTGGAAATCCACGCCCGGAGCGCGCCCACCACCGGTTCGGACGGCGCATAGCCGCGGGTGACAACGCCGTAGGCGCCCTGTGCGTTCGGCCCCGCCACCAGGGTCGGGAACCCCGTCACCCCGGCCCGCTGGGAGACGGCGTAGTCGCCCCAGGTCTCGTGCTTGGCCTCCTCCGACGCCCACTGGGCCAGGAAGTCGTCGCGGCCCAAGCCGAACTCGGCGGCCAAGTCGGCCAGCACCTCGCCGGAGGTGATGTCCCGGGCCTCGGCGTAGAAGGCCCGCTGCAGGCGGCCGAGATAGGCCACGGCGGTTTCCTGGCCGCCGCGGCGGACGACCACCACCGCCCGGGCGGCCGGATCGGTGTCATAAAGGAACCCCTCGCCCTCAAGCGCCGCCGGATCGAACGGCAGGCCGGTGGCCTCGGTGACGTGGCGCCAGTGGCCGACGAGCTCGGCCCGGGCCTCGGGGGTCATGGGCGTCTCCGTGCCGGGCCGAAGGCCGCCCATGATCACCCGGATCGGCAGGGCCCGGCCGAAGGCGCGGCGGATGTCCTCCACCACCGGCGAGAAGCCGTAGCACCATGAGCACATGGGATCGGCGAAATAGATGAGGTGCGGCGTGTCCATAACGGCCTCCGCCGGCCAGTGTCGCAGCGAACTGGCGGAAGGTCATCAGGTTCAGTGCGGCCCGGCGGCGAAACGAGGGCCGCCCGAGGACTTCAGACCAAGCCGCCGCTGTCCGCGTGCGGCGTACACGCCAAGGTCCGGGGGGATTTCGGAACCTTAACCGCGTCCCGAACGCTGAAATGGCGCAGAGGGACCAAAGTAATGGTGCAATTCGCTGTAACGCTGAAAGACGGCGACTGGACGGTTTTCTGTGACGGCGCGCCCGTCACGACCGGCCTGTCTCGCTCCGCCGCCATACAGCTCGCGAATGATTTGGCCTTCGAGGCCGAGGAGCGCGGCGAAGCCGTCGAACTCCTCGTCCAGGGGTGCTATGGCGAAATGTCCCGCAAGGTGACGGGCGTCGCCGACGACTGATCAGCGACGCATCTGCGCCTTGAGTTCGCGCTTGGCGCGGGCTTCGGCCTTGGCGGCCGCCTTGCGGGCCTTGCGCTCCTCGCGCTTCAGCTGGAGCTGCAGCTCCTCGTCGTTCTCACGGGCCAGACGGGCTTCTTCTTCCGCCTTCAGCTTGGCGAGACGGGCCGCTTCCTTCTCGGCCGCGCGCCGGGCGCGGACCTCGGCCAGCTCACGGGCCTTGCGCTGCTCGCGGGTCTCGAACTCACCGCCCTCGGCCCGGACCATGGGCTTCGGCTTGAACTTTTCCAGAAGGGCTTTCCGAGCTTCCGCCTGGGCGGAAAGGCGCTCGGAGAAGCCAGGCATAACCTTGGATTCTCTCATGCTCACTTTGAACTGATGTCAGGAAAAAGGGCTCGGCGGGGTAATGCCGCCGAGCCCCACTTCGTTGCGTCGGATCAGCCGACGATTTCGTCTTCGGTGAAGAACTGGGCGATCTCGATCTTGGCGTTCTCGAGGCTGTCCGAGCCGTGGACCGAGTTCTCGCCGACGCTTTCGGCGTAGAGCTTGCGGATGGTGCCTTCCGCGGCCTGGGCCGGGTTGGTGGCGCCCATCACTTCGCGGTAGCGGGCCACGGCGTTCTCGCCTTCCAGGACCTGCACCACCACCGGGGCCGAGGTCATGAATTCCACCAGCTCGCCGAAGAACGGACGCTCCTTGTGGACTTCGTAGAACTTTTCCGCCTGGGCGCGGGTCATCTTGATGCGCTTCTGCGCGACGATGCGCAGGCCGGCGTCCTCGATCACCGCGTTGACCTTGCCGGTGAGGTTCCGGCGGGTCGCGTCCGGCTTGATGATCGAGAAGGTGCGTTCGGTCATGGGTCTCTTGTTCTTGACGATTGGGGGAAATTTTTTGCGGGCGGCCCCGCAAAGGTGGCGCGTCTATAGACCCAAGGTCTCGGCTCGCCAAGGCGCGGGCGCAACAATCGCTGACGAAGCGCCCCAGGTCTGCTATGGCCGGCGCCGGTCAGGCGGCGGCGCGGCGACACATCCATCCTGACCCTCCTCGAACATCGCGAGACCGGCGAGCGCGGGTCCGCGCCCGTACACCTGCATCCGTTTCGTCATGCTTCAGATCAACGACCTCGTCTTCGACGCGTGGGGCCGCCGCTTCTTCGACCACGCCAGCGTCACCCTGCCCAAGGACGCCAAGGTCGGCCTCGTGGGCCGCAACGGCGTCGGCAAGTCCACCCTCTTCAAGCTGATCGTCGGGGAACTGACCCTGGGCTCGGGCGAGATCAGCCTGCCCAAGGCCGCCCGCATCGGCTCGGTGGACCAGGAGCACCCGGCGACGCCCGTGTCCCTGCTGGACACGGTGCTCGCCGCCGATGTCGAGCGCGCAGACCTGCTGGCGCGCCTGGAGACCGCCGCGCCCGAGGAGATGGGCGAGATCTACAACCGGCTGATCGCCATCGACGCCGACCGGGCGCCGGCCCGGGCGGCGGAGATCCTGTCGGGCCTGGGCTTCTCCAACGCCGACCTGGAGCGGCCCATGGCCGAGTTCTCCGGCGGCTGGCGCATGCGCGTGGCCCTGGCGGCGGCGCTCTTCGCCGAGCCCGACCTGCTGCTGCTGGACGAGCCGACCAACTACCTCGACCTGGAAGGCGCGCTCTGGCTGGAGGCGCGGCTGCGCAGGTACCCGCACACGGCCGTCATCATCAGCCACGACCGCGAGCTGCTGAACAATTCGGTCGACCACATCCTGCATCTGAAGGATGGCAAGCTCGACCTCTACGCCGGCGGCTATGACAGCTTCGAGCGGCAGCTGGCCGAGAAGCTGCGCCTGCAGGAAGCGGCCCGGGCGAAGATCGAGGCCAAGCGCGCCCACATGCAGTCGTTCGTCGACCGCTTCCGGGCCAAGGCCACCAAGGCCCGGCAGGCGCAGTCGCGCCTCAAGGCCATCGCCAAGCTGCCGCCCATCCCGGCGGTGATCGAGGAGCATGTGCAGCCGTTCCTGCTCCCCTCGCCCGAACGGCCGCTGGCGCCGCCGCTGCTGCGGCTCGAGGACGTGGCGGTGGGCTATGGCGGGCCGCCCATCCTGAAGAAGCTGAACCTGCGCCTCGATATCGACGACCGCATCGGCCTTCTGGGCGTCAACGGCGCGGGCAAGTCCACCTTCGCCAAGCTGGTGGCCGGGGCCCTGGCGGCCGAGGCCGGACAGCTGCATCGCTCGGCGCGGATGAAGGTCGGCTGGTTCCATCAACACCAGATCGAGGCGATGGACCCGAACGACACGCCGCTGGAGATTATCCGCCGGGCCATGCCCGACGCCACCGAGGCCAAGCGCCGGGCGGTGATCGCCCAGTTCGGCTTCAATCACGAGAAGGTCGAAACCAAGGTCTCCAGCCTGTCGGGGGGCGAGCGGGCGCGCCTGCTGCTCAACCTGGTGGCCATGGAGGCCCCGCACCTGCTGATCCTCGACGAGCCCACCAACCACCTGGACATCGACAGCCGGCGGGCGCTGCTGGAGGGGCTCAACGACTACGAGGGAGCGGTGATCCTCATCACCCACGACCGCTCGCTCATGGAGCTGGTGGCCGATCGTCTGTGGCTGGCCGCCGACGGCACGATCCAGCCGTTCGATGGGGACATGGAGGAATACGCCCAATTCGTCCTGGACCGCGCCCGGGTCGCCGCCCGCGCCCCGACCCAGGTGAAGGCCGAGCCCCGCCCGGCCCCTGCGCCGGCGCAACCAGCAAGGCCCCGGGCCCCGACCGGCACGGCGCGCCGGCGCGCGGAAGCCGCCGAGGCGGCCCTGGCGCGGGCCGCCCAACGGCTGGCCGACATCGACAAGGCCCTCACCGACCCGGCGATCTTCGCCAAGGATCCGGCCAAGGCCGCCGAGCTCGGCCGCCAGCGGGAGGCCGCCGAGGAAGCCCTCGCTGCGGCCGAGATGGAATGGCTGGAGGCCCAGGAGGCCTATGAGGCGCTGAAGGGCTGACGGCCCTTCACAGCCTCAGGTGATGTGCTTGGGGCTGATCGGGTCCGAGCCCGGGAAGGTCTCCTCGATGGCCTCGTCCAGCAGGGCCTCCTGACGGTCCTCGGTCTCGGCCTCGCGCTGGGCCATGTGGTCGGGCTTTTCGCCGTCGCGCAGCCGTTCGGCCTGGCGACTGGCCGGCGCGTCGATCTCGCGGTGTTCCCGGATCGCTCCGCCCTTGTCGCTGGCGAGATCGGCCGTGGCGCCGCTCGACCCGTGACTGAAGGCGCGTTGGGCTTCGTCTTCGCTCTGCCTGTTGGGCATGTCCGGCTCCTTATGGTTCAGGTGTTAAACCCCTGACGGGGCGGAGGGTTTCGGGCCTCAGCGCTTCGACCTGTCTTCGAGGAGCACCTGCCCCTCCTTCTGGATGCGGCCGCGCACCTTGTCGGCGATCATGGCCAGCAGCCCGGGCAGGACCACCTCAAGGATCACCTCGTGGTCGCGCACCTGGACCGCCCCGGTCACGGCCTGTCCCACCGCCGCCACGGAGAAGCGCAGCATGTCGCCCTCCCAGGCGTGGGACATCTGGCCCATGGCCGCGAACTGGTGGACCAGGCGGCCGATGCCCTCGTCGATGCGGCGGCGCGCCTCGGCCCTGCCAAGCTGGTGGGGAATGGTGACGACGACAGGCTTGCTCATGTGGTCATCAACGGCCGAGCCTGCGGCCGAGGTTCCACCGCCACGACCACATGGCCCGTGGGCGAGACCTAGAGGAAGGTCCAGCCGCGGTCCCGTTCCCGCAGGCGCAGGTTGTTCTGCACGTTCCGGACGCCATCGATGTCGGCGATGTCCTCGATGCGCCGCTTGTCGTCCTTGCGCCGAACCGTACCGTTCAGGATCACCTCGGCGTCCTCGACGATCACATCGACGTCGCGCAGGTCGAGGCCGCGCTGGTCCTCGAGGCGCTCCATGATCACCGCCCAGAGTACCCGGTCAGACGGCCCGCGCCGCCGGCGCTCTCGGCGGTCGGCCTCGTCGCGCCGGTGATCCTCGTCGCGCCGCCCGACGAAGAAGTCCGCCGTGCGATCCATCCAGGAGCGGGACTCCCGAGGCTCGCCGTAACGGTCGTCGTAGTCGCGCTCGTCCCGGCGATAGGGCCGCCGTCGCTCCGGATCATAGGCCCAGTCGGCGGTGTAGTCCGCCCGGCCGTAGCCCTCGTCCCGCGCCTGCAGATCCTCGTCCGCGCGATAGCCGGAGCGCGACCGGGCGTCATAGGCGTAGTCCGTGGAGTAGTCCGCCTGGCCGAAATCGTCGCGGTCGCGGGGATCGGTTCGCCAGCGGCGGTCCCGCGCGTAATGTTCGCCCCGCCAGTCTTCCCGGGCCATGGTCGCCTCCGTTGTCTTTGTGGCCGAAGTCGACGGGAGAACCTGCGCCGTGGTCATCGGTTCCGACTCAAGGGAGACCTCTCCCGTGCAGATGCTGGACCCCACCGAGCGCCACGACCGCGGGCTGGAGGACCTGGAAGAGGACCTGGCCGCCGCCCTGCCGGCGACGCAGGGCTCCCGCTTCTACCCCCTGATCCGGCGCTGGGCCCTGCACGCGGCCCCGTTCCTGCTGCTGGCCGCCGCGGCCTTCGTGCTGTGGCGGGAGTTCCGGGACGTTAGCCTCGGGGAGATCGGCGCGGCCATGCGCGCCTGGGGCTACGGCTCCGTCGCCATCGCCCTCCTCCTGTCCGCCGCCAGCTTCACGCTCATGGGGGTGGTGGAATGGTTCGGCCTGCGCTGGGCCGGGGCGCGACTGCCGCTCGGCCCCGCCCTCTGGGGCTCGTTCCTGGCCAACGCCATCGGCCACACCCTGGGCGCCAACCTGCTGGTGTCGGGCGCGGTGCGGGCGCGAGTCTACAACCGCTTCGGCGTCTCCCTGAAACAGGTGGCGGCCACCACCGTCTTTCACGGGGTCTCCTTCGCCGTGGGCCTCTCCACCCTCGCCGGTGCGAGCCTGCTAGCGGCCGAGGGCCATGACGGCGACATCACCCGCATCGCCGGGCCGGTGGCCGACGGGCTCGGCGCCGCCCTCGTGGCCGGGGTCATCGCCTATGTCGTCCTTTGCGGCACGCTGAAGCGGCCCCTGCGAGGCTTCGGCCACAGCCTCAAGCTGCCCTCCTGGCGAGTGGCGCTGGCGCAGATCGGCCTCGGCTGCGTGGACAATGCGGTGGCCGCGGGCATCATCTGGAGCCTGCTGCCCGAAGGCGCGATCGGCTACTTCAGCTTCGTCGGCGCCTATGCGCCCTCGGTGGTGATCGGCCTGATCTCCCACGTGCCGGGCGGAGTGGGCGTGTTCGAGGGCTCGATGTCCGCCCTGCTGGCCGGGGTCCCGTCCGCCCCGCTGGCGGCCGCCTTCCTGGGCTATCGCCTGGCCTTCTTCCTGCTGCCGCTGCTGATCGCGGGCCTCGCGCTCATGGGCGACGCCATGCACCGCCGAGGACGAGCCTGACGGGCCAGGCCGCCCGGCGCGTCGGCCTCAGCGTTCGTCGTAGAGCCGTCGCAGCACCGCCGGCGCGAGGCCCGGCAGGTCCTCGGAGATCAGGCCCGGCCCGTGCAGCTCCGCCGCCTCGGCGTGGATCCAGGCGCCGGCGCAGGCGGCCTCGAAGCTGTCCATCCCCTGGGCGATCAGCCCGCCGATGAAGCCGGCCAGGACGTCGCCGGAGCCGGCCGTGGCCAGCCAGGGGGAGCCGTTGACGTTCACCGCGGCCCGGCCGTCGGGCGCGGCGATCACCGTGTCGGCGCCCTTCAGCAGGACCACCGCCCCGGCCCGGCGCGCCGCCTCCCGCGCCGCCGTGATCCGCTCGGGCGAACCGGTCAGAAGGCCGGGGAACAGCCGCTCGAATTCCCCCGGATGCGGGGTCAGCACATCGTCCCGGTCCAGAACCGAGAACAGCTCCTCGGGGTCGGTCCGGAAGACGGTGATGGCGTCGGCGTCCAGCACCAGGGCCGCGCCGGTGCGGGCCAGGGCCAGGACGTTGAGCAGGGTGCCCTCGTCCACACCGGCCGCCGGACCGATGACCGCCACGTCCACGTCGGCCGCCGCCTGCTCCAGCTCCACGTCGGTCTCGAAGGGGCGCAGCATCACCGCCTCCAGATGGGCGGCGTTGGAGCGGAGGGCGTCCGGCGGCGAGAGCACGGTGACCACGCCGGCGCCGATCCGGAGGCCGGCCCGGGCCGACAGCCGCGCCGCGCCGGTGCTCCAGGCGTCGCCGCTGACCACGATCAGCCGGCCCCGGTCGTGCTTGTGCGAACTGGCGGCGGGCCAGGGAAACCGCGGCAGCCAGAGGTCGGGGCCGTTCTCCACCAGCCGCGACGGCGTCTCGCCAAGGCCGATGTCGGCCACCACCACCTCGCCGCACAGCCCCTTGCCGGGCTCGAGCACATGGGCGGGCTTGCGGGCATGGAAGGTGACAGTCAGGCAGGACTGGATGGCGGGGCCGACGGGCCGGCCGGTATCCCCCGGCAGGCCGCTGGGCGTATCCACGGCCACCACCTTCTCCGGCCGGGTCGCCAGCCGCTGGGCCACCGAGGCCGCGACGCCGTCCAGGGGCCGCGCCAGGCCTGCGCCGAACAGGGCGTCGATGACGAGCCCCTGCGGCGGGTCGGCGTCCAGCGGCCGGACCGGGCCGTCCCACCGGCGGGCGGCGGCCCTGGCGTCGTCCGTCGCGGGCTCGCCAAGCGCCCTCACCTCCACCGGCCAGCCGCGGCTCTTCAGGACCCGGGCGACCACATAGCCATCGCCGCCATTGTTGCCCGGCCCGCAGAGCACGGCGGCGGGCTGCGGCCGAAAGCGCGCGCAGACGGCGTCGGCCACCGCGGTCCCGGCCCGTTCCATCAGCACCTCGCCGGGCGTTCCGGCCGCGATGGCGGCCTGGTCGGCGGCGCCCATCTCGGCGACGGTGAGGATGGGCCGCATGGTCAGAGGACGCCCGTCGTCGCCTCGGCGCCGCGCGCCACGAGGGTCAGCCGCTCGCCGTCAGTCTCGAGCACGGTGATCGAAGCGTGGTCGGGCCGGAACACCAGCACCCGCTCATCGCCCAGCAGGCGCGAGACCACCGCATTGATCGCCACATAGTGGGAGAAGACCGCCGTATCACCGTAGGCCACCAGCCGGCTGACGATGCTCTCGCGCCAGGCCCGATAGTCGAGGTCGCCCTCGATCTCGCCCCAGGCGCCGCCGAAGGCGCGGCGCAGCCACTCGGGCCGCTGTTCGGGGGCCAGCCCCTTGGGCGTGGGGATCTCGCCCACCACCGGATCGACGATGATCTCCACCCCCAGGGCGTCCGCCGTGGGCGCGGCGGTCTCCCGGCATCGGCGCAGGGGCGAACTGGCCACCCGCGACGGCCGCTCGCCCCGAGGCAGGGCCAGAAGCCAGTCGCGGGCCTTCTCAGCCTGGGCGATCCCCTGCGCGTCCAGCCCCGGATCATCATCATGGCCGCCCCAGGTGGAGGCCGGCCGGCCGTGACGGATCAGGTAGAGGCGCGCCATGCGGGACTAGTCCGGTGTGAAGATGTTGATCCCATCCGGGCCGGGCCGCACCGTCCCCGGGCGTCCGACCTGTTCGCTGGTCTCCATAGCCGACAGCAGCGCCTCATCCGAGGGCGTATTGGCGGCGAAGCGCCGCCCGGCCTCATCGCGGCCGACGATCACGCCGAGGAACGGTCCCTCGCGCTTGTGGACCACCGTATAGGTCTCGATCACCGCCCGCCCCTCGGGCCGCTCGATGATCTCGGGATGCGGCAGGGAATCGATCTCGCGCTGGAGAATCGCCGGGTCCTCCCGCTCGAAGGGCCTGTCCGGCCGCCGCGTGGAATAGACCCCGGTCGACTGCTTGGTGAGGTACCAGCCGTTGCCGGTGATCAGGCCGTAGGCGCCGGGCCGCTCGCGCAGCCTGGCCGCCATCGCGGCCACGGAATGCATGACGTAGTTGTTTCCCGGCCCGCCGGCGTAGGGCAGCCCGCCGGTGACCGTGAGCCCGCGGGGATCGTCCAGGGCCAGGCCCAGTTCCTCGGCCCCGATCTCCACAGCCACCGGGAAGCAGGAATAGAGGTCGATCAGGTCGATGCGGTCGAGGCCGATCCCGGCCATCTCCAGGGCCTTCTGGCCGGTGCGGCGCATGGCCGGGCTGGAATGGAAGTCCTGGCGGTCCAGGGGATGCCAGAGGTCGGCCGCGTCGGCGCAGCCGTGGAGATAGACCCAGCGGTCCTCGGGCACGCCCAGCTCCCGGGCCTTGGCCTCGCTGGCGATCAGCACCGCCGCCGACTGATCCACGTCCATGATGGCGTTCATCAGCTTCGGATAGGGGAAGCCGATCATGCGGTTCTTCTCGGAGACCGTGGCGATCTCCTCGGCCGTGCGGGCGACGGGGAACCAGGCCTCGGGATTGGTCGCCGCCACCTGGCTGAAGCGCGAGAACAGCTCGGCCATCCGCCGCTGGTGATCGGGGATCGACCGCTTGTCCCGGGCCCTCAGGGCGTTCTCGAACAGGGGATAGATGTTGATCGGCCGGTCGAGGCCGTGCCGGGCCTCATAGGGCGTCACGCCGGGACGCGGATCGCCGATCCGCTGCGGCTCGGGCAAGTCCTCGGGCTCGTCCGCCTTCCAGTCGTCGAAGGAGAGGCCCCGGGTCGCCCGCTTCATGGCCGAGCCGAGGAATTCGCAGCCCACCGCCAGGGCCAGGTCGGTCTCGCCCTTGGCGATCCGCTCGGCCAGGGTGTTGATCAGGTACTGGGGCGTGTTGCCGCCCATCTCGGAATAGACGCTCCACCGGGGCGAGGCGCCCAGCCGCCGGGCGAGGTTCAGCGGCGGGTTGTTGGCGTGGGGGATCATGCCCCGGCGCGAGCCCGGCGCGTCGATGGTGAAACCCACCACCGCCAGGGCGTCCATGGCGGCCAGGCCGGCCGCGCCGATTCCGGCGTCCGCCGCCGCCCGTTCCGCCGCAATCTTCAGCAATGCGGTGGGCGACGGCGATGTGGCCGGTTCGCCCCGATACGTGAATTGACCCGCTCCGATGAGAACCGGGGTGCGATCACCCATGGTTGAGCCGCCTCCGACGCGCTTGAGTTGTCGATCCTGGGCCCAGAAATCGGCTCAGGCGGCCCATTTCCGGACTGTTCGTTTTCTGACCTGTCGGCGCCCGTTTTTTAGGCGCAAGGCTATTTTCCCAGGCGGCCGCCACGGCAAGCAACCGACTCTCCTTGTGGCCGGGGCGCGGCGCGTGCTCCGTCCCGATCAACCGCGGGGGCGGCGTACATCGCCCCGCCATGAGCCGAGGCCATGAAAAAGATCGAAGCCATCATCAAGCCGTTCAAGCTCGACGAGGTGAAGGAAGCCCTGCAGGAGCTGGGCGTCCAGGGCATGACGGTGATCGAAGCGAAGGGGTACGGGCGCCAGAAGGGGCAGACCGAACTCTATCGCGGCGCCGAGTACGTCGTGGACTTCCTGCCGAAGATCAAGGTCGAGGTCGTCGTGGCTGACGACCAGCTGCCGCGCGCCCTGGAGGCGATCTCGGCGGCCGCCCGCACGGGCCGCATCGGCGACGGCAAGATCTTCGTCTCCGAAGTGCTCGACGTGATGCGCATCCGCACCGGCGAGACCGGCCCTGTGGCCATCTGACCGACACCAACAATCCGCCCGATCGAGACCAAGCAAGGGGATAAAAATGGCTTCCGCGAAGGAAATCCTGGACCTGATCAAGGAGAAGGACGTCAAGTACGTGGACGTCCGCTTCACCGACGTGCGGGGGAAGATGCAGCACGTCACCTTCGACGTCGACCTCGTCGATGAGGACTTCCTGACCGACGGCACGATGTTCGACGGCTCGTCGATCGCCGGCTGGAAGGCCATCAACGAGTCCGACATGAAGCTGCGCCCCGACCTGAGCACGGCGATCATCGACCCGTTCTACCAGCAGACCACGCTCGCCCTGTTCTGCGACGTGCTGAACCCCGACACCAACACGCCCTACAACCGCGACCCGCGCTCGATCGCCAAGGCGGCCCTGGCCTATGTGAAGTCGGCCGGCGTGGGCGACACGGTGTTCTTCGGCCCCGAGGCCGAGTTCTTCGTGTTCGACGACGTGCAGTGGAACACCGCGGCGCACGACACCCGCTATTCGTTCGACTCCACCGAACTGCCGGTGTCGTCGGGCAAGTCCTATCCGGAAGGCAACATGGGCCACCGGCCGGGCGCGAAGGGCGGCTACTTCCCGGTGAACCCGGTGGACAGCGGCCAGGACCTGCGCGGCGAGATGCTGGCGGTCATGGGCGAACTCGGCATGCAGCCCGAAAAGCACCACCACGAGGTGGCGCCGGCCCAGCACGAACTCGGCCTGAAGTTCGCCGAGCTGATCACCATGGCCGACCGGATGCAGCTCTATAAGTACGTGATCCACAACGTGGCTCACGCCTACGGCAAGACCGCGACCTTCATGGCCAAGCCGATGTTCGGCGACAACGGCTCGGGCATGCACGTCCACCAGTCGATCTGGAAGGACGGCAAGCCGCTGTTCGCCGGCGACAAGTACGCGGGCCTGTCCGACATGTGCCTGTGGTACATCGGCGGCATCATCAAGCACGCCAAGGCGATCAACGCGTTCTCGAACTCCACGACGAACTCGTACAAGCGCCTGGTGCCCGGCTACGAAGCCCCGGTGAAGCTGGCCTATTCGTCGCGCAACCGCTCGGCTTCGATCCGCATCCCGCACGTGGACAGCCCGAAGGCCAAGCGCATCGAGGCCCGCTTCCCCGACCCGATGGGCAACCCGTACCTCACCTTCGTGGCGCTGCTGATGGCCGGCCTCGACGGCATCGAGAACAAGATCGATCCGGGCCCGGCCATGGACAAGAACCTCTACGACCTGCCGCCGCGCGAGCAGAAGAAGGTTCCGGAAGTCTGCGGCAGCCTGCGTGAAGCGCTCGAAAGCCTGGATAAGGACCGCGCGTTCCTGAAGAAGGGCGGCGTCATGGACGACGACTTCATCGACGCCTACATCGAGCTGAAGATGGAAGAGGTCATGCGCCTCCAGCTCCATCCGCACCCGGTGGAATTCGACATGTATTACAAGTGCTAATCGGCGCTTGTTGAGCTGAACAGCGAAGGGCCGCGGAGCGATCCGCGGCCCTTTTTGCGTGCGGGCGCCGCCCATCGCCTGGGCGCCGCGGCCGGATGATCGCGCATTCGAAAACCAGGGATACCCGACACCGTTGACGACCCGCGGGCGCGGCCATAGTAGCGCTTGCTATCCATAACGAGCGAATCTGAAATGACCGGCGCCGACAGCGTTTCGCCTCCCCGCGGCCATTTCGTGGTGGCCACCTTCGGGACGCTCGGCAACTTCCTGCCGGCTTTCGGCATCGCCCGGGAGCTGGCCGCCGCCGGCCACCGGGTGGACATGGTCGCCCCCCGTTATTTCGCCCCCCACGCCCACGCCCCGGGCGTCCGCTTCGTGGGGCACGGCGACCCGCAGGCCTACGCCCGCGACCTGGCCGACCCCCCGCGCCATCAATCCCGAGCTGGACTGGGCGGCCGAGTTCTGCAGCGCGGGATCCCTGATGCATCACATCCGGGCCGTGGAGGCCGCCGTCGCGGAGAGCGGACGGGGCGGCCGTGTCGGTCCTCGCCCCGCTGCACGCCTTCGGCGCCCTGTTCGCCGCCCAGCGCCATGGCCTGAAGTCGTTCGGGCTGCTGACCGCGCCGAACCTGATGCCCATCTACCGCACGCCCACGGCGATCCGGGAGACCGCCCACCGGGCCGCCTTCCGGGGCGCGGCCCTGGACGATCCGCCGGCGCCGATGACCGATCCCGCCCGCACCTTCCTCGGGGACTACATCTTCGAGTGGGACCATGTGCTGGAGCTGTTCCCGCCCTGGTTCGACGCCTTTCCGTTCGAGCGGCTGCCGCACAGCCTGCAGGGCACCTTCCCGAACGAGACCTCGGCCCGGGCGATCCCCGAGGTGGAGGCGTTCGCGGTCGCGGGCGAGCGTCCCTGGGTGTTCTTCTCGGGCTCGGGCGGCGGCATCCTCAAGGTGCAGCCCCGGCTCTTCGAGATGGCGGCCGAGGTCTGCCAGCGGACCGGGCGGCGGGGGATCATGCTCGATCCCCTGGCCGGCGGCGCCGTGGAGCCGATGGGCGATGGCGTGATCCGCTCGGGCCTGACCAACCTCAACGCGCTACTGCCGATGGCCCGGGGCTTCTTCCACCACGGCGGCATCGGCAGCACATCCCAGGCCCTGGCGGCGGCCGTCCCGCACGTGATCGCCCCGGTCGGCTTCGACCAGCCGGGCAACGCCGCCTGGATCGCCCGCAAGGGCCTGGGCGTGCAGCTGGACTCCCGCGCGCTCACCCTGGACGCCATGGAAGCGGCCCTGGCGGCGGCCGAGCAGCTTCCGACCGCGCCGCGGCGCGAGCTGGCCGAGCGCCTTCGTCGCGAGGACGGGGCCCGGGGCCTGGCCGCCCTGATCGCCGGGCGCGTGGCCGCCCCGGTCCGGCAGGAGGCCGAGCCGGCGTGACCGACCAACCTGCCGCGCTCAGCCTTCGGGAACAGCTGGCCCTGCCCTTTTTCTACATGCGGTTCGGCCCCACCGGATCGTCGGGCAGCCACACCAACCTCGTCTATTCGGCCCGGCTCTCCGGCCCCCTGGACGTCGACCGGCTGAGGGCGGCCTTCGAGACGCTGACCCGGGAGACGCCGGAACTGCGCGGCTATTTCAGCGGCCCCGACGCGCCCCCCGCGCGCTGGACCAGCGATCAGCTGCCGCCGTTCGAGTTCATCGACGCCTCAGGCCGGCCGGCCGACTTCAAGGCCGCGGGCCAGGTGGGCGGCATCGGGCTGGAGACCGCCCGCAAGCGCGTGCGCGCCATGGTCGAACGGCTGGCCGCCGATCCGGCTGTTCCGGTGGGCGAGGTCACGGGCCGCGCCCTGGCCTAGGGCCGCCGGCTCAGCGGGCCGGGCACTCGCCTTCGGACGCGAGGCTGACCCCGGCGGCGTTCGCCTCGCAGGCGTTGCCGTAGGTCTTGCCGTCGCAGCCGCAGACCGGCCGGTACTCCCGGGTGCACATGGGACGCCGGGCGGTGCAGGTCCCCATGTTGTCGGCCACCTGGCAGGTCCCCGTGGGCATCTTGCAGAAGTCGCCCTCCACGCGGCAGGCGATGCCGGCGAAGCCGCCGCAGGCCTCGCCCGTGGCCGCTGTCCGGGCCGGCCCGGAGGGCGGCGGGTTCGACGCGGTGGACGGCTGGCAGGCGGCCAGGAACGCCCCGAGGGCGGCGACGGCGGCGAGCCGCCCGATGGCTGAGCGCATGAAGACCTCCCTTTGATCCCGGGCAGTCTAACGCCTTTTGGCGCAGGCGGCGCCAATTGCGAGCCACGCCTGGGCTGCTAGAAGACGTGGATGCGCACCTCCGTCTTCGTGCTCGCCGCCGTCCTCGCGGCCGCTCCCGCCCTCGCCCAGCCGTCCCAAGGTCCGCAGCCGACGCCGCTTCCGCCGACGGTCCCGGCGCCGCAGGACGTGGCCTATCCGGGCGTGATCACCGTCGACGTGGACGCCACCGACATCGAGCGGCGCATCTTCCGGGTGCGTCAGACCATGCCGGTGACGGCGCCCGGGCCGATGACCATCCACTTCCCCAAGTGGGTGCCGGGCGGCCACTCGCCGCGCAACCCGATCTACAGCATCGCCGGCCTGACCTTCCGCGCCGACGGCAAGCCCCTGACCTGGAAGCGGGACCCGATCGAGGTCTTCTCGTTCCACATCGAGCCGCCCGCGGGCGCCAAGACCATCGAGATCGAGTTCCAGCATGTGACGCCCACGGCCCCCGACCAGGGCCGGGTGCTGATCACCCCCGAGATGCTGAACGCCCAGTGGATCTCGCTCGCCATGTACCCGGCCGGCTACTACATGCGCCGCATCCCGGTCGACGCGAGCATCCGCCTGCCCGCCGGCTGGGGCTATGGCACGGCCCTGGACACCGCCTCGCAGGAGGGCGACGTGGTCCGCTTCAAGCGGACCGACTTCGACACCCTGACGGACTCGCCCCTGTTCGCTGGCAAGTACTTCCGGCGCTTCGACCTCGACACGAGCGGCAAGTCGCCTGTGCGCCTGAACGTGGTCGCCGACCGGCCCGAACTGCTGGAGGCCACGCCCGAGCAGATCGAGAAGCACCGGGAGCTGATCCGCCAGGCCGACCGCCTGTTCGGCGCCCGCCATTTCGACCACTACGACTTCCTGCTGGCCCTGACCGAGCGCATGGGCGGCATCGGCCTGGAGCACCAGCGCTCGTCCGAGAACGGCACCGTCCCGGCCTATTTCACCGAATGGGCCAAGCACGCCCCGGCGCGCAATCTGCTGCCGCACGAGTACACCCATTCCTGGGACGGCAAGTACCGCCGGGGCGCCGACCTGTGGCGCCCGACCCTGAACGAGCCCATGCGGGACAGCCTGCTCTGGGTCTATGAGGGCCAGGATCAGTACTGGGGCTATGTGCTGGGCGCCCGGGCCGGGCTGGTCACCAAGGAACAGACCCTCGACGCCCTGGCCATGACCGCCGCGACCTATTCCGAGGGCCGCCCGGGCCGCCAGTGGCGCTCCGTCGAGGACACCACCAACGATCCGATCCTCGCCGGCCGCCGGCCTATCCCCTGGATGAGCTGGCAGCGGAGCGAGGACTATTATTCGGAAGGCCAGCTGGTCTGGCTCGACGTCGATACGCTGATCCGCGAGAAGTCCGGCGGCAAGCGCAGCCTGGACGACTTCGCCCGCGCCTTCTTCGGCGTGAACGACGGCGAGTGGCTCCAGCCCCTCACCTACACCTTCGAGGACATCGTCGAGACGCTCAACAAGGTGCAGCCCCATGACTGGGCGACGTTCCTGGATTCCAAGCTGCGGCAGGTCTCGCCCGAGTACCCGCTGGCCGGCCTGGAGCGCGGCGGCTACCGCCTCGTCTACACCGAACAGCCCACCAGCTACTGGAAGGACAACGAGGCCGCCCGGCGGATGGTCGACCTCACCTATTCGGGCGGCCTGACCCTGAACCGCGAGGGCAAGATCACCAGCGTCCTGTGGGACGGCGCCGCCTACAAGGCCGGCCTGACCGTGGGCGACCAGATCCTGGCGGTGAACGGCATCGCCTATGACGCCGAACGCCTGAAGGAGGCGATCACCGCGGCCAAGGACGGCAAGGCGCAGATCAACCTCATCGTCCGAGACGGCGACCACTTCCGCACGGTCGCCCTCGAATGGACGGGGGGCCTGCGCTATCCGCGGCTGGAGCGGATTCCAGGCGTTCCTGACCGGCTGAGCGCCATCTACGCGCCCCGCAAGTAGCCAAGCCGGCGCAGCAGGCCGCATTGCCGCGGCCTGCGCGCCGGGCCATATCCCGGCCGAGAATCGCGCCAAATTCCGAGACGATGTCCCCGAAAACCGCTCAAGCCTCGCTCTTCGACGACGCCCTCAACCCGACGCCGGCCGCGCCGCTGGCGGAGACCCATGAGCCGCGTCCCGAGCCGGCGGCCGCCACGGCCAAGCCGAGCAGCGGCTATTCGGCCAAGGACATCGAGGTCCTCGAAGGGCTGGAGCCGGTCCGCAAGCGTCCGGGCATGTACATCGGCGGCACCGACGAGCGGGCCCTGCACCACCTGTTCGCCGAAGTGCTGGACAACGCCATGGACGAGGCGGTGGCCGGCCATGCCAAGGTCATCGAGGTGACCCTGGACGCCGAAGGCGCCCTCACCGTCCGCGACGACGGCCGCGGCATTCCCGTGGACCCTCACCCGAAGCATCCGGGCAAGTCGGCCCTGGAAGTGATCATGACCGTCCTGCACTCGGGCGGGAAGTTCTCGGGCAAGGCCTATGAGACCTCGGGTGGCCTGCACGGCGTGGGCGTGTCGGTGGTCAACGCCCTGTCCGAACGCGTCGAGGTGACGGTCTACAAGGACGGCTTCGAGTGGCGGCAGGCCTTCACCCGGGGCAAGCCCCTGGGCGCCATCGAGCGTATCGGCCCGACCCGCAAGAAGGGCACCTCGATCACCTTCCTGCCCGACCCGATCATCTTCGGCGAGGGCTGCGCCTTCAAGCCGGCGCGCCTCTACCGCATGGCGCGCTCCAAGGCCTACCTCTTCGGGGGCGTCGAAATCCGCTGGAAGTGCGATCCCGCGCGCATCCACGACCAGACCCCGCCCGAGGCCATCTTCCGGTTCCCCAACGGTCTGGCGGACTTCCTGGCCGAGCGGATCAAGGGGCTCGAGACGGTGACCCCCGAACCCTTCACCGGCCGCTATGAGCGCCCGGGCGAGGCGGGCAAGGTGGAATGGGCCGTCGCCTGGACGCCGGCCGGCTTCGGCGAGGCCGACAGCTTCATCCAGTCCTACTGCAACACCGTGCCGACCCCCGAGGGCGGCACCCACGAGAGCGGCTTCCGCGCCGCGCTCACCCGCGGCCTGAAGCAGTATGCCGAGCTGGTCGGCGAGAAGCGCGGCGGCATCATCACCGCCGACGACGTGGTGGCCCAGGCCGGCAGCCTGGTCAGCGTGTTCATCCGCGACCCCGAATTCCAGGGCCAGACCAAGGAGAAGCTCTCGTCCACCGAGGCCCAGCGGCTGGTGGAAAAGGCGATCGCCGACCCCTTCGACCACTGGCTCACCGCCCAGCCCAAGGCCGCCAACGCGCTCCTCCAGTTCGTCGTGGAGCGCGCCGAGGAGCGCCTGAAGCGGCGCAAGGACAAGGAGGTCGCCCGGGCCTCGGCCACCCGCAAGCTGCGCCTCCCGGGCAAGCTGGCGGACTGCGCCGGCAACGCCATCGACGGCGCCGAGCTGTTCCTGGTGGAGGGCGACAGCGCCGGCGGTTCGGCCAAGCAGGCCCGCGACCGGCGCAACCAGGCCATCCTGCCCCTGCGCGGCAAGATCCTGAACGTGGCCTCGGCGTCCACCGACAAGTTCGGCGGCAACAAGGAGCTGTCCGACCTGCTTCTGGCCCTGGGCGTCCAGCCCGGCTCGAAGTTCAAGGAAGAGGATCTGCGCTACGAGCGCATCATCATCATGACGGACGCCGACGTGGACGGCGCCCACATCGCCAGCCTGCTGATCACCTTCTTCTTCCGGACCATGCCCGACCTGATCCGCTCGGGCCGTCTGTACCTGGCGCTGCCGCCGCTCTACCGGATCAGCCACGGCGGCAAGGCGGTTTATGCCAAGGACGACGCCCACCGGGACGAGCTGCTGGCCACCGAGTTCAAGGGCAAGAAGCCCGAGATCAGTCGGTTCAAGGGTCTGGGCGAGATGATGCCCAGCCAGCTCAAGGAAACCACCATGGACCCGAAGACGCGGACCCTCGCCCGCGTGGTCCTGCCCCGGGCCGAGGAGACGGTGGAGGACCTGGTGGAGGCGCTGATGGGCCGCAAGCCCGAGCTGCGCTTCCGGTTCATCCAGGAAAACGCCGAATTCGCCGCCGCGGACCTCGACATCTGAGGGCGGCGCACGGTGCTCCACGGAGCGGCAATTGCGCCCGATGGAGCCCGAATAACCGTGAGTGCGTTGACTTAGGCGGACCTCTCCGTATGTTCCGCGCGCGCGGCGATGTCCGCCCGCGCCGTCGCGCGCCCCTGCCTGTCATGTCAGGCGAGCGCCGCCCTACCGGTAGCTAATGACCGAATTCTCTGATCTAGGCCTGTCGCCTGCGACCCTAAAGGCCGTCGCCGAAACCGGCTACACCACCGCCACGCCCATCCAGGCCCAGGCCATTCCCGTCGCCCTCGTGGGCAAGGACGTGCTCGGCATCGCGCAGACGGGCACCGGCAAGACCGCCGCCTTCACCCTGCCGATGATCGACCGGCTGGCGGCCGGCCGCGCCAAGGCGCGGATGCCGCGAGCGCTGGTCATCGCCCCCACCCGCGAACTGGCCGACCAGGTCGCCGCCTCGTTCGAGAAGTACGCCGCCGGACAGAAGCTGTCCTGGGCGCTGCTGATCGGCGGCGTGTCCTTCAAGGACCAGGAGCAGAAGCTCGACCGGGGCGTGGACGTCCTGATCGCCACGCCCGGCCGCCTCCTCGACCACTTCGAGCGCGGCAAGCTGCTGATGACCGGCGTGCAGATCATGGTGGTCGACGAGGCCGACCGCATGCTGGACATGGGCTTCATCCCGGACCTCGAGCGCATCTTCAAGCTGACGCCGGCGGCCAAGCAGACCCTGTTCTTCTCGGCGACCATGCCGCCCGAGATCACCCGGCTGACCAAGCAGTTCCTGAAGGATCCGGTGCGCATCGAGGTGGCCCGCCCGGCCACCACCGCCGAGACCATCACCCAGTACCTGGCGCCGATCCCGACGACCGATCCCAAGGCCAAGCGCACGGCGCTGCGCGAGCTGATCAACCGCTCGGACATCAACAACGGCATCGTCTTCTGCAACCGCAAGACCGAAGTCGACATCGTCGCCAAGTCTCTGAAAAAGCACGGCTTCGACGCCGCCGCGATCCACGGGGACCTCGACCAGGCGACGCGGATGCGGACGCTGGAGAACTTCCGCAACGGCGGCCTGAAGCTGCTGGTGGCCTCGGACGTGGCCGCCCGCGGCCTGGACATCCCGGCGGTGAGCCACGTCTTCAACTTCGACGTGCCGCACCATGCGGACGACTACGTCCACCGCATCGGCCGGACCGGACGGGCCGGGCGGACGGGCGAGGCGTTCATGATCACCACGCCGGCCGACGCCAAGAACCTGGACAAGGTCCTGAAGCTGATCGGCAAAACGCCCGAGACGGTCACCCTCGACCTCGACTGGGAGAACATCAAGGACGAGCCCCGCGCCGGTCGCGGCCGCAGCAAGGACGGCGGCCGCAGCAGCCGCGAACGCACCCGCGATCGCAAGCCCCGCGCCGAGCGCCCGGTCCGTGAGGAAGCCGTCGTGGAGGCTGCCGCCCCCCAGGCCGCCCCCCAGGCCGCCCCCGAGGCGGCCGCCGAGGAGGCTCCGGCCCCGCGGCCCCGCCGGGAGCGGCCGGAACGCGCCGAGCGCGCCGAGCGTCCGGCCCGGGCCGAACGGGCGGAACGGAGCGACCGCAGCGAGCGTCCCCGCCGCGCCGAGCGCGACGAGGGCGGCCAGGTGGTGGGCTTCGGCGCCGACATCCCCGCCTTCCTCCTGCGTCCCCCGCCCCGCGCCAAGGACGACTGACCTCCGTTCGCCGCCTTAACCGGGCGTTTGCCCGTCTGCCCTAGCCTCCGCGTCGGCCGTGACGCCAACGCGGCCGGGGGGTTGTGAGGCGCGGCGTATGTCGACCGATGTAGAAGCATCACTGCGGGGCCCGAAGGCCTACGAACTGGCGCGCAAGGCCATTCAGGCCATGGAGGCCAACCACGTCTGGCCGACGACGCTCAATTTCGAGCTCTGGGTGCACTATGTGGCGGCGCGGGACTCCGCCCTGGCCTCGGAGATCGACAGCCTGATCGGCTCGGGCGAGCCCTTCACCGACGCCGTGGGCGAGCAGCTGGCCGCCCAGTACCTGCCCAAGGTCAAGCTGAACGGCGAGATCCTAGAAGCCGGCCAGACCCTGTCCAAGGAACTGGACAGCGTCTCCCGGGCCATCGAGTCCGCCCGCGAGAGTTCCGAGGCCTATGGCCAGCAGCTAGCCGACGCCAGCGAGTCCCTCGACGGCGAGGACGCCCAGGCGATCAAGGCCATGGTGGAGAGCCTGACCGTCGCCACCCGCAAGGTGCGGGAGGAGAACCATGCCCTCGAACTGCAGTTGCACGACACCACGGCCGAACTGACCCGCCTGCGGGAGCATCTGGAACAGGTGCGCCGGGACGCCATGACCGACGCCCTCTCGGGCCTGGCCAACCGCAAGGCCTTCGACGAGGCGCTGGCGCGGGCCTGCGCCGAGCCGGACGCCGCCGTCACCCTGGCGGTGGTCGACATCGACCACTTCAAGAGCTTCAACGACACCTGGGGCCACCAGACCGGCGACCAGGTGATCCGCTATGTGGCGGGGGTGATCGGGCGCTCCAGCCCGGCCCCGCGGCTTTCGGCGCGCTACGGCGGCGAGGAGTTCGCCATCATCTTCCCCGGCGAGACGGCGCGCACCGCCCTCGCCGTGCTGGAGGCCGTGCGCGAGGAGGTCTCCTCCCGGATCCTCAAGCGGCGCTCGACCAACGAGGACCTGGGGGCAATCACCATCTCGGCCGGGATCGCCGAACGGAAAGCCGGCGAGGCCCCGGCCAGCCTGATCGAGCGGGCGGACGGCGCCCTCTACGCCTCCAAGCGCGGCGGCCGCAACCGCACCTCCTGCGCCGACCCCATCGCCGCGGCCGCTTAAAAGGCCCTGACGTTTCCCCTTGGCTGACGCCGGGGTATCTTCCCTTCAATCCAGCCAAACTGGAGCCGAAGGGAGGACGTGATGGACGGCGCTCAAGCCGCGAACAAGGTGCGCACGCAGGTCGAGGGCGGCATCGGCGTCATCACGCTGTCCGATCCCAACACCCTCAACGCCGCGGGCATGGAGCTGATGGAGCAGCTCGCGGCCGCCTTCACGGGCCTCGTAGACGACGATGCGGTGCGCGCCATCGTCATCACCGGCGAAGGCCGGGGCTTCTGCTCCGGGGCCAATCTGTCGGGCGGGCGCGTGTCCGATTCCGGCAAGGGCCCGAACCAGGCGCTGCTCAAGGTCTACAACCCGTTCGTGACCATGATGCGCCGCTCGCCCAAGCCGGTGGTGGCCGGGGTCAATGGCGTGGCGGCGGGCGTGGGCGTGTCCCTGGCGCTGGCCTGCGACCTCACGGTGGCGGCCGAAAGCGCCTATTTCCTGCTCGCCTTCCGGCGGATCGGCCTGGTGCCGGACGGCGGCGCCACCTGGCTGTTGCCGCGCCTGGTGGGCAAGGCCCGGGCCATGGAGCTGATGCTGCTGGGCGAGAAGCTTGCCGCCAAGACGGCGGCCGAATGGGGGCTCATCAACAAGTGCGTCCCCGACGGCGACTTGATGGAGGCCACCCTCGCCTACGCCCGCGCCCTGGCCGAGGGGCCGGCCTCCCTGGGCATGACCCGCAACCTCGTCTGGGACGCCCTTGACGCCCCCTGGCATCTGCAGCTCGAGGCCGAGGCCTACGCCCAGGGCGATGCGGGCCGCACCGCGGACGCCCGGGAAGGCGTCCTGGCCTTCCTCGAAAAGCGACCGGCGCAGTTTAAAGGCCGCTAGGGCCGGCCGCCCGGGCGTCGCCGTCGACCGGACGGTGACGCCGGCGCCTGCCGCCCGGCGGGGCTAGTCCAGCTTGGCCGGCTGGATGGTGACGCTCTCGCCGCAGCCGCAGGCGTCGGTCTCGTTCGGATTGTGGAACACGAACTTGGCCGAGAGCTTGCTGACCTCGTAATCGATCTCGGAACCGATCAGGAACAGCACCGCCTTGGGCTCCACCAGGATGGTGACGCCCTTGTCCTCGACCACCTCGTCCAGGGGATCGATGCGGTCGGCGTATTCCAGGACATATTCCTGGCCGGCGCAGCCGCCGTTCTTCACCCCGACGCGCAGCCCCACATAGGGCTTGTCGGCCTTGGCCATGATCTCGCGCACGCGCTCGGCCGCCCGCTCGGTGAGCGTGACCACCTTGGGGCGCGGGCGCCGCCGGTGCGGCTGAGGGGTGACTTCCAGGTTCGCCATCAGAACATATTGAGCTGGAGCTTGGCCTCGTCGCTCATGCGCGAGGGGTCCCACGGCGGGTCGAAGACCAGTTCGACGCGGCACGAGCGGACCTCGGGGATCTCCTTCACCGCCTCCTCGACCCAGCCGGGCATGTCGCCGGCCACCGGGCAGCCCGGCGCGGTCAGGGTCATGTCGATGGCCACGTCCTTCTCGTCCGAGACGTCCACCCGATAGATCAGGCCCAGCTCGTAGATGTCGACCGGGATCTCAGGGTCGTACACGGTCTTCAGCTTCTCGATGAGCTGATCCGTCAGCCGGTCCAGCTCCGCCTGCGACAGCGGGGTGGAGGGCTGGGTTTCGATCGAGGCGCCGTCGTCCATTCCGTCCATCTTACGCAAAGAATGCCTGCGTCTTGAGAAGCGCGTCCACGAAGGCGTCCGCCTCTTCCTCGGTGTTATATAGGGCGAAGGAGGCTCGGGCGCTCGACGTGACGCCGAAACGCCGCATCAGCGGCTCGGCGCAGTGGGTCCCCGCCCGTACGGCGACGCCATAGCGGTCGAGGATCTGGGCCACGTCATGGGCGTGAGCGCCGTCCACAGTGAAGGACAGGATGGCCCCCTTCCCGGCCGCCGTCCCGATCACCTTCAGCCAGTTGGCGCCCGCGAGCCGCTCCTCCACCCGGCGGTAGAGGCGATGTTCGTGCTCGGCGATGGCGGCCCGGTCCTGCCCGGCCAGCCAGTCGATGGCGGCGCCCAGGCCGATGGCCTCAAGGATCGGCGGCGTCCCCGCCTCGAACCGATGCGGCGGGTCGGCATAGGTGATCGCCTCCTGCGCGACCGTGCCGATCATCTCGCCCCCGCCCTGATACGGCGGCAGGGCCTTCAGGAGCTCGGCCTTGCCGTAGAGGATGCCGATGCCGGTAGGGCCGTACAGCTTGTGCCCCGAGAAGACGTAGAAATCGGCGTCGAGGTCCTTCACATCCACGGGCTTGTGGACGATGGCCTGGCAGCCGTCGAACAGCACCAGGGCCCCGGCCTCGTGCGCCATGCGCGCCAGGGCCTTGGCGTCGTTGATCGTGCCCAGGACATTGGACATGTGGGTCAGCGCCACGACCCTGGTCTTCGGACCCAGCAGGCTCTGGAAGTGATCGAGGTCCAGGGTCCCGTCGTCGGTCACCCGCGCCCACTTCAGCACCACGCCCTGCCGCTCGCGCAGGAAATGCCAGGGGACGATGTTGGCGTGGTGCTCCATCTCGGAGATGACGATCTCGTCGCCCGCCTGCAGCCGCGCGCCGAGGCCCGCAGCCACCAGATTCACCGCCTCGGTGGCGCCCTTGGTGAAGACGATCTCGTGCTCGGCCGCATTGAGGAAGCCGGCCACCTTCCGGCGTGCCGCCTCGTAGGCGTCGGTGGTCTCGTTGGCGAGGGTGTGCAGGCCGCGATGGACGTTGGCGTAAGAGTGCTCCATGGCCCGCACCATGGCCTCAATCACCACCCTCGGCTTCTGGGCCGAGGCCGCAGAGTCCAGGTAGATCAACGGCTTGCCGTGAACTTCTCGCGCCAGGATCGGGAACTCCGCGCGCACCTGTGAAACGTCGAAGGCCATCAGCGCAGCGTCTCCGACAGCCAGTCGGCGGCAAGGTCGCGGGCGGCCTCGTGGCCGATGCGGTCGACCACCTCCCCGAGGAACGCGGCGGTCAGCAGCACCCGGGCCTCGGCCTCGGGGATGCCCCGCTGGCGGGCGTAGAACAGGGCGTCCTCGTCCAGGGCGCCCACCGTATTGCCGTGGGCGCAGGCCACGTCGTCCGCATAGATTTCCAGCTCGGGCTTGGCGTCGATCTCGGCCCGATCGGACAGGATGAGCGCATGGTGGCCCATGCGGGCGTCGGTGCGGTCGGCGCCCTCGGCGACGATGATCCGGCCCTGGAACACGCCCCGGGCCTGGTCGCGGACCACGCCCTTGGTGAGCTGCTCGGTGGTCCCGTCGACGGCGCGATGCTCCACCACCGTCGTCAGGTCGCCGTGACGCCTGTCGGCCAGGACATAGACCCCGTCCAGACGCAGGCGGGCGTGGCCGCCGGGGTGGCGCACCCGCGTCTCCAGCCGCTGGCGGCGGGCGCCGGTGGTGAGGATCGTCTGGGCGAAGCCCGCGCCGGGCTCCAGCTCAACCTCGGCCTGGCTGACCGAGACCGCCTCGCCATCGTCGGCGGCGAGGACGATGCGTTCCACCGCGGCCTCCCCGCAGATCGCGAGGCTGAGTTGCGCGTGGGCCAGATAGGCGCCCTCGCCTTCGTAGCTCTCCAGCAGGGTAAGCCGCCCGCCCCGGGCCACATGCACCGAAACCTGGGCGGCGTGGGCGCCGTCGCCGCGGGAGACGAGGCGCAGGGCCACGGTGTGATCGGCGCCGGGGGCGACCTCGATGCGGACGGGCTCGCCGCCGTTGGCGACGATCTGCACCTCGTCGGCCAGGCCGTCGAACGGCCCGGCGCCCAGGCTCCCCGGATCGAGAGGCGTCGAGGGCGCCGGCACCTCGCGGATCAGGCCGCGCAGGTCGGTCCAGCGCCAGTCCTCGTCACGCTTTCCGGGCAGCTCCGCAGGGTCGCGGGCGCGGATGGCGGCGGCGACGCTCACGCGGCCCTCGCGTACTTGTCATAGCCCTCGCGCTCCAGTTCGAGCGCCAGTTCCGGACCGCCCGAGGCGACGATGCGGCCGCCCGCCAGGACGTGGACCCGGTCGGGTTTGATGTAGTCGAGCAGCCGCTGATAGTGGGTGATCACCAGCATGGCGCGGTCGGGCGAGCGCAGGGCGTTCACCCCGTCAGCGACAATCCGCAGAGCGTCGATGTCGAGGCCGGAGTCAGTCTCGTCGAGGATCAGCAGACGCGGCGAAAGCATCGCTATTTGAAGGATTTCCATCCGCTTCTTCTCACCGCCGGAGAAGCCGACGTTGAGCGCCCGCTTGAGCATCTCGAAGTCGATCTTCAGCTCGGCGGCCTTGGCCTTGGCGAGCTTCAGGAACTCAGGCGCGCTGATCTCCGCCTCGCCGCGCGCCTTGCGCTGGGCGTTCAGGGCCGTGCGGATGAAGGTCAGGGCCGGCACGCCGGGGATCTCCAGCGGATACTGGAACGAGAGGAACACGCCCCGGGCCGCCCGCTCGTTGGGCTCCAGCGCCAGCAAATCCTCGCCGTCGAGGGTCGCCGCGCCCTCGGTCACCTCATAGCCGTCACGGCCGGTGAGGACATACGACAGCGTCGACTTGCCCGCCCCGTTCGGCCCCATGATGGCGTGCACCTCGCCGGCGGGCACGTCGAGGGACAGTCCCTTGAGGATCTCCTTGCCTTCGACGGCGGCGTGCAGGTTGGAAACGGACAGCATTCTAGCGGGCCTCGCGGGCGACGAACTCGGGATGGGTGACGAAGGGCGCGGTCATCAGCCGACGCTTCCTTCGAGGCTGATGGCCACCAGCTTCTGGGCCTCGACGGCGAACTCCATGGGAAGTTCCTGCAGCACGTCCTTGACGAAGCCGTTCACCAGCAGCTGGACCGCCTCCTCCTGGGAGAGGCCGCGCTGCATGGCGTAGAACAGCTGGTCCTCGGAGAGCCGGGTCGTGGTGGCCTCGTGCTCGAACACCGCCTGGCCGTTGCGGGCCTCGATGTAGGGCACGGTGTGGGCGGCGCACGACTTGCCGATCAGCAGGCTGTCGCACTGGGTGAAGTTCCGCGCGCCCTTGGCCTTGGGGTGGGCCGAGACCAGGCCGCGGTAGGTGTTGGAGCTCTTCCCGGCGCTGATGCCCTTGGAGATGATCCGCGAGCGGGTGTTGGCCCCGAGATGGATCATCTTGGTGCCGGTGTCGGCCTGCTGGCGGCCGTTGGTGATGGCGATGGAGTAGAACTCGCCGACGCTCTCGTTCCCGCGCAGGACGCAGGAGGGATACTTCCAGGTGATGGACGAGCCCGTCTCCACCTGGGTCCAGGAGACCTTGGAGCGGTCGCCGCGGCAGTCGGCGCGCTTGGTGACGAAGTTGTAGATGCCGCCCTTCCCGGTCTCCGGGTCGCCCGGGTACCAGTTCTGGACCGTGGAATATTTGATCTCGGCATCGTCCAGGGCCACCAGCTCCACCACCGCGGCGTGCAGCTGGTTCTCGTCACGCATCGGGGCGGTGCAGCCCTCCAGATACGACACGTAGGCTCCCTTGTCGGCGATGATCAGGGTGCGCTCGAACTGGCCTGAATTCTCGGCGTTGATCCGGAAATAGGTGGACAGTTCCATGGGGCAGCGCACGCCCGGCGGGACGTAGACGAAACTGCCGTCCGAGAAGACCGCGCTGTTCAGGCAGGCGAAATAGTTGTCGCTCACCGGCACCACCGAGCCGAGGTACTGGCGCACCAGCTCCGGGTGCTCGCGGATCGCCTCGCTCATGGAGCAGAAGATGACCCCGGCCTGGGCCAGCTCCTTCTTGAAGGTGGTGACCACGGACACGCTGTCGAACACCGCATCGACCGCATAGCGGGGCGCGCCCTGCACGCCGGCCAGGACCTCCTGCTCCTTCAGCGGGATGCCCAGCTTCTTGTAGGTCTCCAGCAGTTCGGGATCGACCTCGTCCAGGCTCTTGGGGCCGGTCCTGGCCTTGGGCGCGGCGTAGTAGTGCAGGTCCTGGTAGTCGATGCGCGGGAAGCTGACCTTGGCCCAGGCCGGCTCCTCCAGGGCCAGCCAGCGGCGGAAAGCCTCAAGGCGCCATTCCAGCATCCACTCCGGCTCGTCCTTCTTGGCCGAGATGAAGCGGACGATGTCCTCGTTCAGGCCCTTGGGCGCGAACTCCTGGTCGATCTCGGTGACAAAGCCGTGCTTGTACTTTTCAAGGCTCTGGACGTGTTCGACGGTCTGTTTGACGGCGGCCATCAGGCGATTTCCTTTCGTGGCGCGCCGTGCCGGGCGACGTGGCGGGCATGGGCCTCAAGCCACACGTCCACGAACCGGCTCCAGTCCGCCTCGGTTGTATTCCAGCCGCCGCTGACCCGGATGGCGCAGCCGGCGAGATCGCCCTGCCCCATGGCCAGGAGGACGTGGCTCGCCTTGACCTTGCCCGAGGAGCAGGCCGAGCCGGCGCTGACCATGATCCCGGCCAGGTCCAGGGCCATGACCTGCAGGTCCGAGGACCAGCCGGGGGCGGCGACGTTGAGGGTGGTGGGCAGCCGCGGCGCAGCCTCGCCCATGACGATGGCGCCGACGGCCTTCAGGCGTTCGGCGGCGGCGTCCCGCCAGGCTTGCTGGCGGGTATTGTCGGACAGCGAGGCGCGCAGGACCTTGGCGGCCGCGCCCAGGCCGGCGATGCCTGGGATGTTCTCGGTGCCGGCGCGGCGTCCGCGCTCATGCCCCCCCCCGTGCTGACGGCGGGTCAGGACGGCGCGGGGCCCGAAGGCCAGGGCGCCCACGCCCTGGGGCGCGCCGATCTTGTGGCCGGACAGGGTCAGGGTGTCGGCGCCCAGGGCGGCCATGTCGACCGGCAGCTTTCCCACGGCCTGGATGGCGTCCACATGCAGCCAGCCGTCGGCCGCGCGCACAAGTTCGGCGGCCTGGGCCACCGGCTGGATCACGCCGGTCTCGTTGTTGGCGAGCATCAGGGCCACGAACGGCCGCCCGTCGGCGGGGTCCCAGCGGGACAGGCGCTCGGCCAGCCAGGCCAGATCGGCCGCCCCGTCGGGAGTCACGGGCAGCAACTCCAACTCCGCCGCCGCAGCCTTGGCGGCCTCGAGCACGGTGGCGTGCTCGATGGCGGAGACAATCAGTCGCCGGGCGCCTGCCGCCACGGCGCTGTCGATGACGAGGTTGTTGGCCTCGGCGCCACCGCTGGTGAAGACGATATTGGCCGGCGCGGCGCCCACGAGACCGGCCACCTCCTCCCGCGCCTGCTCCATGATGGCGCGGGCGGCGCGGCCACAGGCATGGATCGAAGAGGCGTTGCCGGTCACGCCCAGGGCCCGGACGACCGCGTCGACCGCCTCCGGTCGCACCGGGGCGGTGGCGTTGTTGTCGAGATAGACGGGACCGCTCACGCCGCCACCCGGCCGTTCCGCAGACGGCCCCCGATGACGTCGGCGAGGCTCACAGAGGAAAGGTAGTCCTCGATCTGGCGGCCGAGGTCGGCCCACAGGTCATGGGTCAGGCAGCGCTCGCCGCGGATCATGCAGCCCTGGCCGGCCTTCTCGCAGCGGGTGGCGCGCAGGGGCTCGTCCACGGCGTGGACGATCTCGGCGATGGTGGTGGCGTCGGCCGGCCGCGCCAGGCGATAGCCGCCGCCCGGCCCCCGGGCCGACTTCACGAGGCCCTTGCGGCGCAGGCGGGCGAACAACTGCTCCAGGTAGGACAGCGAAATCTCCTGCCGGGCGGCGATGTCGGCTAGCGCCACCGCCCGGGCGGCCTCGCCTTCCCGGCGGGCGAGGTCGGCCATCGCCATGACGGCGTAGCGGCCTTTCGTGGAGAGACGCATGAGTCTGAACCCGATGCAGTTTTCGCGCGCATCCGGAGCGGCCTGTGCTACAAGCCGCGCCTCGCGCGGAGCTTTGGAACCCGTCGCTTCCGGATGGTCGCGACTTAGGAAGACCAAGCGCCGTAGTCAAGTATTCGGGGCCGACTAAGAGGGGTCTAGATGCCAGAGGTTGTTCTGACCGGCGCCGCCGGGCGGATCGAAGGCCGTTATTCGCAGGGCAAGAGCGAGACCGCACCGGTCGCCCTCATCCTGCACCCGCACCCCAAGGCCGGCGGCCAGATGAACAACCCCGTGGCCGTCCAGCTCTTCCACATCTTCATGAAGCGCGGCTTCTCCGTCCTGCGCTTCAACTTCCGGGGCGTGGGGCGCAGCCAGGGCGAGTTCGACGGCGGCATCGGCGAGCTGGCGGACGCGGCCACCGCCCTCGACTGGCTGCAGGCGACCAATCCCGCCGCTTCCCAGTGCTGGGTGGCCGGCTATTCGTTCGGCGCCTGGATCGGCATGCAGCTGCTGATGCGTCGCCCCGAGACGGACGGCTTCATCTCGGTGTCGCCGCCGACCAACGCCTACGACTTCTCGTTCCTGGCCCCCTGCCCGGCCTCGGGCCTGATCCTGCACGGCGGAGCCGACACGGTGGTGCCGCCGGTGGAGGTGGAGCGCGTGGTCTCGAAGCTGCGCACCCAGAAGGGCATCGTCATCGACTATGACGTGGTGGACGGAGCCAGCCACTTCTGGACCGAGAACCTGCCCGACGTGGAAAGCCGGGTCGGCGCCTATCTCGACAAGCGCCTCGAGGCGACCCCGGCCTGATGGCCACGTCCCCCGAGGACGCCATCCGCGCGCGTCGACGGCTGACCAACAAGCTGATCGCCGCCCATGAGGCGGCGCGGCTGCGGCCGTTCTTCGCGCCGGACGTGAAGCTGGTGGTCGGCGACGGCGCCCTGATCCTGGGCGCGGACCAGGTGATGGAGGCATTCGCCGGCCAGTTCGCCGATCCCGACTTCGTCACCTATGTCCGACAGACCGAGACGGTGGAGCCGGACGCCGCCGGCCTGCGCGCCGCCGAAGCCGGGCGCTGGACCGCCGACTGGAAGGGCCATCCGCCCATGGGCGGGCGCTATCTGGCCGTCTGGCGCAAAATCACGGGCCAGTGGGTGATCGAGAGCGAGCTATACGTCACCCTCACCTGACTTGAGCCTAGCGCCTCACGGCTAGAAGCGGGTCTCGATCCGCTTCTCGGCCCACACCTTCCCGTCCCGCAGAATCCGCAGCTCGGCCCGATAGACGCCCGGGGGCCAGCCGCCCGGCGGACGGCGCTTGCCGATGAACTGCAGCTGGTGGGCGCGGGTCTGGGCCATGGGCTCGGTCGTCGTCTCGGCCAGCACCTCGCCGCCCGGACCAGTGAGCGACAGCTGCAGGGAATCTCCCGCCAGCAGCGAGATCGCCCGCATGTAGGCCACCAGGGCCGGCGCATCGGGACCGGCGGGGGTGAACTGGCCGGATTCGACGCGATCCATGTTCATCGGCTCGCCCGCGAACCCGGCGTTGAGGATCGCGCCCGGGCGATAGGCCAGAGCCCGCGCCGCCTCGGCGCTCCACAGCGAGGCCTGGGCCGGACAGGCGCCAGGCGCCACGGGGCCGGGCGCAAAGGGATCGGTGAGCACTCCGCCCCGCAGCACGCTGAAATGCAGGTGCGGATATTCCGTCAGGCCAGAGAGGCCGATGCGACCGAGGGGCTGGCCTGCGGCGACCTCGTCCCCCGGCTTCACCTGCACGCTGCCCTGGGCCATGTGGCAATAGGAGCTGGTCCAGCCGTTCCCGTGGTCGATCACCACCGCATTGCCGCAACCGATGTTGGTGACGGCCTCAGCCCCCACGACCCGCGCCGAAACGTCCGCCACGCCGTCGCGGACCCGCAGGACCTTGCCAGGCGCGGCCGCCAGCACGGCGACGCCCCGGGCCTGGGCGGTCATGTCGGGCAGGCGGATGTCCAGCCCCTCGTGGCCGTCGTTGGTGGCTGCGCCGCAGCGATAGTCCAGAACACCCGGGCCGGGATCGCGGTCCATGTAACGCTGGATTCTGCAGTCCTGACCCAGGCGGCAGGCGACGGGGAAGACGAACCTGGGCGCGGCGGGATCGGTGGCCGGCAGCGGCGTCGGGTCGGGCGCCCGGGCCGCCGGCTGGGCCTGGGCAGGCGCCGAAGCCCCGGCCTCCTCTCCCCGGCCGCCACAGGCGGCGAAGGTCAGAACCGGGACGAGCAGCAGGGCGAGCGACGCAGGACGCATGGGCGGAACCTCCGGAACGAAGCCGCCAGCTTGGCGCGCAAGGCCGCGCCCGCAAAGGGGCGCCGCCCGGCGCGGAACCTGGGGCGCAGGCTCCGCGCGCGGTGGAGCAGCCTAGACGCCCGCCGCGGCGAGCGCCTGCTCCAGGTCGGCCAGGATGTCGTCGATGTGCTCGATGCCGATCGACAGCCGCACATAGCCCGGGGAGACGCCGGTGGCGGCCTGCTCCTCGGGGCTGAGCTGCGAATGGGTGGTCGAGGCCGGATGGATGGCGAGGCTCCGGGCGTCGCCGATGTTGGCCACGTGGTAGAAAAGCTTCAGGGCGTCGATGAACTTGCGCCCGGCCTCCACGCCGCCTTCCAGTTCGAAGCCCAGCAGGCCGCCGTAGCCGCCCTTCAGGTAGCGGTCGGCCCGGGCGCGGGCCTCGCCCGACTGCTGCGAGGGGTGGATCACCCGGGTCACGCCCTTCCGGCGCGCCAGGTGCTCGGCCACGCGCCGGCTGTTGTCGCAGTGGCGCTCCATGCGCAGGGCCAGGGTTTCGATCCCCTGGAGAATTTGGAAGGCGTTGAACGGCGACAGGGCCGCGCCGAGGTCACGCAGCAGGATCACCCGCGCGCGCAGGATGTAGGCGATGGGCCCCAGCGGCTTCACGGCCTGGGTCCAGACCGCGCCATGGTAGGACGGGTCAGGCGTGTTCAGCAGCGGCTGGCGCTCGGGCCGGGCCTCCCAGTCGAAGGTCCCGCCGTCCACGATCAGGCCGCCGATGGAGGTGCCGTGGCCGCCCAGGTACTTGGTGGCCGAATAGACCACCACCGCCGCGCCGTGCTCCAGCGGCCGGCACAGGAACGGCGCGGCCGTGTTGTCCATGATCAGCGGGATGCCGAGCTCCCGACCGATGGCGGCCACCTCGGCGATCGGGAAGACCTCAAGCTTCGGGTTCGGCAGGGTCTCGCCGTAGTAGGCCCGGGTGCGCTCGTCGGTGGCGCGGCGGAAGTTCTCCGGATCGGACGGATCGACGAAGCGGACCTCGATGCCCTGATCCTTCAGGGTGTTGGCGAACAGGTTCCAGGTGCCGCCGTAAAGCGCCGTGGAGCTGACGACATTGTCCCCGGCCCGCGCCAGGTTCTGGATCGCGAAGGCCGAGGCCGCCTGGCCCGAAGCCACCGCCAGGGCCCCCACGCCGCCCTCCAGCGCCGCGATGCGCTTTTCCAGCACGTCGGTCGTGGGGTTCATGATCCGCGTGTAGATGTTCCCCAGCTCCTGCAGGGCGAACAGCGAGGCGGCGTGGTCGGCGTCGCGGAACTGGTAGGACGTGGTCTGATGAATCGGCACGGCGACGGAGCCGGTGGTCGGGTCCGCCCGCCAGCCGGCATGCACCACCAGGGTTTCGGGCCGCAGATTCTGTTCAGACATGGTCACTCCTACACTTGCCGCCCGCGCCGGACGGTGCGGCGTCAACTCCTAGAGCAGAAGGGTCAGGCGGTCAGCTCCAGCCCGTTCAGATCGCCCGCGGCCCGCCATTCCTCCAGCACCCTGGTGAAGGCCACGGGCCCGGCGCCGTAGGAGCTGTTCTTCTTGTTCATCAGCTCCACCTTGCCCTCGTTGTTGTAGTAGCCGGGCGTGCACTCCTTCAGGAACTGCTCGCGCATCACCGACAGCTTCACGATGGTGTCGACCCAGGCGTCCTGGGCCTCCTGGGTGGGCTCGACAGTGCGGGCCTGCCGCTCGGCGGCGTTACGGACGATGTAGGCGATGTGCTTCACCTGCTCGTTGATCATGTGCGGGAAGTTGGCCGAGAAGCCGGACTGCACCTTCGAGACGATGAAGCAGTTGGGGAAGCCCCGGCTGAGCAGCCCGTGCAGGGTCTCGGCGCCGTTCTTCCACGCCTCGGTCAGGGTGCGGCCGCCGCGGCCGTGGACCTCGTAGCCCGCCCGCCGGGTGTAGTCGGTGCCGACCTCGAAGCCCGTGGCGTAGATCAGGCAGTCCACCTCGTACTCGCGCCCGGCCGCGATCACCGAATGCTCGGTGATCCGCTCGACGCCCCGCCCCTTGGTGTCCACCAGATGGACGTTGGGGCGGTTGAAGGTGGCCAGATATTCGTCGTGGAAGCAGGGCCGCTTGCAGAACTGGTTGTACCAGGGTTTCAGGGCCTCGGCCGTGGCCTTGTCCTTGACGATGGCGTCCACCCGGGCGCGGACCTGCTCCATCTTCTTGAAGTCGGCCAGCTGCATCAGCGCGGCGGGGTCCTGCACCGGCTCGCCCGCCTCCGCCTTGCGCCGGGCCAGGAGCAGGATGTTGCCGATGATGTCGGTCCAGCCGTCGTTGACGAGATCCTCCTCGGCGAAGCCGCCCGAGACGAGGATGTTGAAGTTGTCCATCCGCTGCTGCTGCCAGCCGGGCCTCAGGTTCCTCACCCACTCCGGATCGGTCGGCCGGTTGTTGCGCACATCAATGGACGAAGGCGTGCGCTGGAAGACGTAGAGCTCCTTGGCCCATTCGCCGAGGTGCGGGATGCACTGCACCGCCGTGGCGCCGGTGCCGATGATGCCGACCCGCTTGTCCTTCAGCCCCGTGAGGCCGCCGTTGGAGTCGCCGCCCGTGTAGTCGTAGTCCCAGCGGCTGGTGTGGAAGGAATGGCCCTTGAAGCTCTCCACGCCCGGGATGCCGGGCAGTTTGGGCCGGTGGAGCGGACCCGCGGCCATGATCACGAAGCGCGCCTTCATGGCGTCGTCGCGGTTGGTTCGGATGATCCAGCGCGCGGAGTCCTCGTCCCAGGACAGGTCCGTGACCTCGGTCTGGAAGCAGGCGTTGCGGTAGAGGTCGAACTTCTCGCCGATCGCCCGGCTGTGGCGCAGAATCTCGGGCGCCCGGGAGTACTTCTCCACGGGGACGTAGCCAACCTCCTCGAGGAGCGGCAGGTAGATGTAGCTCTCGATGTCGCAGGCCGCGCCGGGGTAGCGGTTCCAGTACCAGGTGCCGCCGAAGTCGCCGCCCTTCTCGATGATGCGGATGTCGTTGATCCCCTGCTCGCGCAGGCGCGCCCCCGCCAGCAGGCCGCCGAACCCGCCGCCGATCACCACCACCTCGACCTCGTCGGTCAGGGGCGGACGGCTAAAGCCCGGCTCCACATAGGGGTCCTCAAGGTAGTGGGCGAAGCGCCCCGCCATCTCGACGTACTGCTCGTTGGCGTCCTGGCGCAGGCGCCGGTCGCGTTCTTCCCGGTACTTCCGCGCCAGGGCGTCGGGATCGAACCCCAGGTCGTCGATCTTGAGGGCGTCATCGGCCATGGGCGTTCCTCCCGCCTTGTTTGTTATCGACGTTCAGCGTGCCGAACGTTTGTTTGAACGGCAAGGGCGAAGTTCGGCGCTCGCAGGCCATGAAAAAGGGCGGCCGGGTCTCCCCCGCGCCGCCCTGATCCGTGGTTCGCCGGCGTGAGGCCGGAGGGCTACTTCCCGCCCGACGCCAGGAAATCCAGCGCCGTCAGGACCTGGGCACGCACGCCCACTTCCATGGCGCTCTCGTCCACCACGTCGAAGAACGGCGAGTGGTTCACCCCCGGCGGATTGCCGATGGTCAGGTCATAGAACAGGCCGGGGACCTGCTGCTGGTAGTAGGAGAAATCCTCGGCGCCGGTGATGTAGTCGATGTCGTCCCGGATCCGGCCGCGGGCCGCGCGGGCCAGGCTCGGCTTCATCTTGGCGGTGAGCGCCGGATCGTTGGTGGTCACCGGATTGGGCGTGCCCCACTCGATCTTGCCTTCTCCCCCGTAGCGCGCGGCGATGCTCTCCACCGCCTTCTCCGCCCGCGCCATGACGTCCTTGCGCAGCTCGGGATCGAAGGTCCGCAGCGTGCCGGCCAGGGTGAAATCGTCCGGGATGATGTTGTAGCGCACGCCGCCGTGCACCGTGGCCACCGTCAGGATGGTGGGGGTGCGGGTGACGTTGATCTGACGGGCGGCGATCTGATTGAAGGCGAGGATGATCTCGGCCTGCATCGAGGCGATATCGACCCCGTTCCAAGGGTTGGCCCCGTGGGTCTGCTTGCCCTTCAGCTTGATCTCGTAGCGATCCGAGGCCGCCATCATCGGGCCCGGCCGCCACAGGAGCTGGCCGGCGTCGCCCGGCACCACATGCAGGCCGAACACCGCGTCCACCTTGGGGTTCTCGAGCACGCCCTGCTTCACCATCAGGGGCGCGCCGCCCTCCTCGCCCACCGGCGGACCTTCCTCGGCCGGCTGGAACAGGAACACCACCGTGCCGGGAATCTGGTCGCGCATGCCGGCCAGGACCTCAGCGGCGCCCATCAGGATGGCCACGTGGGCGTCATGGCCGCAGGCGTGCATGACGCCCGTCTCCTGGCCATTGAAGGTGGCGCGCACCTTGGAGGCGAACGGCAGGCCCGTCTGTTCGGTCACCGGCAGGGCGTCCATGTCGGCCCGGAGGGCGACTACGGGGCCCGGCTTGCCGCCCTTCAGCACCCCGACGACGCCGGTCTTGGCGACGCCGGTGCGGACCTCGATGCCCAGCTTCTTGAGGTGGTCCGCCACCAGCTTGGCGGTGCGAACCTCGTTGTTGCCCAGTTCAGGATGCTGGTGGATGTCGCGCCGCCATGCGACGACCTTGGGCTGCACCTTCTCGGCGGCGGCGAAAACCGCCGCGTCGAACGGTCCGGCGGCCTCCTGCGCCATGGCCGGCGCGCCGGCGGTCAGGACGAGCGCGAGCGCCGCGCCGGCGATCCAATGAGCCTTCATGAGTTCATTCCCCCACTCTCAAGGTTCGATAATGCGCCCGCCGGTCATGGGCTGGGCCACGCCGGTGGTCCTTGGAAACGAGATCGGCAGGCCCCGGGCCGTCCGGGCGGCCAGGTAGGCGAAGGCCTCGGCCTCGATGGCGTCGCCGCGCCAGCCATGATCCTCGGCCCCCGAGACCGGAGCCGGCAGGCGCTCGGCCAGGGCCTTCATGATCTCGGGATTGCGGCGCCCCCCGCCGGTGACGATCACCCCGGTGGGGGTGGCTCCCATCAGTTCGAAGCCCCGCTTCACCGCCTCGGCCGTAAAGGCCACCAGCGTCGCCGCCGCATCCTCCAACTGCAGGCCGTCCAGCGGCTCCAGGGAGAAGTCGTAGCGGTCGAGGGACTTGGGCGGCGGGACCTCGAAGTACGGATGGGCCAGCAGCGCCCGGACCACCGCCTCGTCGGCCCGCCCCACGCTCGCATAGCGCCCGTCGGCGTCATAGCGGCCGGCCCCGCGCGCCTGCACCAGCAGGTCGATCATCCCGTTGCCGGGTCCGGTGTCGAAGGCGGCGATGTCATCTCCGCCGTTCCAGAAGGTGACATTGGCCACTCCGCCTACGTTCAGCACCGCCAGCGGCGCCTCCAGGCCCGAGGCCCGCGCCCGGGCGAGGTGATAGATCGGCGCGAGCGGCGCCCCCTCCCCGCCCGCGGCCACGTCGGCCGTGCGGAAATCGTGGGCGACCGGCCGGCCCGTGAGCTTCGCCAGCAGGGCCGCGTCGCCCAGCTGCACCGTGCGGCCCAGGGTTCCGCCCTTGGGCCGTTCATGCAGGACCGTCTGGCCGTGCATCCCCAGAAGGTCGAGGTCGCGCCAGGACAGGCCGTGTTCGGCGATGAAGGACTCGGCGGCCGCGAAGTGCTCCCGGGCCACCGCCGCCCGCGCCTCGGCGAAGATCGCCGGTTCGGGGGTCCCCCGCGCCCACTTCAGCGCCTGCGCCGTGGCTTCCAGGAGAATGTCGCGGGTGGGCTCGGTCAGTTTGCGCTCGCCGGCCGGCCCGAACGCCAGGATCGCCTCGCCGTCGGTCTCAAGAACCGCCATGTCGACGGCGTCCAGAGAGGTTCCGGTCATGAATCCCAGCACGCGCATGTCAGCTTGACTGCCATGTCCGGAGATCGCTAGCTAGCCGCGATGATCGGACGCCGCCATCTTACCGGCCGCTATTACCGCCTGCCCTGACGCAGGCGCCCGATCACTTTGCGCCTGCGGCACCATCGGCCGGCGCACTCCCCCAAAAGCCAACAGGACGCCGGCCCCTTCCCCCCAAGGAGCCTGTCATGTCCCTCGAAATTTCCGACGCGCCCGTGCTAGAGGCGGCCGGTCCAAGTCCTGCGAGTCCCCAGATGTCCGAGCCCGCCTTCAAGTCCGAGTTCCTGACGACGCTGCAGGCGCGCGGCTACATTCACCAGATCAGCCATCCGGAGGAGCTGGATCAGGCCGCCGCCAATGGCGTGATCGCCGCCTACATCGGCTTTGACGCCACGGCCACGTCCCTCCACGTGGGCAGCCTGATCCAGATCATGATGCTGCGACGGCTGCAGCAGGCGGGCCACAAGCCCGTGGTCCTGATGGGCGGCGGCACGACCAAGGTGGGCGACCCCAGCTTCAAGGACACCCAGCGCCCCCTCCTCACCGACGAGCAGATCGCCCGGAACATGGCGGGCATCCGCACCGTCTTCGAGAAGTTCCTGACCTTCGGCGACGGCCCCAGCGACGCGGTGATGGTCAACAACGACGACTGGCTGTCGAAGCTCGGCTACCTCGAATTCCTCCGCGAGTTCGGGCCGCACTTTACGGTCAACCGGATGCTGACCTTCGACTCCGTCCGGCTGCGGCTGGAGCGCGAACAGCCGCTGACCTTCCTTGAGTTCAACTACATGCTGATGCAGGCCGTGGATTTCCGGCACCTGAACCGGACCATGGGCGTGCAGCTGCAGATGGGCGGCTCGGACCAGTGGGGCAACATCATCAACGGCGTGGAGCTGGTCCGGCGGATGGACCAGAAGGCCGCCTTCGGCCTGACGACGCCGCTGCTGACCACCGCCTCGGGCGCCAAGATGGGCAAGACCGCCCAGGGGGCGGTGTGGCTCAACGCCGATCTGCTCAGCCCGTACGACTACTGGCAGTTCTGGCGGAACACCGAGGACGCGGACGTGGGCCGCTTCCTGCGCTTGTTCACCGACCTGCCGCTGGACGAGATCGCCCGGCTCGAAGCCCTGCAGGCCGCCGAGATCAACGAGGCGAAGAAGGTGTTGGCGAACGAGACCACCCGGATGCTGCACGGCGCCGAGGCCGCCCAGGCGGCGGAAGCGGCGGCCCGGGCGGCCTTCGAGGAAGGCCGGCTCTCCGGCGACCTGCCCACCCATGAGGTTCCGCGCGCCGACCTCGAGGCCGGGATCGTGCTCGCGGCGCTGGCTGCGGACGCGGGCCTCGCCGGCTCTCGCGGCGAGGCGCGGCGTCTGGCCCAGGGCGGCGGCCTGCGGGTGAACGACCAGCAGGTGACCGATGGCAACCGTACGGTCAGCGCCGCCGATCTCGTGGACGGAGTGGTCAAGCTCGCCGCGGGCAAGAAGAAGATCGTCCTGGTGAAGCCGGTCTGAGGAGCATGACGATGGCGGACGTGACCGAAGGCGCTGCGGCGCCCGACTTCGAGCTGGAGACGGCCGACGGTCCCGTCCACCTCTCCGACTTCGCCGGCAAGACGCTGGTGCTCTACTTCTACCCCAAGGACGACACGAGCGGCTGCACCCGCGAGGCCCTGGACTTCACCGCCCTCGCCTCCGAGTTCGCCAAGGCCGGCGCGACGGTGGTCGGCGTGTCCAAGGACAGCGTGAAGTCGCACGAAAAGTTCGCCGCCAAGCACGGGCTGGGCATCGTCCTCGGCTCGGATCCGGAGGGCGGCGTGATCGCGCGCTACGGCTCGTGGGTGGAGAAGAGCCTCTACGGCCGCACCTACATGGGCATCGACCGCTCGACCTTCCTGATCCGGGACGGGAAAATCGTGCGCATCTGGCGCAAGGTGCGAGTGCCGAACCACGCCCAGCAGGTGCTGGAAGCCGTCCAGGCGCTCTGACGCCCTGTTGCGGATTTGCCGCGGTCGCCGACATCCGTTCGCGACCGGCTGGACGAAACGGAATCGGCGCCTCAGCCTGCGGCAGCGCGACGCTATCTTAAAATTGCGTCAACACGGCTTGCCTCGCCCCGGATTTTATCCGTAGATCGCCGACGTCTCTTGGGGGCGGGGGCTTCAGCGAAACGCATGACACGCTTGGCGCGACTTCGTCGTTCGCTTGAGGAGCTGTTTCCGGAGCGGCACCTGTACGTCCGTTCCGGCGGGGCCATGAAGGCCTTCACCCTGTCCACCTCGAAACAGATGGCCATCGCCGGCGTCGTCGCCGGGGCGGCGCTGTGGATGGGCGTCTGCACGGCGGCCATGCTGGTGAACCTGCTGTCGGCCTCGGCGACCGACCGGGAGATCGCCCAGCTCAAGGCCCAGTCCGAGCGCTATGTGGCGGATCGCCAGGCGCGGCTGGACAGCGCCCTCGCCCGCCTCGACGCCGCCTCGGGCTCCAACGCCGACGTCGCCGCGGCCATGGAGAAGCGCCACGCCGCCCTCGCCCTGCTGCTCACCGACCTGAAGTCGGCGCCGGGCGCGGCCGAGGCCCTGACCCCGGCCATCAACCGGGCCCTGGCCAACGACGCCGCAAGCCCCGCCCGCCGCATCGAGATGGTGCGCATGGGCCAGGAGCAGTTGCTGGAGGCGGCCGACAGCTTCGCCAAGAGCCGGGCCGACCGCCTGCGGCTGGCCTTCCGCATGGCCGGCCTGACGCCGTCCAGCTTCGTGCCGAAGAGCGGCGCGCTGGGCGGGCCGCTGATCGAGTCCAAGGACCCCCGCGCCCTGGCCGCAGTGCTGGACGTGGACGAAGACTTCGCCGTGCGCATCCAGCGCGCCGCCCGCGACCTGTCGGAGGCCCGCGCCCTGAGCGAGGCCGCCCAGGACCTGCCCTTCGCCCGCCCGGTCTCGGGCGCCAGCCAGAGCAGCGGCTTCGGCGTGCGCTTCGACCCCTTCACCCGCCGCCCGGCCTATCACTCCGGCCTCGACTTCGCCGGCGGCCACGCCACGCCGATCCAGGCCGCCGGCCCCGGGGTGGTCTCGTTCACCGGCCAGCGCCCCGGCTACGGCAAGACCATCGAGATCGACCACGGCCGCGGCCTGAAGACCCGCTACGCCCACCTCTCGGGGATCGCCGTGCGGCCCGGACAGCGCGTGGCCCTCGGCCAGCGGATCGGCGCCATGGGCTCCACGGGCCGGTCGACTGGGACCCACCTGCACTATGAGGTATGGGTGAACGGTCGGGCCCAGAATCCGGGCCGCTTCCTCAAGGCCGGACAGTATGTTCAGCAAGGCGACTAAGGCGTCCGAACCCGCCGCCGCCCCGCCCCGCAAGAGCAGCGTCGCGTCGCTGATCGCGGCCGGCGTCACCGTGCGCGGCGACATCGTCACCGAAGACGACGTCCACCTCGACGGGGCCGTCGAGGGCGACATCACCGCCGGGCGGCTGACCCTGGGCGAGACCAGCGCCGTCCAGGGGTCGGTCAACGCCGAGGCGGTGGAGGTCCGCGGCCGGGTGACCGGCACGATCACCGCCCGTCAGGTGAAGCTCTGCGCCTCGGCCCATGTGGACGGCGACATCCGCCACGGGGAACTGGCCATAGAGGCCGGCGCCCATTTCGAGGGCCGCAGCCTGGTGCTGGCCTCCGCGGCCCCCGGCGAGCCCCTGCTGGTCGCAGAGGCCGCCGAGTAGGCGGTCGCCCTAGGCGGTGGCGTCCCGGGTCGCCCCGACCCGCTGGGCCAGGGCCGCGCCCATGAACTGATCGAGGTCGCCGTCGAGCACGCCGGCGGTGTCGGAGGTCTCCACCTCGGTCCGCAGGTCCTTCACCATCTGGTACGGCTGCAGGACGTAGCTGCGGATCTGGTGGCCCCAGCCGATGTCGGTCTTCTGGTCCTCGATGGCCGCCTGGGCCGCCTCGCGCTTTTCCAGCTCCAGCTCGTAGAGCCGGGCGCGCAGCATCTTCCACGCCTGCTCGCGGTTCTGGTGCTGCGAGCGCTGGGTCTGGCAGGCCACGGCGATGCCGGTGGGAATGTGCGTCAGGCGCACGGCGCTGTCGGTCTTGTTGACGTGCTGACCACCCGCCCCCGAGGCCCGGTAGGTGTCGGTGCGCACATCGGCCGGGTTGATCTCGATCTCGATGTTGTCGTCGATGACCGGATAGACCCACACCGAGGCGAAGGAGGTGTGCCGGCGGGCGCTGGAGTCGTACGGGCTGATGCGCACCAGGCGGTGCACGCCGGCCTCGGTCTTCAGCCAGCCGTAGGCGTTGGTCCCCTTCACCAGCAGGGTCGCCGACTTGATGCCGGCCTGTTCGCCGGCGGTCTCTTCGATCACCTCGACGCTCATGCCGTGGGCGGTGGCCCAGCGGGTGTACATGCGCAGCAGCATTCCGGCCCAGTCGTTGGACTCGGTGCCGCCGGCGCCGGAGTTGATTTCGAGATAGGCGTCGTTGCCGTCGGCCTCGCCGGAGAGCAGGGCCTCGAGTTCGGCGCGGACGGCCCGCTCCTTGATCTCGCGCAGCTGGGCGCGGGCCTCGTCGAGGGAGGCCTCGTCGCCCTCCTCGTCGGCCAGCTCGGCATAGCCCAGGGCGTCGGCCAGGTCGCGCTCGAGTGCGCGCACGGCGTCCACCTGCGCCGCCAGCCGCGAACGCTCGCGGGAGACGGCCTGGGCCTCGTCAGGATTGTTCCAGAGGGTCGGATCCTCGACCCGGGCGTTCAGCTCATCGAGCTTTCGGAGCGCAGGCTCCCAGTCAAAGACGCCTCCTGAGCAGTTCGATCGACTGCTCGATGTCGGCCTTGGCGGCCTCGACATCCACTCTCATGGGAAACTCCAATTCTCAGGCCGGCGGAGATAGTCCGCGCCGGGCGGCAGGACAAGGTCGGGCGTTCAGAAGAGGTCGAACAGGTCGTCCTGCTTCTTGGGCGGCGGCGGGGCGACGGCGGCCCCGGCGCTGGGCGCGCCCGTGAGGCCGTCCTGCCAGACCTTGTTGTAAGGCTGCGGCCCCTGGGTGGAGCCGGCCGCGCCGATGGCGGGATCGATGGCCCGGGGCTCGGTGCCCGGGCGGAAGGCCTCGCGGATGCCGCGCACCAGGGCGAAGCGGGCGTTGCTAGGGGCCTTGAAGGGAACCGGCGGCTGGTCCTTCAGCGCCTCCTCCATGAACTCGGTGAAGATCGGTACGGCCGCGCGGCTGCCGGTCTCGCCCTCGCCCAGGCTCCGGTTGTCGTCGAAACCGATGAACACGCCCACGACGAGGTTCGGCGAGAAGCCCATGAACCAGGCCGAGCGGTAGTCGTTGGTGGTGCCGGTCTTGCCGCCCAGGGGCTTGCCCACACGCGAGGCGTAGGTGGCGGTGCCCCGCTGGACCACGCCTTCCAGCATGGAGGTGATCTGATAGGCGGTGATGGGGTCCATCACCTGGGCCCCGGCCCGGGGGATGCGCGGGCTCTCGGCCCCGGAGAAGCCGGCGTCGCAGCGGGGGCATTCGCGCTTGTCGGCCCGGTAGATGACCTTGCCGTTGCGGTCCTCCACCAGCTCGATCAGGTGCGGCTCGACCTTGCGGCCGCCGTTCAGGAACGAGGAATAGGCGCCGGCCATGCGGAAGACGGTGGTCTCGCCCGAGCCCAGGGCCATGGCGAGGACCTTGTCCATCTTGTTGGTGACGCCAAGGCGGACGGCCAGATCGCTGATCTTGGTCATGCCGACGCCCTGGGCCAGGCGCACGGTCATGGTGTTGCGCGACAGCTCAAGGCCCCGGCGCAGGGTGAGCGCGCCGTAGTAGTCGCGGCTGTAGTTCTCGGGGCTCCAGGCCCGGCCGTTGGCGCCGCGCAGGGTGATGGGCGCATCGAGCACGGTGCTGGCGGGGGTGTAGCCGCTCTCCAGGGCCGCGGCATAGACGATCGGCTTGAAGGCCGAGCCGGGCTGGCGATAGGCCTGGGTGGCGCGATTGAAGCTGGACAGCGAGAACGAATAGCCGCCGACCATGGCCAGCACCCGGCCCGAGTTGGGCTCCATGGCCACCAGGGCGCCGTTCACCGCCGGGACCTGCTTCAGCCGGAAGCCCGCCCCATTCTCATTGGGGGCCACGAAAACCAGGTCGCCCGTGCCGATGCCCTTGCCGCGGCGGGCCCAGGCGACGTCCTCGGACGCCAGCGGCCCCTCGTCGCCGTCGATGGTGCGGACCCGGACCGAGCCGCCGGAGACGCTGACCACCACGGCCTGGCGCCAGGAGCGGCGCTCCGCCGGGCGGGCCTGCTTCTTGGCCTCGGCCTCCCAGCCGACCAGGGTGGAGACCTTGCCCCAGGCGCCCCGCCAGCCGTGGCGGCGGTCGTAGGCCTCAAGGCCGTTCATCAGCGCCAGGCGCGCGGCGCTCTGCAGGCGCGGATCAAGGGTGGTGCGGACATAGTAGCCGCCGGCGTTCAGGCGCTCGTCGCCCAGCTCCTCCATGTTGAGGGCGATGCGGCGCACCTCCTCCACGAAGTAGTCGGCGTCGCGGTACTGGGCCCGGGTGGGCGCCGGTTGCACCTTGAGGTCCTCGGCCTGGGCCGCGCGGGCCTCGGCCCGGGACACCATGCCAAGCTCGGCCATCTGTTCGAGCACCCAGTTGCGGCGGGCGATGGCCTGCCGCTTGCGGCGCATGGGGTGGTAGTTGTCCGGCCCCTTGGGCAGGGCCGCCAGATAGGCGCTCTCGGCCAGGGTCAGTTCGCTGACCGGCTTGCCGAAGTAGTTGTAAGCCGCAGCGCCCACCCCGTAGGAGCGGTAGCCCAGCCAGATCTCGTTCAGATAGAGTTCGAGGATCCGCTCCTTGGTGAGGGTGTTCTCGAGCTGGGAGGCGAGGATCGCCTCCTTCAGCTTGCGCCCGATGGTGGCGTCGCTGGTGAGCAGGATGTTCTTGGCCACCTGCTGGGTGATGGTGGAGCCGCCCTCCAGGCGCCGCCCCTGGGCCAGGTTGATGACGTTCTTGATCATCGCCCGGCTGAGGCCGCCGAAGTCGACGCCGCGGTGGCGGAAGAAGCTGTGGTCCTCGGCGGCGAGGAAGGCCTGGGCGGTCTGCTTGGGGATCGCCTCGTAGGGCACGAAGATCCGCCGCTCCCGGGAGAACTCGCCGATCAGGGTGCCGTCCCAGGCGTAGGCCCGGGTGGCGGTGGGCGGGTGATAGTCCACGAGGTCGCCCGCGTCGGGCATGTCGTGGAACAGCCAGGCGGCGTAGATAGCCGCCGAGAAGGCCGCCACGGCGACGAGGCCGAGGACGACGACGCCCGCCAGGACCAGCCCCCGTCGGGGGGCGGCCTTTTTCGGGGCTGTCCGTTCGGGTCCTTCGGGGGGGCTCAAGTCTGACTCGCTCCGTGGCGCGGGGCGCCGCCAAGTGGTTCCGGGTCTACCCTGTGTCGGGCCGGGCGCCAACGGAATCGGGCCCTGCCCGCGTCAGCGCGACGCGGGCGCTTGTGCAAGGAACCACGAGAGACGCGGACGGCGTGGAAGGGCGCCGGCGAGCAGACATGGCTCCACGCTTTCCCGCGCGGGCGGGAATTCTTCGGATGGCGGGATGGACGGCGACGCAGCCTGGCCCCGCATTCGCGGGGATGATGAGGAGTGGATGACAGGGCGTGGTCAGCCGGAGGCGCGCCAGGCGGGTTCGGGGGGCGGCGCGGATGCGGGGGCGAGGCGCCGGAGGGCGCCCTCGGGGGTGATCTCGTAGCCGAGGCGGGCCACGCAGCGGGCCACCTGATCGGCGAGCGGGTCGGTGAAGAAGCCCTCGGCGACCACCTCCTCATGGACGGCGTCGTCGATGCGGTCCTCGAAGGCCTCGGCCTCGTCCTCGTCCAGTTCCTCCATCTCGCGCCAGACCAGCGCCTCGACGCCCTCGCGGATGTCCCGGCGGCGGGCGTTCACGCGCTCCCGCCGGGCCTCGGCCCGGCGGGCCTCCTCCTCGCGGGCGTCGCGGGCAAGGTCGCGGGCCAGCCTGGCCTCCAGGGCGAGGCTTTGGCGGATGGAGCGGGACATGCGCTGGAACACCAGGGCCGCCCTCGCCCGCTCTTCGGGGCTCTCGGCCGCCTCGGCGTCCTGGGCGGCCTGGCGGGCGAGGCCCATGCCGAGCTCGGCGAGCTCGGCCAGGATGCGCGCGTGGCGCTCGGCCATGTCCGCAGGATCGAACATGAACAAAACGAGAACATGGAAACGGCGGGAAGGCAAATGATTTCCGCTTCGCGGCGGGGCCCGGAAGCGGGAGCGCGGACACGGACGGCACGGAACGGCGCCGGCCGGTCTGTATTTTTCCGGGTGGCCTGCGGCTTGGCGCCCTACGGCGGGTCAGTCGCCGACCAGGACCTCGGCGCGGCGGGCGATCAGCGGGCGGCGACCTTGAGGTTGTGGCCGAAGTGGGTGTCGATGGCCTCGGCGACGGCGGCCATCAGGCGGCCGCGGCTGGCGGGGTCGCGCAGGCGGGCCTCGTCCTCGGGATTGTTCACGAAGCCCATCTCCAGCAGCACCGCCGGCACGTCCGGCGCCAGGAGGACCACGAGGCCGGCGTCGCGGTGGCTGCGGCGCAGCAGCGGCGCCTCGCCCTCGATGCTCGACAGCAGGGTCTGGGCGAAGATCGCCGAGCGGTTGCGGGTGGCCCGCTGGGTCAGGTCGAAGAGGATGTCGCGCACCCCCTGGTCGCCGGCGAGGCTGGCCTTCATGAACCAGTCGTCCTTGCTGACGAACTGGGCCGAGCGGCGGGAGGCCTGGTCGGACAGGGTGTAGACGCTGGCGCCCTTGAGGTTGGAGTTCGGGCCGGAGTCCGAGTGCAGCGAGATGAACAGGTCGGCGCTGGCCCGCTGGGCGATCCGCACCCGCGTCTCCAGCGGGATATAGACGTCCGAGTTGCGGGTCATGACGACCTTGTAGCGGCCGGTCTTCTCCAGGCGCTCCTTGAGGGCCTGGGCGGCGGCGAGGTTGATGTCCTTCTCGTAGCCCTTGGAGCCGGTGGCGCCCACATCCTTGCCGCCGTGGCCGGCGTCGATGACCACCACCTTCTTGAGCGGCAACGGCGGCTTCTTGGCCTGGGCGAAGTCGGCGCGCACGGCGGGCGCCGGCGAGGATACGGCGGCCTTGGTCAGGGTCGCGCCCGCGGGCGTCCCGGCGGGGGCGGCCACGTCGATGACATAACGATAGTGCTCGACGCCGTCGGCGGGCGGCAGCAGGAAGCGGCGCTTGACCTTGGCGTCGGCGGCCAGGTCCATCTGCAGGCGGGCCTGGCCCTGGACCTCGTCCACCACCCAGGCCTTCACGAGGCCGCGACCGGCGCCCTGCAGCCCCTCGGCCGCCTTGACCCCCGGCATCATGACCACGAGGCGGCGGTCGGCCGAGCCGTCGGAAACCACCTTCACGCTGGCGGACTTGTCGAGGTCGAGGACCACGCGGGTCTCGGCGCTGTCGCCGCCCAGGCGGACCTTCAGCAGGGAGACCGGATCAGGCGCAGCGTGGGAGACGGCCACGACGGCGAGGCCCAGGCCGGCCACCAGGGCGGCGAGCAGCGCCCGCCCCCGGCCCACGGCCATCGCCTGTCCCACTCGCCCGAGCATCCAGCCACCCGATCCGCTGCGCGGCGCCGCAAAACGCGACATGATCAGCCATATACCCACGGCGGGCGTAGACAATCGGTTAACAAGGCCTTTCCTGCCGCACGATGACGCGGGCGGCGCTTTCCTTTTCGGGCGCCGTGTTGCAAAGTCCGCGCCGCGCGACGACGGCGCGCCCGTTCCGGGCCCGTCGGCCGCGCGTCACGCAAACCGGCGTCGGCCTCGCACGAGACCTTCGGCGACCACGCATTCTCCGATCCGCGCCTTCCGTGGCGCGCCTAGGAACACACCTGATGGGCTGCGCAGCTCAAGCCATTCCTGGTCCTGCCCCCCGAGAGGCCGCTTTCGGCGCTCTCCGGGTCGGCGCGCGCGTCCATCCCCATCACCGGCAGCGCCAGGGCGAACCCCATGCCGCGCGCCGCGGAGACTTTCTGAATGTCCAAGACCATGTTGATCGACGCAGCCCACGCGGAAGAGACGCGTGTGGTGGTCGTCGACGGGAACCGCGTTGAAGAGTTCGATTTCGAGAGCCAGAACCGAAAGCAGCTTCGAGGCAATATCTATCTCGCCAAGGTGACGCGCGTTGAGCCGTCGCTGCAGGCGGCCTTCGTGGAGTACGGCGGCAACCGCCACGGCTTCCTGGCCTTCAACGAAATCCACCCCGACTACTACCAGATCCCCGTCGCCGACCGCGAAGCCCTGCTGCGCGAGGAGGCCGAGGAAGAGGACGACGACCGTCACGAACCCCGGGCGCGCAATCCCGAGGACGAGGACGAGGTCGACCTGGGCGGCTCGGACGACGAGGACGACGTCGTCGAGGAAGAGCTGGCGCGCCGCCGGCGGCGGCTGATGCGCCGCTACAAGATCCAGGAAGTGATCCGCCGCCGGCAGATCATGCTGGTGCAGGTCGTCAAGGAAGAGCGCGGCAACAAGGGCGCGGCCCTGACCACCTACCTCTCGCTCGCCGGCCGCTACGGCGTGCTGATGCCGAACACGGCCCGGGGCGGCGGCATCAGCCGCAAGATCACCACGGCCACCGACCGCAAGCGCCTGAAGAGCATCGTCCAGAGCCTGGACGTGCCCGCCGGCATGGGCCTGATCGTGCGCACGGCCGGCGCCAAGCGCACCAAGGCCGAGATCAAGCGCGACTACGACTATCTGCTGCGCCTGTGGGAGAACATCCGCGAGCGCACCCTGCACTCCATCGCCCCGGCGCTGATCTACGAGGAAGAAGACCTCGTGAAGCGCACCATCCGCGACCTCTACGACAAGGACATCGAGAACGTCTTCGTGGAGGGCGAGGCCGGCTTCAAGGAAGCCCGCGACTTCATGCGGATGCTGATGCCGTCGCAGGCCAAGAAGGTGCAGCTCTACCGCGAGCCGACGCCGCTGTTCGTGAAGCACAAGGTGGAAGACCACCTGGCGCAAATCTATTCGCCGGTCGTGCCGCTGAAGTCCGGCGGCTACCTGGTGATCAACCAGACCGAGGCCCTGGTCGCCATCGACGTGAACTCGGGCCGCGCCACCCGCGAGCGGAACATCGAGGCCACGGCGCTGAAGACCAACCTGGAGGCGGCGGAGGAAGCCGCCCGCCAGCTGCGCCTGCGCGACCTCGCCGGCCTGATCGTCATCGACTTCATCGACATGGATGAGCCGAAGAACAATCGGGCCGTGGAGAAGAAGCTGAAGGACTGCCTGAAGGACGACCGCGCGCGGGTCCAGATGGGCAAGATCAGCCCCTTCGGCCTGATGGAGATCAGCCGCCAGCGCCGCCGCACCGGCGTGCTGGAAGGCACCACCCACGTCTGCGAACACTGCGGCGGCACCGGCCGGGTGCGCTCGGTGGAGTCCAGCGCCCTGGCGGCCCTGCGCGCCCTGGAGATCGAGGCGCTGAAGGGCGGCGGCGAGGCCACCCTCACCGTGCCGCGGGCCGTGGGCCTCTACATCCTCAACGAGAAGCGGGCGCATCTGGCCCGCCTGCACCAGGCGTTCGGCCTGTTCGTGACGGTGGTCATCGACGACGCCATGGCGCACGCCGACCACAATATCGAGCGCACGGCCAGCGAGACCCGGGCCGAGCACGCCGCCGTGCTGGCCCCCGCGGCCACCGCCGCCCCGACCCCGGCCGAGGCCGCCGACCTCGAGGACGCCTTCGAGGACGAGGACCTGGAGGACGACGAGGAGGCCTATGCCGAGGGCGAGGAGGACGAAGAGCCCCGCGCCCGCGAGGACCGCGAAGCCCGTGGCGAGCGGGACGAGGAAGGCCGCCGGGGCCGCCGCCGCCGCCGCCGCGGCCGGCGGGGCGACGAGCCCCGCGGCGAGGGCCGCGGCGACGGGCGTCCGCGGGAGGCCTCGGGCGAGGACGAAGACGGCCGCGAGGGCCGGCGCCGTCGCCGGGGCCGCCGCGGCGGCCGGCGGATGCGCGACGACTTCCGCCCGCACGATCCCTTCACCTGGGTGCGCCCGTGGGTGCCCTACGGCGATGACCCGTTCGTCTGGTACGACCCGGCGGAAGACCTGAAGCCCGTGGCCCCGGCCCCGGCTGCGGCGCCCGCCCCTGCGGCCGAGGCGCCGGCGGAGGCTCCCGTGGACGCCGCGTCCGAGGCGACGCCCGCCCCTGCCCCTGCCCCCGCCGCGTCCACGGCGGCCGAGGAGGAGATCTGGGTCGAGCTGCCGGCCGAGGAGGAGAAGCCCAAGCGCGCCCGCCGTCCGCGCACGCGCGGCCACAAGGCCGAGGCGGACGCTGCGGCGGCCGAGGCCGTCGCCGAGACGCCCGCCGCCGAGGCCGCCCCGGAACCGGCCCCCGAGCCGGCGGCGGAAGCCGTGACCGAGGCGCCCGCCGAGGCTCCGGCGGAAGCCGAGGCCCCGGCGCCGAAGAAGCGCACCCGCAGCCGCAAGAAGGCCGCCGAACCGGCCGCCGCCGAGGCTCCGGCCCCCGCCCCCGAGGCGGTCGCCGAGCCCGTGGCCGAGCCTGTGGCTGAACCGGCTCCGGAACCCGTGGCGGAAGCCGCCGCGGCCGTGGCGGCGCCTGCGCCGGAACCGGCGCCGGCGCCCCGCGCGACCGATCCGGCCGAGATCACCGGTCCGCCGCCAGCGCCCCGCAGAGGCTGGTGGCGGCGCGTCTGACCGACTACATTTCAGGACGGGAGCAAACGAGGGGCGGTCTGGAGAAGCACAAGAGAATGACCTCCCCTCGCCCGTCGGTCTGGTCCCGTTCGATGATCCTGGCCCGTTCCCTCCCGCGCGCGGCCCTCAGCCTCGCGCTGGCGGGGGCGGTGGCCACGAGCCCGGCCCCGGCGGCGGCCCAGGAGAGCATCTCGCTGATCCGGGACACCGAGATCGAGGAGATCCTGCTCAAGGACGCCCAGCCGATCCTGCAGGCCGCTGGCATCGATCCCAAGAACGTCGAGATCCTGCTGGTGGGCAGCAAGGAGCTGAACGCCTTCGCCGCCCCGCGGGTGATGGGCTTCAACACCGGCCTGATCCTGGAATCGGACACCCCCAACGAGCTGCAGGGCGTCATCGCCCACGAAGTGGGCCACCTCACCGGCGGCCACAGCGCCCGGCGCGACGAGATGAACCGGGCGGGCATGCGGCCCTTCCTGCTGACCATGGGCCTGGGGGTGCTGGCGGCCCTGGCGGGCGCGCCCCAGGCCGCCGCCGGCCTGGCGGGCAGCGCCAGCTATTTCGGCACCCTCGGGGCCATGGGCTTCAGCCGCGAGCAGGAGGCCCGGGCCGACCAGGCGGGCGCCACCCTGCTCGACAAGGCCGGCCTGTCGGGCAAGGGCCTAGCCGAGTTCTTCGACAACTTCCGCTACCAGGAGGTGTTCGACGAGGCGCGGCGGTACGCCTATTTCCGCAGCCACCCGATCTCGTCCGACCGGATCGAGGCCCTGCGCCGCCGGGTGGAGACCCAGCCCAACTACCACAAGGAAGACAGTCCCGAGGCCCTGGCCGAGCACGCCATCATGAAGGCCAAGCTGGACGGCTTCATCAATCCGCAGCTGGCGATCACCAAGTACAGCGAGACCGACACCAGCTATCCGGCCCGCTACGCCCGGGCCATCGCCTACTACCAGCTCAAGGAGCCCGACCGGGCGCTGAAGCTGATCGACGCCCTGCTCGAGGAGCAGCCGGAGAACCCGTACCTCTGGGAGCTGAAGGGGCAGATCCTCTTCGAATACGCCCGCACCAAGGAAGCCGAGGCGCCGCAGCGGCGCTCGGTGGAGCTGAAGCCGGACGCCCCGCTGCTGCGGGTGAACCTCGCCCAGACGCTGATCGCCCTGGACGACAAGGCCAAGGTCGAGGAAGGCGTGGCCGAGCTGCGCAAGGCGCTCACCCAGGAAGAGGACAACGCCGTCGCCTGGAGGCTGCTGGCGGAGGCCTATGACAAGCTGGGCCAGGACGGCATGGCCCGCCTGGCCACCGCCGAATACAACTTCTGGATCGGCGACCGCCGCCAGGCCCGGGTGTTCGCCATGCGGGCCCGGGAGATGCTGGACCGCGGCGCGCCGGAATGGCGGCGGGCCACCGACATCGTCCTGGCCTCCGAGCCCACCCGCGAGGAGATGCGCGAGCTGGCCCGGGAAGGCTCCACCACCCGGCGAGCCAATTGAGCGGTCCGCGGAAGCCGACTATCAGCCTATGATGACCCTGACCCTGAAGACCGGGGCGGCGATCGCCGCCGTGCTCGCCCTCGCCGGCTGCGAGCAGAACGACGAGGCCTTCGGCGCCCGCGTGCGCGCCTACCTGCTGGAACACCCCGAGGTGCTGCAGGAGATGTCGACGGCCCTGCAGCAGAAGCAGCTCGCGGAACTGGCCAAGAGCTCGTCCGAGGCCATCGCCAAGCACCGGGCCCAGCTGGAGCGCGACCCGCGCGACTTCGTGGCCAATCCCGGGGGCTCGGTCACGGTGGTCGAGTTCTTCGACTACAACTGCGCCTACTGCAAGCTGGCCGCCCCCGAGGTGGTGAAGCTGATCCGCGAGAACCCGGACGTCCGCTTCGTCTTCAAAGAGTTCGCCTTCCAGACCGAGGAATCGGTGCTGGCGGCCCACATCGCCCTCACGCCCGTCGCCAAGCCCAAGAGCCTGGAGATCTATGCCGGACTGATGGCCCAGAAGCCCCTGGACCAGGCGGCCATCGACCGGGTGCTGCGCGAGAACGGCGTCGACCCGAAGGTGGCGCGGGAACAGGCCAAGGACCCGGCCATCCAGCGGCAGATGCTGGACATCCGCGCCCTCGCCCAGGCCCTGAACATCGACGGCACGCCCGCCTTCGTGGTCGGCGACAAGATCATCCCGGGGGCGGACATGGACGCCCTCAAGGCCGCCATCGCCCAGGCCAAGGCGGTGGACCTCAAGACGCCCTCCGGCAAGCCGAGCTGATTGTCCTTCCGCCGCGGCATCCGGCTAGCCTTCCCGCCAAGGAGGCGCGGATGAGCGGACGGGTCGTGGTGATCGGCGCCGGCATGGCCGGGCTGTGGACCGCCCTGGAACTGGCCCCCGCCGGCTGGGAGGTGGTCCTGCTGGAAAAGGACCCGCCCCCGCCCGAGGGCGATCCCGATGCGGCGTTCGAGGGCTGGCGGCGGCGCGGCGTGGGCCAGCTACGGCACAGCCACGCCTTCCTCTCGCGGCTGCGGATCATGATCCGCGACCGGCATCCCGCGCTGCTGGCGGCGTTGAAGGCGGCGGGCTGCCGGGACCTCGACCTGGAAGGCGCCCTCACCGCCCAGCACCGGGCCCGCTACCGCCCGAGCCCGCTGGACGAAGACCTGATCACCCTGACCAGCCGGCGGACCACCCTGGAGCTGGTGATGCGCCGGTACGTGGCGCAGCTGCCAGGGGTGAGCCTCCGCTCCGAGACTTTCGTGCGCGAACTGGCGGTGGAGCCCGGCGCGCCGCCGCGGGTGACGGGCGTGCGGCTAAAGGACGGCGAGCTGCTAGCGGCGGACGTGGTGGTGGATGCGGCCGGGCGCACGTCCCAGGCCCTGGAGCAGCTGACCGCCGCGGGGGCGCAGGTTCCCGAGGAGGCCGAGAGCGCCCAGGTCATCTATTTCACCCGCCACTACCGCCTGCGCCCGGGCGCCACGGAGCCGCCCCGGGGCCAGGCGCCCACCACCGGAGACCTCGGCTACCTGAAGTACGGCGTGTTCCCGGGGGACAACGGCTGGTTCTCCATCACCCTCTGCCTGCCCGAGGTGGAGGAGGCCCTGCGCCAGGCGGTGATGGACCCGGCGGTGTTCGACGCGGTCTGCCGCCAGTTTCCGGGGCCGGCGGTCTGGATCGACCCCGCCCGGGCCGAGGGCGCCTCGAAGGTGTTCGGCATGGGCCAGCTGGAGAGCCGCTGGCGCGAGTTCGCCCCCGGCGGCCGGCCGGCGGTGCTGGGCTATTTCGCCGTGGGCGACAGCCTGGTGCGGAGCAATCCCCTGTACGGCCGCGGCTGTTCGTTCGCGGCGGTGGCGGCCGAGGCCCTGGCCGAGGCCCTGGCGGCCAGCGACGACCCGGCGGTGCGGGCGGCGCGCTACGCCCAGGCCATACGCCGGGAGCTGCGGCCCTATTTCGAGGTGATGCGCGGGGCCGACCGGCAAGCCGCGGCGCGGGCCCGGCGGCTGTTGCGCCCGCAGGGGCGGACCACCCTGAAGCGGCGCATCCTGAAGAGCTTTCAGGAGGACGCCGTTGGCCTGGCCATCCGCGAGGACGTGGACATGCTGCGCGACTTCCTGAAGGGCTTCCACATGCTGGAGGACCCGCGCGCCTGGCTGCGGCGGCCGAGGAACCTCGTGAAGATCCTGCGGATGTGGGCGCGGCCGCGGCGCGCCAAGGCGGCCCTCTATCCCCCGAAACCCGGCCCCGACCGGGCGGGCCTGTTCGCCGCGGTGGGCGTGCCGGCGAAGGCCTGACGCGCGCGGGCGACGCGCGCGCGAGCGGCAGGGCGTTGGAGGCGCCCGCCGCCCGCGTGGTCCGCCCTTGCCTGGGGGCTTCGGCGAACCGCCAGATGCTGACCGCAGGCCGGCGCTTCACGGGAGTACGGAACGGTTCGAGCCGCGTTACAGGGCCCTGCGCCCTCGCCTCAGGGCGTGCGCTCGGTGGGGCCGGTGAAGAAGGCGCCCGCGGCCATCTGCTCGCGCACCGCCTCGGGATCAAGGGCCGAGGCCTTGTCGAGCTCGGCGATCTCCTCGGGCACGTACCAGTGCAGCCGGTCGGAGTGGTAGGCCTCCCAGACGACCTTGGCGACCTCGACGGGCGGGACGGCGCGGAACATGCCCTCCTTCGGCGCGGCCTCCACCGCCCCGGGCGGCAGGATGGGCGTGTCGATGAGCCCAGGCAGGACGTCGGCGACACGCACGCCGAGGGCCCGGAACTCCACGGACAGGGCCTCGGTGAGCCCCTTCACCGCATGTTTGGTGGCCGAATAGACGGCGATGCCGGGCATGCCGAAGGTGGCCGAGGACGAAGATGTGGTGAAGCAGAGCGAGCCGGGCGTGGCCTTGAGCAGCGGCGCGGCCTCGTAGATGCCGTTGAGGACGCCGATCAGGTTCACCTGGACCACGGCCAGGATGTCCTCGAAGGGCTGCTGGTCGAAGGGTCCGCCCCGGCCAATCCCGGCGTTGTTGAAGAGGATGTCGAGCCGCCCGCCCGCCGCCGGGCCGAAATCGTCGAGGGCGGCGCGGAAATCGGCCCGGTCGGTGACGTCCAGCCGACGGACCCGGCAGTTGTCGGCCCCCAGCTCGGCCTGCAGGTCGGCGAGGCCCGTCTCGTTGACGTCATAGGCGCCGACGAACCAGCCCTTGCCGGCGAACAGCCGCGCCGTCTCGCGCCCCATCCCCGACGCCGCGCCCGTGATGAAGATCGACTTGCGCGGCTCGGAGACGGAAGCGGACATCAGATCAGACCCGACATTGGCGACGACGGGTCAGCGTAACTGCGTTTGGCCATCCGTCCAGCCAGCCAAGCTTCGCGACCGGCGATGACCGCGTGCTTCATGGCCCGCGCCATGCGGATCGGGTCCTTGGCCTCGGCGATGGCGGTGTTCATCAGCACCGCGTCGCAGCCCATCTCCATGGCCAGCACGGCGTCCGAGGCGGTGCCGACGCCGGCGTCCACCAGCACCGGCACGGTGGACTGCTCGATGATCAGGCCGAGGTTGAGGAAATTCTGGATGCCCCGCCCCGAGCCGATGGGCGCGGCGGCCGGCATGATGGCGGCGGCGCCCGCGTCCTCCAGCTTCTTGGCGTACACGGGATCGTCCGAGCAGTAGACCATCACCTGGAAGCCGTCGGCCACCAGCAGCTTCAGCGCCCGCAGGGTCTCTTCCATGTCGGGCAGCAGGTGCTTGGTCTGGGACAGCACCTCGAGCTTCACCAGGTCCCAGCCGCCGGCCTCACGGGCCAGGCGCAGGGTGCGGATGGCGTCCTCGCCCGTGAAGCAGCCGGCGGTGTTGGGCAGGAAGGTGAAGCGGTCGGGCTTCACATAGTCCACCAGCATCGGCTGGTTCGGATCGGTGAGGTTCACCCGGCGGACGGCCACGGTGACGATCTCCGCCCCCGCCGCCTCGGCGGCGGCGGCGTTCTGGGCGTAGTCCTTGTACTTGCCGGTGCCGACGATGAGGCGCGAGCGGAAGGTGCGCCCCGCAACGGTCCAGGTGTCTTCCGAATGGGTCGAGCCGTCCACGTCAGCCGCCTCCGATAAAATGCACGATCTCGATCCGGTCGCCGTCGGCGAGGGCCGTCTCGGCGTAGGCCGACCGGGGCACGATCTCCAGGTTGCGCTCCACGGCGACCTTTCGGGGGTCGAGCCCCAGGTTCGCCACCAGCGCCGCGACGTCGGTCACGCCCTGGAAGGTTCGTATCTCTCCGTTGACGGTCAGTCGCATGAATTCGGCAGCTCCGGTCGGCGTGCTTGTGACGTGCAGCCCCGCCCGTTACAAGACGCCGGAATCGACGGCGGAGCCGAATGTCGAAACCGATCTATGTGCTGAACGGCCCCAATCTCAACCTGCTGGGGACCCGCGAGCCGGAGATTTACGGACACCACACCCTGGAAGACGTCCGCCGCCTCTGCGAGGCCCGGGCGAAGTCCCTGGGGCGTGAAGTCGTGTTCCGCCAATCCAACCACGAGGGCCAGCTGGTGGAGTGGATCCAGGAGGCGCGGGAATCCGCGTGCGCCCTGGTGCTCAATCCTGCGGCTTACGGCCACACCTCGATCGCGATCCTGGATGCGCTGAAGATGCTCAGCATCCCCGTGGTTGAATGTCACCTGTCGAACCCGGCCGCCCGCGAGGCGTTCCGGCGGGAGACCTATGTTTCCCTCGCCGCCACCGGCGTCGTCTCCGGCTTCGGGGCGGCGAGTTACGAGTTGGCCATCGAGGCCGCCGCGGGCCTGGCCCGCTGATTCCCGACAAGTTGCAGAAGAAAAAGGTCGTTCTCATGGCTAGCAGTCCGAAGGCGCCCGCCGATCCGTTCGACGCGCGCCTGGTGCGCAAACTGGCCGACATCCTCACCGAGACGGGCCTCTCGGAGATCGAGGTCGAGCACGGCGAGCTGAAGATCCGCGTGGCCAAGACGCTGACCGCCGCACCCGTGCAGGCGGTCGCCGCCGCGCCGGTCGCTCCGGCCGCCCCCGCCGCGCCGGCTCCGGCCGCCGCCCCCGCCGAACCGGCGGCCCCCGCCCGCGCCAAGGGCGACGAGGTGAAGTCGCCGATGGTGGGCACGGTCTATCTGCAGCCGAGCCCCGGCGCGGACCCGTTCGTGAAGGTGGGCGACACCGTCCAGGCCGGCCAGACGCTGTTCATCGTGGAAGCGATGAAGACCATGAACCCGATCCCGGCCCCCAAGGGCGGCAAGATCGTGCAGATCCTGGTCGACGACGCCCAGCCGGTGGAGTTCGGCGAGCCGCTCGCGATCATCGAGTAGGCCGATGTTCGACAAGATCCTGATCGCCAACCGCGGCGAGATCGCCCTTCGCGTCCACCGGGCGTGCAAGGAGATGGGCATCTCCACGGTCGCGGTGCATTCCGAGGCCGACGCCGGCGCCATGTGGGTGCGGCTGGCCGACGAGAGCGTGTGCATCGGCCCGCCGCCGGCCGCCAAGAGCTACCTCAACATCCCGGCGATCATCGCCGCGGCCGAGATCACGGGCGCCCAGGCGATCCACCCCGGCTACGGCTTCCTCTCGGAGAACGCCCGCTTCGCCGAGATCGTCGAGGCCCACGGCTTCACCTTCATCGGTCCCAAGTCCGAGCACATCAAGCTGATGGGCGACAAGATCACCGCCAAGCAGGCGGTGAAGGAGGCCGGCATCCCGGTGGTGCCCGGCTCCGACGGGGCGGTGGCGACCGAGGAAGAGGCCATCGCCGCGGCCAAGCAGATCGGCTTCCCGGTCCTGATCAAGGCCGCCGCCGGCGGCGGCGGACGGGGCATGAAGGTGGCCCGCACCGAAGAGGACCTGGTGGAGGCCGTGCAGACCGCCCGGGCCGAGGCCAAGGCCGCCTTCGGGGACGACGCGGTCTATATGGAGCGCTACCTCCAGACCCCGCGGCACATCGAACTGCAGGTGGTGGCCGACAGCCACGGCAACGTCGTCCATCTGGGCGAGCGCGACTGCTCGCTGCAGCGGCGGCACCAGAAGGTGCTCGAGGAAGCCCCCTCGCCCGTCATCGACAGCGCCGCCCGTGAGAAGATCGGCAAGATCGTCGTCGATGCGGTGCGCGCCATCGGCTACCTGGGCGTCGGCACCATCGAGTTCCTGTACGAGAACGGCGAGTTCTTCTTCATCGAGATGAACACCCGCCTGCAGGTGGAGCACCCGGTCACCGAGGCCATCACCGGCATCGACCTGGTGCGCGAACAGATCCGCATCGCCGCGGGCCTGCCCCTGTCGTTCCGCCAGGAAGACGTGGTCTTCGAGGGCCACGCCATCGAGTGCCGGATCAACGCCGAGAACCCGAAGACCTTCACCCCCTCGCCGGGGCTGGTGACCGACTACCACGCCCCGGGCGGCCTGGGGGTGCGGATGGATAGCGCCCTCTACGCCGGCTATTCGATCCCGCCCTACTACGACAGCCTGGTGGGCAAGCTGATCGTCCACGGCCGCGACCGTGAGGAGTGCATCGCGCGCCTCTGCCGCTGCCTCGGGGAGATCGTGGTCGGCGGCATCGACACCAATATCCCGCTCTTCCAGGAACTGCTGGTCCAGCCGGACATCGTCCGGGGCGACTACAACATCCATTGGCTGGAGCGCTGGATGAAGGCCCAGGCGGAGGCCCAAGGAGGGCCGCAGGCCTAAGCGCGGGCGATGGCGGAGTTCGACGCCACCGACCTCCTGGACTGCTACGCCCGCGGCGTCTTCCCCATGGCGGACGCCCGGGAGGACAACCGCGTCTTCCTGATCGACCCCGAGCGGCGGGGCGTGATCCCGCTCGACCGCTTCCACGTGCCGCGCCGGCTGGCGCGGACCGTGCGGGGCGACCCGTTCGAGGTGCGGATCGACACCGCTTTCCACGAGGTGGTGCTGGCCTGCGCCGCCGCCGGGCCGGGCCGCACCGAGACCTGGATCAACCGGCCCATCGAGCAGCTCTATGTGGAGCTGCACGCCCACGGCTTCGCCCACAGCGTCGAGTGCTGGTCGGAGGGGCGGCTGGTGGGCGGCCTCTACGGCGTTGCGCTGAAGGGCGCGTTCTTCGGCGAGAGCATGTTCTCCAGGGCCCGGGACGCCTCGAAGGTGGCCCTGGTCCACCTGGTCGCCCGGCTGATCGCTGGGGGCTACGTCCTGCTCGACACCCAGTTCATGACCGAGCACCTGGCCCAGTTCGGGACCGAGGAGATTTCACGGCAGGCGTATCATCGCCGCCTCGCCCGCGCCCTGACGGTCGAGGGGGACTTCTACGCCCTGGGCGCGGGGGCCGCAGCGGGGGCGGCGTCGCCCTTGGGCGCCGGAGCCGGCGGCGGCACGGAGATGACCGGCGGCGTCTCGGCCTTGGGCGCGGGCGCCGCGTCCGCGGCCGGCGCGGATGCGGCCTTGGGGGCCGCCTTCGGCGAGGGGCGCGCAGGCGCCGCGGCCGCGGCCGTGACCGGGCGGCTGGCCCTGCAGGTGATCACCCAGGCGTCGTAGGTGGCGTGCTCCAGCGGGTTCAGGCCCGGCGAAGACGCGTACATCCAGCCCCGGAAGGCCTGGCGCGGCGCCGGCGTCGGGCGGCCCGGCTGCGGGCGCGGCTGGGAGTCGATGGTGAGGTAGGCGATGGCGTCGTCCACCGGCTCGTCCGGCGCCGAGCGCTCGCAGGCCCGGACGGTGAAGATCAGCCCCTTCCAGCGGACCGGACGGCCCACGGGAGCCTCGAACTTGAAGGTCTCGGCCGTCACCTTGTCGAGGGCCTGGAGCACCGCCACGTCGTAGCGGGCGCGGCGGATCGGCGCCTCCACCGGCTTTTCGGTCACCTGGGCCTTGGGCGGCGGCGCGGGCTCGACCTCCTCGGCCTCCACCGGTGGGGCGACCAGGGGCGCGGGCGTGGGAATGGCGAGCGGCGGCGCCTGCTCGCGGCCGGCGGGCGCGGCCTCTTCCTGCGGCGGGATTCCCGACGGCGCCGGCTGGGCCGAGACGACGGTGGCCAGGAGCCCGGCCCCCGCGAGCGCCAGGAGCCCGCCGCCCAGAACCAGGCCCACAGACGCCCGTCCGGACGCCTTGGCGGTCACGCGCTCTTGGAGGTCGGACGCGGCGGGGCGGCGGTCCACGGCTATTCGGGCTTCCAGGCCTCGTAGTCGCCGGCCGCCCGCTGACGCTCGCCGCCCCGGGCCAGCGAGCCCTTGGGACGGTAGGCGTGGATGGTGCCGGTGAGGTTCGGCCGGTACTCCTTTTCCCAGGCCTTGCGCGGCAGCGGCGCGGTGGTCGGCGGTTCTTCGAAGGTGTGATGCAGCCAGCCGTGCCAGTCCGGCGGGACCTTGGAGGCCTCGGCGTAGCCGTTGAAGATCACCCAGCGGCGCTTGCGCTTGGGGTCGTAGCTGTCGCTGGCGTCACGCGCCTCGTAGTACTTGTTGCCGTACTCGTCCTGGCCGACGAACACGCCGCGGCGGGCCACGGTGAAGCGGATGCCGGCGGTGGCGCCGTTCCACCAGGTGAAGATGGTCTTCAGGACAGACACTTAAGCTAGCTCGCAAGGCTCGAAACGCGGGCGGACTATAGGCGGGCGCCCCCGGAGCGTCCAGCGCCCGCGCGGGGCGGCGTTCACAGCAATATGTTGGGGATGAACGCCCCTCCAGACGCAACATCTATTGTCCAGGCCCGGTCCGGCGGCCTAGGCTTTCCCTACAGGGGAGTCTCCGATGGGCAGTGACGCGTCGCGCGTGGGAATCGAGGGCCGCATCCTGGAGCGGCCCGACGGTCTGGTGGAGGTGGTCGCCCCGGCGCACTGGACGGCCGCGCGGGCCGAGGCCTGGCTGGACTGGGCGGGCGGCCGCACCGACCTGGCCGACGCCCTCATCGAACACGCCGAGCAGATCACCGCCCGAGCCCAGGCCAAGGGGCTGCTGAAGGACCTGCGGGCCCGCCGCCGCTTCCGCGAGGGGCTGACCGAAGCCCTCCTGATGGGGGCCGTGGCCTTCTCGGCCCCCGCCGGCCGGCGGCTGAAGGTGGCCGACGCCGCCGCCCCCGATTTCGTTTCGACGCTGCAGGCCCTGGAAGCGGCCCGCCGCGGACGCGAAGCCGCCCGGGCGGCGTCCGAGCGGATCGCCGCGCGCCTGCAGGGGGTGATGGACGCCATCCTGCGCTGCGAGGGCGACGCCGAGGCCTGCGCCGACCCCGGCCGCAACAGCAGCCTCGCCCGCGCCGCCGAGGCCGCCCGGGCCGCGGGGGCGGCGGACGCCACCATCCTGGAAGCCATCGCCCTGGCCCGGGCCGGCGAGAGCGACTGGCCAGCCCCGCCCGCCCCGGCCGAGCCTGCGGGGGTGGAGCTGATCGCCCGCCTGGACCGCCCGGACGGCGCCGCGGCCCGCGCCCTCGCCCGGGCCGCCTGGACCACGGGGGCGGTGATCTGCGCCTGGGAACTGGCCGAGGCCGAGCTGCTGGCGGGCGTCGCCGCCTGGCCGCGGGGCGGCGTCGACCTGATGGCCTTCTTCGGCGAGGGCGGCTTCGACTGGGACGCCTTCGAGGGGGCCGTGCACCTGGCCGCGGTGGCCCTGGCGGCCGCCGAGGAGCCGGCGCAGCTCGGCCTGGCGGGCCTGGGCGACTGGCTGGCGGCCCACGGCCACGACTATGACAGCGAGACGGGCCGCAAGGCCGCCCGCGACCTCTACGCCACCGCCCGGCGGGTGATCGGCGAGGCCGGGGTGGAATGCCGGCTGGGGGCCTTCCACGATCCCGAACTGACCCTGCGGCTGGGCGGGCGGCTGGACGCCGCGCCCTGGGCCGGGCCGCTGGCCGTGGCGGAGACCGCCGACGGCGAGCCCCTGCGGGTGCTGAGCGAGGCGGCCATCCGGGGCCTGGCCGTCCTCGGCCTCGACCGGGCCGCCGCCGAGGCGGTGCTGCTGGGCCGTCGCAGCCTGGACGAGGCGCCGGGGCTGGGCGTCGCGGCCCTGGCCGCCCGGGGCTTCTCCGAGCACGAGATCGCCGCCGTGGAGGCCGAGCTGCCGTTCGTGCAGCGGCTCGCCCAGGCGTTCACCCCCGAGGTGCTGGGCGAAGGCTTCCTGCGGGACGTGCTGGGGGCCACGCCCGAGCAGCTGGACGATCCGGCCCTGGACGTCCTGGCCCTGGCTGGCTTCACCGCCGAGGACGTGGCCCTGGCCGAGCGCCACGTGCTGGGCGCCGACAGCCTGACCGGCAGCGAGGTGGGCGACGAGGCCGGCCAGCGCGTGCTGCGTCCGGCCGCCGAGGTGGACGCCGAGGCCGTGGAGGCCATGCTGACGGCCCTGCGCCAGGCCCTGGACCTGCCGCCGGTGCTGGAGACGGCCCTGCCCTGGCGCGCCACGCCCGCCGAGGTGCAGGGGGCCCTGGCCGGGGCGGAGCTGCCGATCCGGGTGCGGCGCGAGGCCGCGCCCGCCGAGGCGGTGCTGGACCTGCCCGCCGTGGCCGACCTGCCCGAGAAGCGCGAGGCGCCTCAGGCCTCCGCCCAGGCCGAGGCCGAGCCGCAGCAGGAGCGGATCGTCGAGCGGATCATCGAGCGCGAGCGCACCCGGCGGAAACTGCCCGACCGCCGCAAGGGCTACATCCAGAAGGCCTCGGTGGGGGGCCACAAGGTCTATATCCACACCGGCGAGTACGACGACGGCGAGCTCGGCGAGATCTTCATCGACATGCACAAGGAAGGCGCCGCCTTCCGCAGCCTGATGAACAACTTCGCCATCGCGATCTCCATCGGCCTGCAGTACGGCGTGCCCCTGGAGGAGTTCGTGGACGCCTTCGTCTTCACCCGCTTCGAGCCGGCCGGGCCGGTGACGGGCAACGACCAGGTGAAGTCGGCGACCTCGATCCTGGACTACATCTTCCGCGAGCTGGGGATCAGCTATCTGGGCCGCTCGGACCTCGCCAGCGAGGACCCCGACGCCCTGAACGCCGACGGCCTGGGCAAGGGCAAGGCCGACGATGCGGCCGACGGCGCGGCCGCCGCCAACGCCCCGCAGCCGGCGTCGCGCTTCATCTCCCGCGGCTTCTCGCGGGGATCGACCCCGGACAATCTCGTCTTCCTGCCCACCGCCAACCGCAATCCCGGCCCGGCGGTGCTGGACGCGGCCGAGGTGTGCGCCGCCTGCGGCGACATCGCCGTGGTGCGCAAGGGCCAGGCCATGATCTGCGAGAGCTGCGGGGCGCGGGCCGGCCGGTTCGGCGAGGACCAGACCGGCTAAGTCCTCAAAGTTACGGCGATTTAAGTGGTGTCAGGGGTGCGCCCGGCGCACAGGTTGGCTGCAACCTTCGAGGATTACTCCGCAGTGACCCAGCGTTCAGCCCGCCTCGCCCTCGCCCTCGGCGCGTTTCTCGCCGGCGCGGCTCTGGCGGGAGAGGCTTCGGCCTTCTTCCTCGGCGACAAGGAGGTGGCCCGCCGCACCTCGTTCGGCGGCTCGTGCGTGAAGTGCGAGCTGTCGGGCCGCAACCTGGCCGGGGCGCACATCATCGGGGCCAACTTCTCCGGCGCCGCCCTCGTGGGGGCGAACCTGCGCGAGGCGCGGTTCCAGGCCTCGAGCTTCGCCGGGGCGGACCTCTCCCGGGCCGACCTGTCGGACACCGGCATGAACGGCGCCGACTTCTCGGGCGCCAACCTCTCCAGCGCCCGCCTGCGGTCCGCCGAGGCCCACGGGGTGCGGTTCGGCTCGGCCAACCTCTCCCGGGCGGACCTGTCGGACGCCAACGCCACCGGAGCCAATTTCCGGCAGGCGGTGCTGACGGGCGCGGTGCTGCGCTCGGCGGAAATCCGCGGCGGCCAGTTCGACTCCGCCGACCTGACCAAGGCGATCCTCAACGACGTCGACGCGGCGGGCGCCAACTTCGGCCGCGCCACCCTGCGCGGCGCCAGCTTCCGCTCGGCCAATCTGAAGGGCGCCAACCTGCAGCGGGCCGACGCCAGCGGCGCCAGTTTCCAGGACGCCGACCTGAAGGGCGCGGTCCTGTCGCACGGCCGCTTCGAGCGGGCTGTCTTCCGGGCCGCCGACCTGCACGGGGCGACGATGTCGGGGGGCAATTTCGAAGGCGCCGACTTCCGCGACGCGGACCTGCGCCGGGCGATGATCGCCGGGGCCGACTTTTCGGGCGCCAAGGGCCTCACCCAGGACCAGCTGGACAGCGCCTGCGGCGATGCCCGGACCAAGGTTCCGGCCGGGCTCCTCGCCAGGACCTGCAGCGGCGTGCGGGTGATCGTACGCGGCGGATCGGCTGCGCCCGCCCCTCCGGCTCCGCCGGCGCCGCCTGCGCCCCCTGCCCCGGCTCCGCCGAGCCCGCGCTTCCTGATCGCGCAAGGTCCCGCCGACTGAGCCGGCGGGACTCTTCCGGCCCCGCCTAGGACTTGATGGGCGGGGCGAGGCGGATGTGCAGCTCCTTGAGCTGCTTTTCGGTCACTTCGGACGGCGCCCGCATCAGCAGATCTTCGCCCTGCTGGTTCAGCGGGAAGGCGATGACCTCGCGGATGGCGGTCTGGCCGGCCAGCAGCATGACGATACGGTCGATGCCGGGCGCCAGGCCCCCGTGCGGCGGCGCGCCGTGACGGAAGGCGTTCAGCATGCCGCCGAACTGCTCCTCGACCACCTCGGGGCCGTAGCCCGCGATCTCGAAGGCCCGGATCATGATCTCGGGCAGATGGTTCCGGATCGCCCCCGAGCACAGCTCATAGCCGTTGCAGACGATGTCGTACTGGTAGGCGAGGATGTCCAAGGGATCCTTGGTGTTCAGCGCTTCCAGCTCGCCCTGGGGCATGGAGAACGGGTTGTGCGAGAAGTCGACGCGCTTCTCGTCCTCGTTCCACTCGAACATCGGGAAGTCGACGATCCAGACGAACTCGAACCGGTTCTCGTCGATCAGATTCAGGTCCGTGCCAACCTTGGTCCGGGCCGCGCCGGCGAACTTGTAGAAGACCTTGGGATCGCCGGCGACGAAGAAGGCCGCGTCGCCCTGGCCGAGGCCCAGGGCGCCCATGAGGCCGGCGGTCTTCTCGGCGCCGAGGTTCTTGGCGATCGGGCCGCCCCAGCCGCCCTGATCCTCGGACCAGAAGATGTAGCCCAGGCCCGGCTGGCCTTCGCCCTGCGCCCAGGAGTTCATGCGGTCGCAGAAGGCGCGGCTGCCGCCCTTCGGGGCCGGGATCGCCCAGACGGCGTTCTTGGCGTCCTCGAGGATGCGCGCGAACAGGCCGAAGCCGCCGCCGCGGAAGTGCTCGGACACGTCCTGCATGACCAGCGGGTTGCGCAGGTCGGGCTTGTCGGTGCCGTACTTGGCGATGGCTTCCCGATACGGGATGCGCGGGAACGGATAGGGCGTGACGGGCTTGCCCTCGCCGAACTCGGTAAAGACGCCGTGCATCACCGGCTCGATGGCCGCGAACACGTCCTCCTGCGTCACGAAGCTCATCTCGACGTCGAGCTGGTAGAACTCGAGCGAGCGGTCGGCGCGCAGGTCCTCGTCCCGGAAGCAGGGGGCGATCTGGAAGTAGCGGTCGAAGCCGGCGACCATCAGCAGCTGCTTGAACTGCTGGGGCGCCTGCGGAAGGGCGTAGAACTTGGTCGGGTGCAGGCGCGAGGGCACCAGGAAGTCGCGCGCGCCCTCAGGCGACGAGGCCGTCAGGATCGGCGTCTGGTACTCCAGGAAGCCCTGCTCGATCATCCGGTTGCGGATCGACTGGATGACCTTCGAGCGCAGGACAATGTTCTTGTGCAGGGTCTCGCGGCGCAGATCCAGGAAGCGGTTCTTCAGCCGGATCTCCTCGGGGTATTCGGGCTCGCCGAACACCGGCAGCGGCAGCTCGGCCGCTTCGGAGAGGATGTCGACCTTGCGCACCACCACCTCGACCTCGCCGGTCGGCAGGTTGGGGTTCACGGTCTCGGGCGAGCGGGCCACCACCTCGCCGTCCACGCGGATCACGCTCTCGGCGCGGACGTGTTCGACCAAGTTGAAGCCGGGCGTCGAGGGGCTCACCACGAGCTGCGTCAGGCCGTAGTGGTCGCGCAGGTCGATGAAGATCAGGCCGCCGTGGTCACGCTTGCGGTGAACCCAGCCGGACAGGCGCACCTGAGAGCCGGTGTCGGAAGCGCGGAGCTGGCCGCAGGTGTGGGTGCGGTAGGGATGCATGAAAAAAGGCGGAAATCGCTGCTTTAGGAGGCGCGGAAGGGCGCATGGGCGGTTGCGCTTGTCAAGCACAGGGGACAGGCCCTGCGCGCTTGACGATCCCTCCAGCCCCCTTTCAATTCCTGAGCGAAAGTTTGGGGGTTCCCGAGTGCCACAGATCCTGAGGGCCGCCATAGCGGCCAGCCTTGCGGCGGGCCTCGCCGCCTGCGCCGCCACAGCCGAGGGGCCGCCCAAGGCCACGGCGTCCGCCAAGCCGCTGCCCAAGGGGCTAGAGGCCTCGGGCGAAGCCTTCGCCAGCACCTACCGTCCCCTGCCCGGCCGGCCGACGGCCATCGTCGGGGCCACGGTGCTCACGGGCACGGGGGCGCAGATCGAGAACGGGATGGTGCTGGTCCGCGACGGCCGCATCGAATCCGTAGGCCCGGCCGGCGCCCCGCCCGCCGGCTACGAGGTGGTGGACGCCCAGGGCCGCTGGGTGACGCCCGGCGTGATCGACGCCCACTCGCACCTGGGGGTCTATCCCTCGCCGGCGGTGGGCGCCCACTCGGACGGCAACGAGATGAGCGACCCGAACACCGCCCAGGTGTGGGCCGAGCATTCGGTGTGGCCGCAGGACCCCGGCTTCAACCTGGCTCGGGCCGGCGGGGTGACCACCGTCCATGTCCTGCCCGGTTCGGCGAACCTGTTCGGCGGACGGGGCGTGACCCTGCGCAACGTGCCCGCCCGCACGACCCAGGGGATGAAGTTCCCCGGCGCGCCGCACAGCCTGAAGATGGCCTGCGGCGAGAACCCCAAGCGGGTCTATGGCGGCCGCAACCGCTCGCCCACCACCCGCATGGGCAATGTGGCGGGCTACCGCGCCGCCTGGATCAACGCCGCCGAGTACGGCCGCAAGTGGGACGCCTACCGCGCCAAGGTCAGCAACGGCGAGAAGGCCGACCCGCCCAAGCGCGACCTGCAACTCGACACCCTGCTCGGGGTGCTGAAGGGCGAGATCCTGGTGCAGAACCACTGCTACCGGGCCGACGAGATGGCCCAGATGATCGATGTGGCCCAGGAGTTCGGCTACCGGATCACCTCGTTCCACCACACCATTGAGGGCTACAAGATCGCCGACCTGCTGGCGCAGAAGGACATCTGCGCCGCCACCTGGACCAACTGGTGGGGCGGCAAGCTCGAGCAGTTCGACGCCATCGAGGCCAACGCCGCCCTGATGCACGCCGCCGGCGCCTGCGCGATCATCCACTCGGACGACCCGGACCTGATCCAGCGCCTGAACCAGGAAGCCGCCGAGGCCCTGGCGGCGGGCCGCGAGGCGGGCCTGCAGATCAGCGAGGCCGAGGCCATCAAGTGGATCACCGCCAATCCGGCCAAGGCCATCGGCATCCTGCACGAGACCGGCACCCTGGAGCCCGGCAAGCGGGCCGACGTGGTGCTGTGGGACCGCAATCCCTTCTCGATCTACGCCCGCGCCGAGCGGGTCTGGATCGACGGCGGCGTGGCCTACGACCGGCATGACCCGGCCTATCAGGCCAAGTCGGACTTCGAACTCGGCCTGGGAGGCCTGCGATGAAACGGACCCTGACCGCGGTCGCGGCGCTTTCCATCGCCCTCGCCGCCCCCTTCAGCGCCCTGGCGGCCACCCTCGCCGTCACCAACGCGCGGGTGCTCACCGCCGGGCCGTCCGGCGAGATCGCCCAGGGCACGGTGCTGGTGCGCGACGGCAAGGTCGTCGCCGTGGGACCGAATGTGGCCGTGCCCGCCGGGGCCGAGGTGGTGGACGCCAAGGGCGGGGTCGTCACCCCCGGCTTCGTGGCCGCCAACAGCCTGCTGGGCGCAGTGGAGATCAGCATGCTGGGCAATGAGGCCAGCGTGAACAATCCCGGCCTCAGCGCGGCCTTCGACATCCAGTACGCCCTGAACCCGGACAGCTTCGTCATCCCGGTGGCGCGGCTGGGCGGCATCACCAGCGCCATCGTCACCCCGCGCACCGGCGGCGGCGGGGCCTCGGACGACGGCCACAGCCACGACGGGGGCGAGGACCTCACCGCCGGCGGGGGGATGGTCCCGAACCGCGGCAGCGGCCTGTTCTCCGGCCAGGCGGCGGTGATCCAGCTCGCCGAGGGCCAGGACCCGCTGGTCCGGGCCAAGGTGGCCATGGTCGCCCCCTTCGGCCGCCGGGGCGCGGCCCTCAGCGGCGGCGCCCGAGGGGCCCAGATCGTGCTGCTGAAGACGGTGCTGGACGACGTGCGCGCCTATGCCCGCAACCGCGCCGCCTATGAGCGCGCCGGCTATCGGGACCTGTCGCTGTCCCGGGCCGACCTGGAGGCGCTGATCCCGGTGGTCGAGGGCAGGATGCCGCTGATCGCCGTGGCCGACCGCGCCTCGGACATCCGCGCCATCCTCAAGCTGGCGAAGGAAGAAAAGCTCAAGGTCATCCTCTCGGGGGCGGCCGAGGGCTGGCGGGTGGCGAACGAGATCGCCGCCGCAGGCGTGCCGGTGATCATCAATCCGGTGGAGGACCGGCCGGACGGCTTCGAGAGCCTGGGGGCGACGCTGGAGAACGCCGCCCGCCTGCACGCCGCCGGGGTGACCGTCATCATCGAAGGCCAGGGCGGCGCCCACCGGGCGCACGAGACCCGATACAACGCCGGCAACGCCGTGGCCTACGGCATGCCGTACGAGGCGGCCCTGAAAGCGGTGACGATCAATCCGGCCAAGGCGTTCGGGGTGGCCGAGCGCGTCGGCTCGCTGGAGCCCGGCAAGGACGCCGACCTGGTGGTCTGGTCGGGCGATCCCTTCGAGCCGCTGTCGCGGCCGCGGCTGATCCTGGTGCGCGGCAAGGCCCAGCCCCTGACCTCGCGCCAGATCGAGCTGCGCGAGCGTTACAAGGACCTGAACCGGCCCTATCCGCCAGCCTATGCGAAGTAGCCGAACCGGTCCCTCCCCGGCCCGGGGAGGGACGATGCGCCGCCGGCGCGTCGGGGCGGGGAATGGAGCCGCCCCACGTCCCCACCCGTCTCGGGCGCTCGCCGCCCTCCCCATGACGGGGCGGGAAAAACGAGCTTACTTCTCGGGGTTCACGAGGGCCTGGTAGGTCAGGGTCCGGGCCATGGCGCCGAGGTCGTCGCCGCCCGAACCGCCGAAGCGCTGGATCATGCCGACGAAGACGAGGTCGTTGGTCGGGTCCACCCAGAACCAGGTGCCGGCGGCCCCGCCCCAGCTCATGCTGCCCTTGCCTTCCAGCGTTCCGGCCGCACGGGGATCGTTCACCACCATGAAGTCGAGGCCGAAGCCCACGGCCTCGTTGAAGCGCGAGCCCACCGTGCCGTTGGACGAGACCAGCACGTCCTTGGCGATCATGTTGGCGCCCATCAGCTCCACCGAGGCGGGCGAGAGGATGCGCACGCCGTCCAGCTCGCCCTTGTTGGCGATCATCTGGGCGAAGCGGGCGTAGTCGAGGGTGGTGGAAACGAGGCCGCCGCCGCCGCTCTCCCAGGCCGGCGGCTCGAGGTAGGTGGGCAGGTCGCCGCCGAACAGGCTCTTGGCCTCCTCCACCTTCCGGGTCTGGGGGTTGAAGTAATAGACGGGCGCCAGGCGATGGGCCTTGTCGGCCGGCACATAGAAGGCCGTGTCGTTCATCTTCAGCGGCTTGAAGATGCGCTGCTCCATGAACTGGCCCAGCGTCATGCCGGTGAGCTTCTCGACGATGTAGCCCTGGATGTCGACGGCGCTGGAGTAGCGCCAGTCGGTCCCCGGCTGAAAGATCAGCGGGATCTCGGCGGTGCGCTTGATCATCGCCTGGGTGCTGGGTGCGGAGAGCACCTGCTTCTCGCGGAAGAGCCGGTCCACCGGATGCTCGTCCTGCAGGCCGTAGCCGAAGCCGGCGGTGTGGCTCATGAGCTCACGCATGGTGGGCGGGCGCTTCATGTCCTCGAGGATCGGCTGGCCGTTGCCGTCCACGCCCTTCATCACCTTGAGGTTCTTGAATTCGGGGATGAAGCGGGTGACCGGGTCGTCCAGGCGCCAGCGGCCCTCCTCGAAGAGGATCATCATCGCCACACCCGTGACCGGCTTGGTCATGGAGTAGATGCGGAAGATGGCGTCCTTCTCCAGCGGCGGGCCGCCGAAGCGGGCCGAGCCGTAGGTCTTGAACGAGACCACCTTGCCGTGGCGGGCGAGGAAGATGGACATGCCCGGCACCCGGCCGTCGGAAACCACCTTGGCCATGTAGGCGTCGAGGCGCGCCAGGCGCTCGGAATCGAAGCCCACCGCCTCGGGGGCCACCGTCTGGGTGAGCTCCGCGACGGGCGTCTTGCGGGCGGCCTGGGCGAAGCCCGAGGCCGGCGTCAGCGCCAGGGCGATGGCGGTCAGGGCCGCGGCGTGGCGGCGGGTGATGAACATGGAAGCCTCCCCTCGAATATTCGGTTTGTTGCCGGCGAGCTTAGGGGAGCGGTTCCGGCTGGCAAGCGCGACGGCTAGGCTTGGGCCATGAAGCGGCTTCTCATCGTCTGGCATTCCCGAACCGGCGCCTCCCGGGCCCTGGCCGACGCGGCGGCGGCGGGGGCGGCCGAGGGCGCCCCCGGCGAGGTGGAGGTGGTGGTCCGGCGGGCGGCCGAGACCGAGGCCGAGGACCTGCTGGCCGCCGACGGCTACCTGTTCGCCTGCCCCGAGAACCTGGCGGCCCTGTCGGGGGAGATGAAGGAGTTCTTCGACCGCACCTACTACGGGGCCCTGGAGCGGCTGAACGGGCGGCCCTATGCGGCCCTGATCGCCGCCGGGTCGGACGGGGAGAACGCCGCCCGCCAGCTCGCCCGGATCGCCACCGGCTGGCGGCTGAAGTCGGTGGCCGAGCCGCTGATCGTCTGCACCCGCGCCCAGACGCCCCAGGCCATCGCCGCCCCCAAGACGCTGGACGCCGCCGCCCTCGCCGCCGCCCGGGATCGCGGCGCCACCCTGGCCGCGGGCCTTTCCATGGGGATGTTCTAGCCGCCCTCCCCTGCGGCCGCGGCCGCACTAGCACCTAAGTATGGTCGCATAACCGCGTTCGGGCGGGGATGGTTGTGGGGCAGGACGCGAAGGTCCTGCACACCCCCACAACGGAGCCTCGCCATGCCCTATGTGACCGCCAAGGACGGCGCTCAGATCTTCTACAAGGACTGGGGTTCGGGCCAGCCCATCGTCTTCAGCCACGGCTGGCCGCTGACCGCGGACGACTGGGACGCCCAGATGATCTTCTTCGCCGACCACGGCTACCGGGCGATCGCCCACGACCGCCGGGGTCACGGCCGCTCGACCCAGACCTGGGACGGCAATGAGATGGACACCTACGCCGACGACCTGCGGGCGCTGGTGGAAGCCCTGGACCTGAAGGACGTGATCCATGTGGGCCACTCCACCGGCGGGGGCGAGGTGGCCCGCTACCTTGGCCGGCACGGGACCGACCGGGCCAGCCGCGCGGTGCTGATCGGCGCCGTGCCGCCGGTGATGGTGAAGAAGGACAGCAACCCCGAAGGCACGCCCATCGACGTGTTCGACGGCTATCGCGCCGCCCTCCTCGCCGACCGGGCGCAGCTGTTCCTGGACGTGCCCAGCGGGCCGTTCTTCGGCTTCAATCGGCCGGGCGCCAAGGTCAGCCAGGGGCTGATTCAGAAGTGGTGGCTGCAGGGAATGATGGGCGGGGTGAAGGCCCACTACGACTGCATCAAGGCCTTCTCCGAGACCGACTTCACCGAGGACCTGAAGAAGATCGACATCCCCGTGCTGCTGATGCACGGCGACGATGACCAGATCGTGCCGATCCACGATGCGGCCCTGAAGGGCATCCGTCTGCTGCAGAAGGGCACGCTCAAGGTCTATCCCGGCCTGCCCCACGGCATGGCCTCGACCCACGCCGAGACCATCAACAACGACCTGCTGGCCTGGCTGGACGGCGCCCTGGTGGGCGATCCGGTCCCGGAAGGGGCGCTGGAGCCGGCGGAATAGCCGACCTGCGCCAAGGATCGGGGCGGCGCCGGCTGCGGGCCGGGCCGCCCCTCTGTCGTTCAGCTACCAGCGACGGCCGTATGGGCCGCGGTCATAGCGGTCCACATGGCGGCGGTGATGCTGGCCGTAGCGATGGCCGCGGCGGTTGTCGTAGCGGTCCCACTGGTCCGGGACGCCGTCACGGTCGCGGTCGCGGTTCCACTCCAGCCGGTCGGGGATGCCGTCGCGGTCGGAGTCCCGCCCGCGGGCGTAGCGGTAGTCGCGGTCGTAGCCGCCGTAGCGCGGGCCGTCGTGGCGATAGCCGTAGGGCTGGGCCATGGCCGCGCCGGCGGTGAGCGTGGCGACGGCCACGGCGGCGGCCAGGATGAAGGTCTTCCTCATAGCGGATCTCCTCGGGTGGGCTTTCGACCCTTGAGCCCGAGGCTAGACCCGCCCGCCTGAACGTCGCCGACGGGGCGTATTCAGGCGGGGTTTAGGGAGATGAATGAGTCAGACGCCTCGCCGTCAGCGAATCTGGCGGTTGAGGGTGTCCAGACGGCGCATGAGGGCGTCGGCCTCGGTGCGGCTCAGGCGGCCGTCGCGAAGGTAGGAGCTCTCGAGACGGCGGATCTCGCGGAGTTCGCGTTCGGCGCGCTCGGCCTCGCGGCGCGACAGCGAGCCGTTGGCCCGGCTGCGGGCGATGCGGCGTTCCAGCCAGTCGATCCGGGCCGAGACGTCGTGCGGGGCGTCACGCCAGTTGGAGGTGGGGCGATAGCCGCCCTGGGCGTAGCGGTCGTCCGAGACGTTCCAGCGGCCGTTGCGGTCCCAGCCGCCCTGCGGCGGGCTGCCTTCGATCCAGTTGCCGCGGCGATCATAGTAGCCCTGGGCGTAGCTGCGGTCGACGGCGTTGGCGTGCCAGATCCCGTCGTTGTCGTACCAGCCGTAGGCCCGGCGGCAGTCGCCGTCGCCCTTGGACACCTGGTTGCCGATGACCGCCCCGGCGATGCCGCCGATGACGGCGCCCTCGCTGCGGTCGCCGCGGCCGGCGACGGCGCTGCCGGCCAGGGCGCCGAGGGCGCCGCCGACCACCGTGCCCGCGATGCGGTTGGCGCGCCGCTCCTCGCAGGTCTGCTGAGCCTGGGCGAGGCTCGGGATGAGGGCGAGGGCCGCGACGCCGGCGGCGATGATGCGTGTACGCATGGGGGTTCCCCTTTCTGCTTTCGGCCTAACTCCGGCTTACGGCGAAGGTTCCACCCTCCGCCCGCTCAGGCGAAGGGGATGGCTCCGGCGACGACGGCCCGGTAGGCGGCCGCCACGGGGACCACGAGTTCGCCCGAGACGCAACGCATGTCGTCGCCTGGGGTGTGGAAGAATCGGTGGCCGCCGTAGTGGCCCATCACCGAGGCGTAGCCCGCGGCGATGACGTTCTCGGTCTCGCCCGCCGTATGCGCCTTGTCGGCCGGATAGACCGCTTCCAGGCCCGTGACGCCCTTGAAGCTGTGGCGGGCGAGGTCGATGAGGTCGGGCGAGGCCACGAACACCCGCTGGGAATCGGCGCTGGGCAGGGGCAGCAGCCGCGGGCCGATCTCGTGCCAGTCGCGGGCGGCGGCGCTGGCGCCGATATGGACCCACAGATGGGTGTCGGCGGGCTTGGGCGCCTTGTGGTGCAGGTACTCCTCCCCCCCGAGATAGACGTACTCGTGGCCGCTGGTGGCGACGAACTCCAGGTTCACGCCCGGGCGGGCCTTGGCGAGCCAGCCGGCCAGGGCGAGCCAGATGGCCAGGCCCGATCCCCGCTCGGCGGCGCAGGTGAACCAGCCGGACCTGGGCGTGGTGACGATCAGGGTCTTGGCCGCGCCACGGTCGAGCCGGGCGATGAGGTTGTCGGCCGGGCGCTGGCCGGTCTCGGCGTCGACGATCAGGGTCGCCGGGGCCCCTTGCGCCGCGGCGGCCACGAACGGCTGGGCGTCGGTGGGAGCGAGGATGGCCACGGGCTTGGGGAAGCCCGGGCGGCCCGGATGGACGTTCAGGCCGCAGATCTCGCCCGTGGGGCCGTTGGTGACCAGGACCGCGCCCGCCGCGCCGCGCTGGAAGACGTCGGCGAGCCCGCGGGCGATGGCCGGCTCGGCCAGGCTGACCCAGCGCCGGGACGGCAGGTCGATGAGCGCGATGGCGCCAGCGAGGTCGCCCGGGGCGCTGGAGAGCCGCAAGGGGCCGGAGAGGCCCCCGGCGCCCGTGGTGCGCACGATGGCCTGGGGGAAGACCGGCGCCGTGCGCCCGCCCGTGGAGAGGGTCGCCGTGCGGACCTCGGCGTAGGGCGTCTGGAACACCTGCCGCTCGCAGCGGTAACCGAGGGCGGACAGTTCGCCCTCCAGCCACTGGCCGACGCCCAGGTCGCCCTTGCCGCCCGAGGCCTTCACCCCGAAGCCGGCGTAGCGCTCCAGCACCGCCTGGAACCAGGCGGCGTCGGGCGTCGCGCCCGCCGGCCCCGCGGCCTGCGCCCCAGCGGCGAGGCCGGCCGCCGCCAGACCGGTTCCCAGCAGAACCCCACGACGCGATGCCTGCATGGCGACGCCTCCCCTCTCCTCTCGGCCTACCAGCGGTAGGTCACATTGACGCCGAACGTGCGCGGCTGGTTGTAACGGTTGGCCAGCGGCTCGCCGTTGGACTGGAACTGCAGCAGCGCCACTTCCTCGTCGGTGAGGTTGGTGACGAAGCCGGCCAGTTCCACCCGGGCGAAGCTGACGCCGACGCGGGCGCTGAGGGTGTCCAGGTCGTTGAGGTAGATCGCCGGCGTCGCCGCCGTGACCGTGTCCTGCACCCCGCCGCGCTGACCCGAGTAGGTCAGGTTGGCGAACCCGTCGAGCCCCGCGACGATCTCGCGACGGTAGGAGACCTGCGCCGACATGGTCCACTTGGGGATCTGGGCCACGGAGGAGTCCACCAGCGGCAGGCCCGAATAGTCGTTGGGCGTCGAGACGTAGCGGGCCCGCTGGCGGGCGGCGTTCAGGCTGACGTTGAGCAGGCCGTCGGCCACCCGGAAGCGACCGTCGACGGCGCCCTCGACGCCCCGGGCGTGAACCGTGCCGCCGTTGATGTTGAAGACGGTGCCGGCCTTGCCGCAGGCGTTGAGCACCGTGCAGCCGTCGTTGATCGAGGTGATGGCGTCCTCGGTGCGCGAGGCGTAGGCGGCCAGGCGCACGAAGATGTTGGGGGCGAGGTTGCCCTTGTAGCCCACCTCGTAGCTGGTGGTGTCCTCGTTGCCGTAGGTCGGCCGGAACGGGTTCGGGGCGAAGGGCGACGAGACCCGGGCGTTGACGCCGCCGGCGCGGTAGCCGGTGCCGACCTTGGCGTAGATCATGGACGGCAGGCGGGTCGGCAGGTTGTAGCTGCCGGTGACGGTGTAATTCACCCGGTTGGCCGAGAAGTCATAGGCCGCCGGCGGCGCAGCGGGCGTCGTGGTGTAGAGCAGGACCGAGGCCTGCTGGGCCTTCTTGTCGTCTTCCGAGTAGCGCAGCTCGCCGGCCAGGGCGAAGGCGCCGACCGTGTACTTCAGCGACCCATAGACCGAGAACGACTCGTTGCGCAGGGTCGCGCGGCTGGACGTGCCGAAGCTGTTGGGGAACGGCGTCGGGCACAGGGTCTGGGTCGGCAGCAGCTGGTAGCAGACCGGCGCGGTCGGCGTGCCGCCGCAGACGGCGGCGGTGGGCCGCAGCGGGCACGGGGTGGTGGCCGAGTCCGTGCCGTTGAGGTCGTGCTGGATCAGGTAGTCGGCGCCGGCCAGCCACTGGAGCTGCCCTTCCAGGGCCGTCCCGGCCAGGTGCAGGTCCTGGTAGAAGGTTCGATCCTTGGCCACGGTCGAGGTCTGACCGAAGGGATAGAGGCCGGTCTGGCCCAGGCGGTTCAGCTCGGCCTGGGTGGCGAGGTCGATGGCCGCGGCATAGTGCTGGCGCGAGATCCAGTGGGTGGCCATGCTCGTGGAGGTGAGCGTGGCGAAGCCCAGGTCGTAGTCGGCGAGGATCATCGCCCGCTGGACCTTCTGATGGACTCCGTCCTTGCCCTCGTGGGGCACCACGAAGCGGTCCTGGGTGAAGCCCAGCGGCACCGCCGCATTCACCCCCGGCGCCACGTCATAGACGTTGAGGAAGGTCGGCAGGTTGAGGTCCTGGGCGTCCACCAGGAAGGTGACGTCCAGCGGTCCCTTGCGGACGCGCACCTGGCCGCGGCCGATCCAGCCGTCGGTGTGGTCGTAGTACCGGTCGTTGTTGGGGTCGTAGTAGTAGCCCTTCGTCTGGCCTACCGACTGGGCGCCGATGCGGATGGCCACGTCGTCGCTGATCTGCTGGTTGACCACCCCGATCAGCTTGGTCTGCGAGAGATTGTCCGTGTAGGTCCCGCTGACGTAGCCGGAGTTTTCGAACTTCGGCTTGGCGAGGACGATATTGACCACGCCATATTCGGAGTTGCGGCCGTAGAGCGCCCCTTGCGGCCCCTGCAGCACCTCGACGCGCTCAAGGTCGAAGTGGTCCACGTGGCGGAAGTTGCGGCCGCCGAGGGTGCTGGAGCCCACATAGGCGCCGTTCACGAACAGGCCGACGCCGGAGTCCGCGCCCGTGGCCCGCTGGGTGCCCGAGCCGCGGATCGAGACCTCGCTGAGGTTGTTGCTCTGCAGGTCGTTGAAGCGCACGCCCGGAACGGTGCGCAGCAGGTCGCCGGAGCCGTTGATCGGGCCCGTGGCCTCAAGCTGGCCGGCGGTGACGGCGGTGATGGTGGCCGGAATGTCCCGCACGCTCTCCTCGCGACGCGTGGCGGTGACCAGAACCTCGTCCACGGCCGTGGTTTCGCCGGCGGATGGGGCGTCGATTTCCTCGGCGAAGGCCGGCGCGGCGAGAACCAGCGCCAGGGCGGCGCCGGAGAACAGATTACGCATGCGATCAAGAACCCCCTTGGCGGGGCCACCTGCCCCGCTTCGTGGCGCGGAAAAGGCGTCAGCCGCCCCCGACCGTCAATGCAGCAATCCTATAATCCCTATAAGATTAGTGTAGTTTAGTAACAGCGTAATGCGAATAGAGCCGCGCTCGGGTCAGGTCCTCAGGGATGAACGGCGACGATCTCCACCTCGGCGCCATTGACGACGACGACGTCGCCCACCGTGCGGCCCATGAGCGCCTTGGCCAGGGGCGAGACGTAGGAGACGCTGCCCTGGGCGGGATCGGCCTCGTCCTCGCCGACGATGCGGAAGCTCTGGCGGCGGCCGTCCTCGCGCTCGATCTCGACGGTACGGCCAAACAGGACCTTATCGGGATCGCCCTTCGGCTCGGTGAGCTGGGCGTTGGCCCGGCGGGCGGACCAGTAGCGCAGGTCGCGGGTGGCCCGGGCCATGGCCGTGCGGTCGGCGGCCACGCCGGGACCGTCCTTGGCGGCGGCCTGGGCCTCCACATAGGCGGCGCGGGCGGCGGCCAGCTCGCGCTCGATGGCCGCAAGCCCGCTGGCCGTCACCAGATTGGGGTGCGGTGAAATCGGGCGGTCAGGCAGGTCTGCAGCCTGCGCCTCGTAGTCTTCCTCGCGGGTGAATGCGACAGCCATGCCCGGAAGTTAGGGGCTGGCGCGCCTAGTGGGAAGGCGCGCTCAGCCGGTGGCGGCTTCGTCCCGGCGGATCTCGGCCAGCTGGCGCTCGTCCTGCCAGACCTCGATCGCGTGGCAGTTGCGGTGCCTGGCCAGCAGGTCGACGGCGACGGCGGGCACGTCGCGATCGCCCCGCAGCTCGACGGTGACGAAGGTGTCGGACGTGCCGTCCGGGCGACAGGGATGGAAAGTGTAGAGGGGCATTGGGTTTGCTCCGACGCTGCAGGCGGGAGCATGGGGTTCGTAGCCAGGCCCGAAGGCCGGAAACCGTCTCTCAGCCGCCGACGCCCGAAATACCAGTCGGCGATGACGGCATCATGACACGTCCGGACGCCCGGGTCTGTCAGAAAGCAGACTTAGGGAACGGCCGGCGCCCGGCCGGGACAGCCGGACGCCGCCGAGTTCGCCGGGATCAGGGGACCGCGCGGCGGTAGAGATGCCAGGTGGCATGGCCGATGATCGGCACCACCACGATCAGGCCGAGCAGAGCCGGGATCGCGCCGAGCGCCAGGCTGGCGGCCACGATGAGGCCCCACAGAGCCATGGTCCCGGGATTGCGCCGGACGACCTTGAGCGAGGTGCGGATGGCCACGTCCACGTCGATCCGGCGGTCCAGCAGCATGGGGAACGAGACGACGCTGATCGCCAGGGCTACGGCGGCGAAGACGAAGCCCACGGCGATGCCGATCAGGGCCATGGCCCAGCCGGCCCCGGTGGCGAAGGTCTGTTCCAGGAAGCTGCGGAAGGTGACCGGCGGCCCCTCGGCGAAGGCCAGCAGGCTGATCTCATAGGCGACGCCCAGCCAAGCCAGGAACAGGCCGATGAGCACCAGGCCCATGACGAAGATGCCGCCGATGGCCGGGGAGCCGAACACCGAGGCGGCGTGCCACCAGCTCACCTCCTCTCCCGCCTCACGGCGGCGGCTGACCTCATAGAGGCCGACCGCGGCGAGCGGCCCCAGGAGGGCGAAGCCCGACACCAGGGGGAAGATCATCGGCAAGAGGTCATAGCGGAGGAAGGCGGCGGCCAGGATCAGGCCCGCCAGGGGATAGAAGACGGCGATGAAGACGACGTCGTCCCGGGCGGCGGCGAAGTCGGAGACGCCGCGCCTGAGGGACTCCTTCAGGTCGGCGGACGTGAGGCGGCGCACCTCGGGGACCACCCTGGAGCGGGGAAGCGCATGGCGCTCGCCCGCGCCCTCGAACGCCCAGGCCACGCGCTTGAGCACATATTCGAACGGATTGCCGACGGTATTGGCCATCGCAGCACCTCCCGGACCTTGTTCGTCCAAGGCCACGGCGCGGCGCCAGGCTCGTCGTCCAAAGGGGGTCTGGCGCAGGCCGCCGCCCTGGTTTGACGGGCCATCCTAACACGGTTCTGCGGAAAGACCTTCCCCCGATGGACGCCCGCGGCGGACGCCCCCGGCGGCGGATCGTCGCCGCGGGCCGGAGTTTTTCTGGCGGCGCCCATGGTTTTTGCCGCCTTGAGCCAGGCGCGGCCGTGGGGCACGAGGCCCGACCCATGACCGCCCTTGCGCCCCTGCTGCGCGGACCCGCGCCGATCCGCCCCCGCGAAGCCCTGCGTGCGGGGCTCGGCGCCCTGGTGGGCGTCGGCCTGTGCGGCCTGATGGCGCGGCTGCTGAGCGAGGGTGAGCTTTCGGCGGCGCCGCTGCTGGTGGCGCCCATTGGCGCCTCGGCTGTGCTGGCCTTCGCGGTCCCGGCGAGCCCCCTCGCCCAGCCCCGGGCGGTGATCGGCGGCAATGTGATGGCGGCCCTGGTCGGGGTGACCTGCGCCCTGCTGATCCCCAACCCCGCCCTGGCCGCGGCCGCGGCGGTGGGCTGCGCCATCCTGGCCATGGCCCTGACCGGCTGCCTGCATCCGCCCGGCGGGGCGGTGGCGCTGGGGGCGGCCCTGGCCGCCGAGCCCCTGGGCTATGACTACGCTCTCGCGCCTGTGGGCCTGTGCTCGGTGCTGCTGGTGCTGCTGGCGAGCGCCTATGGCCGCCTGACCGGCCGCAGCTATCCCCACCGGACGGCGCCGGCGGCCAGCGTCCACAACACCCGGGACCCGCCGGCCGACCAGCGGGTCGGCTACACCCCCGCCGACCTGGACGCGGCCCTGGCGCGGTACGGCGAACTGCTGGACGTGGGCCGCGACGACCTGGACGCCCTGTTCCGCGAGGTGGAGCGCCAGGCGCACGGGCGGCTGCACGCGCAGATCCTCTGCCGGGACATCATGAGCCGCGACATCATCTTCCTGCGCGCGGACGAGGACGCCGGAAGCGCCCTGTCGCGCCTGCAGGCGCACGAGCTGCGGACGGCTCCGGTGCTTGACGCCTCGGGCCGGCTGGTGGGCATGGCCCGGAGGGCCGAGCTGCTGGCGGCGGGGGACGGCCCGGTGACGGCGGCTCTCGATCCCGCGGCCCAGACGGTGGGGCCGCAGACGCCGATTCACGCCCTGCTGCCGGTGCTGTCGCGCGGGGCGATCCACGAGGCCATGGTGGTGGACGAGGACCGGCGGCTGCTGGGCGTCATCACCCAGACCGACCTCCTGGCGGTGCTGTACCGCGCCCATGTGGTCGAGACCGCGATCTCGGCCCGGGCCGCCTGAGCGTCAGCCCCTGGCCCGCCCCGGCCACTCCTCGGGATAGGGCATCACCAGCCGTCCGTCGGGGGCGGCGGTGAAGGTGGTCTGGGTCGGATAGGCGAACTCCACGCCTTCCCTGGCGAACCGGCGCAGGATGCCCAGGCCGACGCGGTGACGGATGGCGAAGATCTCGTCCCAGCTCTCGCGGAAGACGTCGAACTCCAGCTCGAAGTCCAGGGAGCTGGCGGCGAAGTTGACGAAGCCGGCCCGCAGGAAGGTCCCGCCCTCGGCCTCGACGATCTCGCGCAGCATGTCGGGGATGCGGGCGCAGACTTCGGGGTCGGTCTGGTAGATCACGCTGAGCACGAACTTCAGGCGCCGGCGGTCCAGCGTCTGGTAGCTGGTGATCTCCTTCTGGAGCAGGTTGGCGTTGGAGACGATCTTGCGCTCGCCGGTGGTGGCGCGCAGGCGCGTGCTCTTCAGGCCGATCCGCTCCACCGTCGCGGTGGAGGCGTCGTAGGTGATGGTCTCGCCCACCCGGAACGGCTTGTCGAAGATGATCGTCAGGGCCGCGAACAGGTCGGAGAAGATGCCCTGGGCGGCCAGGCCGATGGCGATGCCGCCGATGCCGAGACCGGCCACCAGGGCGGTGACGTTCACCCCGAGGTTGTCCAGCACCACGATGATGGCGATGGCGAAGATCACCACCGTCACCAGCAGCCGGATGACGCCGGTGGCGTTGGCCAGGGTCTCGCTGTGGCCCTCCACCGCCGTGCGGCGCTCGATGAGGCCGAGGACGATCTCCCGGAGCCAGATGGCGGCCTGGAAGGCGGCGGCGACCGTGAACAGGAAGCCCACGGTGCTGGCCAGGGCGGCGGGCGGGCTGGCGTAGCCCACCACCAACCGGGCCGCGGCCAGGACCATGAAGAGGTGGGTGGTCTTGCTGGCGGCGCGGCCGATCAGGGCCCTAAAGCCCAGGGGCTCGCCCGGCCGATCCTTGAGCCGGGAGATCAGGCTGCGCGCCACGCCCAGGCCCAGGTAGATGACGAGGCCGGCCGCCAGGGCGACGATGATCTGCAGGCCGTGGGCCTGGACCCAGCCGAGAACGTCGGTCCAGAGCTGTTCGGGCGAGACGTCCGGCTTGCGGATCTCGATGGCCGGGGCGGCGGGCTCGGCGGCGGCCATCAGCGGGGCCGGAAGCGCTTGGTGGTCGGGAAGCCGCGCGGGGCGAGCTTGCCGGCGCCGGCGCGGCGGCCGGCCCAGTCACGCCACTCCTCCCAGGTGCGGGTGCGGCCGGCGGAGTCGATCCAGTTAGCCCCCTCGTCGGCCTTGAACACCATGGCGTCGCGCAGGCCGCCCTCGCGGTAGGACTGCAGCTTCACGCCCTTGCCGCGGGGCATCTCGGGCAGTTCGGAGACGGGGAAGATCAGGATCTTGCCGTTGTCGCCGATGACCGCCACCTGGTCGCCGGTGACGGGCAGGCAGACGGCCGCGCCCTCGCCCTTCCTGGCCGGATCGCCGGCGTTCAGCACCTGCTTGCCGGCGCGGCGGAAGGCGATGGCCTCCTCCTCCGGCAGGATGAAGCCGTAGCCCTGCTTCGAGGCCAGGAGCCGTTTCGTGCCCGGGCGATGCGGGAAGACGTCGACGATGCCGACCTTGTCGTCGAGGTCGATCATCAGCCGCAGCGGCTCGCCATGGCCCCGGGCGCCGGGGAGCTTGTCGCAGCCCAGGGTGAAGAAGCGGCCGTCCGAGGCGAAGATCAGCAGCTTGTCCGTAGTCTCGGCCGGGACCAGGAACTGCAGCTTGTCGCCTTCCTTGAACTTCAGCTCGGAGGGGTCCTCCACCCGGCCCTTGGCGGCGCGGATCCAGCCGCGCTCGGACAGGATGATGGTGATCGGCTCGCGGACGATCATGGCCTCGAGGGCCGCCTCGGTGTCGATCTGCGGGGCCTCGGCGAAGGTGGAGCGGCGCCCGTTGAGGTCGCCGAGTTCGGCCTTCACGTGCCGCAGCCCCTCGCCCACCAGCTTCCACTGGGCCTTCTCGGACTCCAGCATCCTGATGATGCCGTCGCGCTCCTCCGACAGCTCGGCGTGCTCGCGACGGATTTCCATCTCCTCCAGCCGGGCCAGCTGGCGCAGGCGGGTGTTGAGGATGGCGTCGGCCTGGATCTCGGTGAGGCCGAAGGTCTCGATCAGCTTTTCCTTGGGCTTGTCCTCGAACCGGACGATGCGGATCACCTCGTCCAGATTGAGGTAGGCGATCATCAGGCCGTCGAGGATGTGCAGACGGGCCTCGATCTTCTCCAGCCGGTGGCGGGCCCGGCGGACCAGGACGTCACGGCGGTGATCGAGGAAGGCCTGCAGCGCCTGCCGCAGGTTCATCACCCCCGGCGTGCCGCGGGCGTCCAGGACGTTGAGGTTCACCGAGAAGCGGGTTTCGAGGTCGGAGAGCTTGAACAGGCTCTCCATCAGGACTTCCGGCTCGACGTTGCGGCTCTTGGGCTCGAGCACCAGGCGCACGTCCTCGGCGGACTCGTCGCGCACGTCGCCCAGCAGCGGGGCCTTCTTGGCCTCGATGAGCCCGGCGAGCTGCTCCACCAGATCGGCCTTCTTCACCTGATACGGGATCTCGGTGACGACGATCTGGTACATCCCCTTGCCGAGATCCTCCTTCTCCCAGCGGGCGCGGACGCGCACCCCGCCGCGGCCGGTGGCGTAGGTCTCGATGAGGTTGCCGCGCGGCTCGACGATGACGCCGCCGGTGGGAAAGTCGGGGCCTTGGACATGGGCCATCAGGGCCTCGGTGGAGGCCTCGGGCTGCTCCAGCAGCAGCAGACAGGCGTCGATCAGCTCGCCGGCGTTGTGCGGCGGGATCGAGGTGGCCATGCCCACAGCGATGCCCGTGGCGCCGTTGGCCAGCAGGTTCGGGAAGCCGGCGGGCAGCACCACCGGCTCCTCGTCCGAGCCGTCATAGGTGGGCTTGAAGTCGACGGCGTCCTCTTCGATGCCGTCGAGCAGCAGGGTCGCGGCCACCGTCAGCTTGGCCTCGGTGTAGCGCATGGCCGCGGCGTTATCGCCGTCGATGTTGCCGAAGTTCCCCTGCCCGTCGACCAGCGGATAGCGCTGGGCGAACGACTGGGCCATGCGGACCATGGTGTCGTAGATCGACTGGTCGCCGTGCGGGTGGTAGCCGCCCATCACCTCGCCGACCACCTTGGCGCACTTGCGGGCCGCCGCGTCCGGGTTGAGCCGCATCTCGCGCATGGCGTAGAGCACCCGCCGCTGCACGGGCTTGAGGCCGTCGCGCACGTCGGGCAGCGCCCGGTCGGTGATGACGCTGAGCGCATAGGCCAGATAGCGCCGCGACAGCGCTTCGGAGAGCGGTTCCTCGATGATCCGGTCGGGATCGCCGGACCCGGGCGGGGCAGTCAGGACGGTCATCCGGCCCTTCTAGCAAGACGCGGGATTCGGGGCGACGCCGCAGCGCGCCGCAGGGGCGCGGCCGAGGCGCGCGCGGCGAGGGTCAAAGCCGCCCGGCCTCGGCCAGGCGATCAAGCAGCCAGACCCGCGCCGGCGGCAGGGGCCGGTTCAAGGGCCCGAAGATGAAGGCCTCCAGGAAATGGCCGGTGAGCCTGAGGCCGGCGGCCACGTCGCCGGGGCGCAGGCCGTACTGGGCCGCCAGCAGGAACGGCGGCAGGGCCAGGAGGCGGTCCTTGTAGGGCTCGCCGGCGGCGCGGCTGACCGCCCGGCCAGTGCGCGGGCTGACGTAGATCAGGTCATCCACGGCGCCGGTGGCGGCGCACCTGGAGAGGTCGAGGCCGAAGCCCAGGTCCTGCAGCAGCCCCGCCTCGAAGCGGACGAACACCGCCGGCCAGACGTCGGGCAGGACGAGGGCCCCGGCCAGGGCCTCGAAGGCGAGGAACGCCCCGGGATGCGGCTCGCGCTCGGGCAGCGCCCCGGCTGCCACGGCGGCGGCGGCCGAGAGGCCCGACAGCGCCAGGGGATCGTCGAACAGGGCGGCGGGCCCCTCGCCCACCGGCTCCAGCGCAGCCGAGCCCAGCTGGTCGGCCACCCGGGCCCGGTAGCGGACAATGACCCGGGCGCCGGGCTGGAGGAACGGCCGCACCTTGCGTGAATTGCCCCCGGCGACGTGGGCCGCGTACTTGCCGCGACCGGCGGTCAGGAGTTCGACGATGGCCCCGCTCTCCCCATGGGCGCGGGCGGCCAGGACATAGGCGTCGTCCTCGAACTCCATCATCGGAGCATATCAGGCGTCGTAGTCGAGCCCCATGGGGCCGTAGAACTCGCGCTTGTCGGCCCACTTCTCGTCCACCTGCACGTGGAGGAAGAGATGCACCGGCCGGTCGAGGATGGCGGACAGCTCCTCGCGGGCCTTCTGGCCGATCCACTTCACCGTCTGGCCGCCCTTGCCGAGGACGATGGGCCGCTGGCTCTCGCGCTCCACATAGATGACCTGCTCGATGCGGGCCGAGCCGTCGTCGCGCTCCTCGAACTTGGTGGTCTCGACGGTCGCCGAGTACGGCAGCTCCTCGTGCAGGCGCAGGTACAGCTTCTCGCGGGTGATCTCGGCCGCCAGCAGCCGCGCCGGCAGATCGGCGGTCTGGTCCTCGGGGTAGAACCAGGCGTTCTCGGGCATCAAGGCGGCGAGCCGCTTCTTCAGGTCCTCCACCCCCGAGCCGGAGGTCGCCGAGATCATGAAGACCTCGTCGTAAACGCCCGTATCGAAAAGCTTTTGCGACAGCCCCAGGAGCTGGTCGCGCTTCACGGCGTCGATCTTGTTGAGGGCCAGGATGACCTTGCGGCCGGCGGCCTTCAGCCCCTCGACGATGCTCTCCACATCGGCCTGGGCCTTGCGGTCGGCGGGCTTGTCGCCGAGCTCGGCGGCGGCGTCCACGAGGTGGACCACGGCGTCGGCGTCCTCGGCCCCGCCCCAGGCGGCGCGGACCATGGCCCGGTCCAGGCGACGGCGCGGCTGGAAGATCCCGGGGGTGTCCACCAGCACGATCTGGGCGTCGCCCTCGATGGCCACCCCGCGCACCGGGAAACGCGTGGTCTGGACCTTCTGGGTGACGATGGTGACCTTGGCCCCCACGAGGCGGTTGGTCAGGGTGGATTTGCCCGCATTGGGCGCGCCGATGATGGCGCAGAATCCGGCGCGGCTCATTCGGCGCCCTTTCCGGGCTCAGGCCCTTCACGTTTCAGCAGCATGGACTGGGCGGCGGCCTTCTCGGCCGCCTGGCGCGAGGGCCCCTCGCCGCGCTCGGCGCCGAAGCCCTGGACCGTCACCTCCACCGTGAAGCTCGGCGCATGGCTCGGTCCCTCGCGGGAAATGATCTCGTAGCTCGGCAGCGGCAGGCCCATCCCTTGCACCCATTCCTGGAGCTGGGTCTTGGGGTCCTTGGCCCGGGGCTCGTCGAGCCGGGCGAACTCCTCCTCCCAGAACTTCAGGAAGAACGCGCGGGCCGTCTCCAGGCCCCCGTCGATATAGAGGGCGGCGATCAGGGCCTCGCAGGCGTCGCCCAGGACCGCATCGGACTTGCGGGCGCCGACCTTGGTGGCCGAGGCCGACATGCGCATGGCGGCGGGCAGGCCGCACCGCTTCGCCGCCCGGGCGCAGGCATGGTAGTTCACGAGGCTAGCCAGGAGCCGGCTCATCTCGCCTTCCCGAGCGTCCGGGTCGAGGGCCATCAGCCGCTCGGCGGCGCACAGGTTCAGCACCCGGTCGCCGAGGAACTCCAGACGTTCGTTGTGCCGCACCGCCCGGGCGCCGTCGCCGACGCTGGCGTGGGTGAGGGCCCGCTCCAGCAGGTCGCGGTCGACGAAGACATAGCCGATGCGGCGCTCAAGCTCAGCTACGGCGGCGGCTCGCGTGTTTCCGCTCAATGCAGGACCTTGAAGAAGCGGCTGACGCGGGCGTCGAGCACCCAGGTCCACGGCTTGAAGATCGAGGCCTCGGGCTCCCACGACAGCAGGATGATCTGAGCCTTGCCCACCAGGTTCTCGGCCGGAACGAAGCCCACGCCGCCGGCGCCGGGCGGCACGCGGCTGTCGGACGAGTTGTCCCGGTTGTCGCCCATCACGAAGTAGTAGCCCTCGGGCACCACGAAGACGTCGGTGTTGTCGAGGTCGCCGTCGGTCCCGAAGTCCTGGGTGTCGAAGGCATGGCCGGCGATGGTCTCGCGGTACTGGGCCACCTGGCGGACGAAACCGCCGAGGTCGGTGCGGCCCGGGGGCAGCTGCTCGCGCGGCACCGGGGCGCCGTTGAGGTAGAGCAGGCCGTTCTTCATCTGCACGCGGTCGCCCGGCAGGCCGATGACGCGCTTGACGTAGTCGGTGCGGTTGTCGCTGGGCAGCTTGAAGACCACCACATCGCCGCGCTTGGGCTCGGAGCCCAGGATCCGCCCCTCGAACAGCGGCGGGCTGAACGGGATGGAGTGGCGCGAGTAGCCGTAGCTGAACTTCGAGACGATGATGTAGTCGCCTTCGTAGAGGTTCGGCTCCATCGAGGCCGACGGAATGGTGAACGGCTGGAAGAAGATCACGCGCAGGAACAGCGCGATCAGCAGCGCGTAGACCACCGTCTTGATGATCTCGAAGAATTCGTTGGCGGCGCCCGACTTGTGTGCGGTCTGCACGTTCTCGCTCATGAACCGTCCCTGGAGGCCCCGGCGAACCGGGCGGAATGTGGGTTAGACGCTGCTTAGCCCATGAGCAAGCGCCGCGCCCGTGAACGTGTTGTCACCCAGACCGGCCGCGTCATTGCGACGAAGGCCCGTTTCGACGGGGCGTCCGACGGCGGGCGGCCGCCGCAGGCCCGCCCGGTGGTCGGTCCACACGAACGGAACTGGACGGTGCGCGCCGTCAGGAGCGTCGCTATCTAGCTTGCATGAGTCGCCCCGCCCTGCCGCCCTTGCACGCCCTGCTCGCCTTGGCCGTGGTGGCCGTATGGGGCACCAATTTCGTGGTCATCCGCTGGGCCCTGGACGATCTGCCGCCGCTGCTGTTCGCAGCCCTGCGCTTCACCTTCGCCCTGCTGCCGGCGGTGTTCTTCCTGAAGAGGCCGGCCGTGCCGTGGCGCAATCTGGCGGCCTATGGGGTGCTGATCGGCGTCGGCCAGTTCGGCCTGCTCTACATCGCCATGACCCAGTGGATCTCGCCGGGCCTGGCCTCGCTGGTGGTGCAGATCCAGGCGTTCTTCACCGTGGGCTTCGCCATGGTGCTGGCGGGTGAAAAGATCCGCCGGTTCCAGGTGGCGGCGCTGGGCCTGGCGGCCCTGGGCCTCGTCTGGCTGATGGCCCACACAAGCGCCGAGGTGACGGCGCTGGGCCTGGCGCTGGTGGTGGGCGCGGCCCTCGGCTGGGCCGGCGGCAACACCGTGGCCCGGGCCGCCGGGCCAGTGAACATGCTGGCCTATGTGGTGTGGTCGAGCCTGTTCGCGGCCCCGCCCCTGTTCGTGCTCTCGTTCCTGTTCGAGGGCTGGCCGGCGATCAGCCAGGGCCTTGCCGCCGCCGACGCGGCAACCTGGGCCTGCGTGCTGTGGCAATCGGTGGGCAACACCATCTTCGGCTACGCCAGCTGGGCCTGGCTGCTGGCGCGGCACCCGGCGGCGACCATCGCGCCGCTGTCCCTGCTGGTGCCGGTCTTCGGCATGGGCGCCTCGGCGGTGCTGCTGGGCGAGCCCCTGACCTCGTGGAAGCTGACCGCTGCGGCGCTGGTGCTGGGAGGCCTGGCCCTCAACACCCTCTACCCGGCCTGGGAACGGCGCCGGGCGATCCAGGCCTGAGGCCTATTCCGGCAGGGCCTCGATGATCACGAAGGCCTGGGCGTAGGGGTGGTCGTCGGCAAGCGACAGGTGGATGTGCGCCTTCATTCCCGGCGGGGTGATCTCCTGCAGCCGCTTCAGGGCGCCGCCCGTGAGGGCCATGGTCGGCTGGCCCGAGCGCATGTTGACCACGCCCATGTCGCGCCAGAAGACGCCCCGGCGGATGCCGGTGCCCAGGGCCTTGGCGCAGGCCTCCTTGGCGGCGAAGCGCTTGGCGTAGCTGGCGGCGGCGTCCGCCTTGCGGTCCGAGCGGGTGCGCTCGATCTCGGTGAAGACGCGGTGACGGAAGCGGTCGCCAAACCGGTCGAGGCTCGCCTGGATGCGGCGAATGTCGGACAGGTCTGAGCCGATGCCGATGATCATGCGGCCTTCACGGCCCGGGCTTCGTCCATCAGGGCCCGCATCCGCTGGATGGCGGGGCCGAGGCCGATGAAGATGGCCTCGCCGATCAGGAAGTGGCCGATGTTGAGCTCGGCGATCTGCGGAATGGCGGCGACGGGCCCGACCGTCTCATAGTCGATCCCGTGGCCGGCGTGGACCTCGAGGCCCAGGCGTTCGGCCTCGGCGGCGGCGGTCTTCAGGCCCTCCAGCAGGCGGGCGGCGTCCTCGTGGCGCCCCTGACGTACGGCCTCGCAATAGGCCCCCGTGTGCAGCTCCACCACCTTGGCGCCCACGGACTTGGCCGCCGCCACCTGCGCCGCATCGGCGTCGATGAAGCAGGAGACGCGGATGCCCGCCTCGGACATGCGCCCCACCACCGGGGCGATGACGTCGTGACCCCGGACCACGTCGAGGCCGCCCTCGGTGGTCACCTCCTCGCGGCGCTCGGGCACCAGGCAAGCGGCGTGCGGCCGGTGGCCGAGGGCGATGGCCTCCATCTCGGGCGTGACGGCGCATTCGAAGTTCAGCGGTCGGCCGCGCCGGCGGCAGATCACCGCCAGGGCGTCGATGTCGGCGTCCGAGATGTGCCGGCGGTCCTCGCGCAGGTGGGCCGTGATGCCGTCGGCGCCGGCGGCCAGGGCCAGCTCGGCGGCCCGCACGGGATCGGGATAGCTCTCGCCCCGGGCGTTCCGGACGGTGGCCACATGGTCGATGTTCACGCCGAGACGGAGCCTGGACATGGGTTCGAGCCCCCTCAGCCCTTCAGCCGCCGGCTGCCGGGATCCTCGATGGGAATGGCGGCCAGTTCAGGCGGCAGCTGGTCGGCCGGATAGGCCGGCACGTCCAGCTGGGCCAGGGCCACCAGCGGCGCGCCCGGATCGGCCCGGCCGCCCGAGCGGTCGACGATGCAGGCGGCGACCACCACATCGCCGCCCGCCTTGCGGATGGCCTCGACGCATTCCCGCGACGACAGGCCGGTGGTGACGATGTCCTCGACCATGGCGATGCGGGCGCCCTCGGGGATGGAGAAGGCCCGGCGCAGCTTGAACTCGCCCCCCTCGCGCTCGACGTAGATCGACGGGCAGCCCAGGTGGCGGGCGGTCTCATAGCCGGGGATGATGCCGCCCACGGCCGGGGAGACGCACAGGTCGATCTGGCCGGCGGCGGCCCTGATCTTCTCGGCCAGGGCCTTGCAGAGGCGCTCGGTCCGCTCCGGGTACTGGAAGACCAGGTTCTTCTGCAGGAAGACGCTGGAGTGCAGGCCGGAGGAGAGGACGAAGTGGCCTTCGCGCAGGGCTCCGGCGGCACGGAATTCGTTGAGGACGTCTTCGGTGTTCATGAACCCGGGAGATAGTCGCCTTTCACCGGCGGCGGAAGATGCCAGCCGTTGCGGCATGGCCCTGGACGCCCCTACCCTGGCCGCATGGTGAAGTTTCTGGTGGGCGCGGTCCTGGTCATCGGCGCCTGGATCGTGGCGGGCCTGGTCATCGTGGCGACGGCGGCCCAGGCCAAGCCCCGGGGCGAGTTCGTGGACGTGGGCGGCCGCAAGCTGCGGGTGGTGTGCGAGGGCCCGGCGGGCGCGTCCCCCAGCATCTGGATGGAGCACGGCGCCTTCGGGGCGGCCACCGACTTCGCCGCCATCCAGCAGAAGCTGACGGCCCGGGGCCTGCGCAGCTGCGCCTACGACCGGGCCGGCCTCGGCCATTCCGACCCTGCCCCCGACGCCCGCGACGGCGATGCGGCGCTGGCCGACCTGGAGCGGCTGATGGCGGCGGTCGGCGATCCCGGCCCCTACGTCCTGGTGGGTCACTCCATGGCGGGCCTGCATGTGCGCCGGTTCGCCACCGAGCATCCGGACCGGACGGTGGGCTTCGTGCTGGTGGACGCCACCACGCCCGAGGCCATCGAGGAGCCGCGGACGCTGAAGTTCCTGCGGGTGTTCAAGACCGTGGTGCGGACGGGGGCGGTGGCCGGCAGCCTGGGCCTGACCAAGCCCCTCTACTACTGGGCCGAGCGCATCGGCCTGCCCGAGGACCGGGTGGCCGAGAAGCGGCGCATCTGGGTCTCCGGCCGTCATGCCCGGGGCGCAGCCCGGGAGGGCCTGCAATGGGAGCGCGCGGCGCGGCAGGCCCTGGCGGCTGGCCGGCCGCCCCGGGAAATGCCGGTGGCGGTCATCCTCGCCGGCGACCGGGCGCCCGACAGCCCCCGGATGGCCCCGGCCAAGGCCTCGGCCCACGGCTATTTCGAGAACGTGCCGCAGGCGACCCACACCAGCATCCTGGGCCTGACCCATGGCGAGGCCGTGGTGCGGGGCGTGGAGCATGTGCTCGCCGCCGGCGCCGGCCGGTGAGCTGATGGGCCGCGCCTAGCTCTTGGTCCGCTCCACCGTCTCAACGCAGGGGTTGGCCCGCAGCGCGGCGGAAATGTGCGTCAGGTGGCGGGCGTCGTTGACGTCGACGTCGATGTCCACGTCGAAGAAATCCTGCTGACGGTGGTGCATGCGCAGGTTGACGATGTTGCCGCCGGCCTCGCCGATGATGCCGCAGACCTGCCCGAGCACGCCCGGGGCGTTGCGGATGGTGGCGGTGATGCGGGCCCGGGCGATGGCGTTGCGCTCGGCCTCGGGCGTCCACTGCAGGTCGCGCCAGAGCTCCTCGCGGTCCTCGAACTCGGCCAGGCGCTCGCAGTCGATGGTGTGGACGGTCAGGCCCCGGCCATCGGTCTCCAGGATGCCGACGATGCGGTCCCCCGGCAGCGGCGAGCAGCACTCGCCGAAGTGGATGGTGACGCCGGGGGTCAACCCCCCGCCGCGGACATAGAGCCGGGCGGACTTGCCGTCTCCAATGTGGCGGCGGGCCGAGGCGGCCTCGCGCTCGGCGGCCTTGAGCCCCGGGAAGACGGCCTCCAGCACCTGCCCCGGCGGGGCGCGGCCACGGCCCACGGCCTCGAACAGGTCGTCCTCGGTAGCGAGGGCGAACCGCTCCATGGCCGGCCGCAGGGAGACCTCCTTGCGGCTCTTGCCGGCGGCCTCGAAGGCCTGGTCGATGGTGGCCCGGCCGAGGCGCACGAACTCCTCGCGCTCGGTCTGGCGGATATGGCGGCGGATGGCCGAGCGGGCCCGGCCGGTGACCGTGAGCGAGCGCCAGTCCGGCGGCACCACGGGCTTGCCCCCGCGGATCACCTCGACCACGTCGCCGTTCTGAAGAGTCGTCCGTAAGGGCTTGAGTTCGCCGTTGATTTTGACGCCGATGGTGGTGTCGCCGATGTCAGTGTGGACCGCATAGGCGAAGTCCAGCGGCATGGCCCCGCGCGGCAGGCTGACCAGCCGGCCCTTGGGGGTGAAGACGAACACCTGGTCGAGGTACATCTCGAGCTTGGCGTGCTCGACCAGTTCCTCGGCGTCGCCCCCGTGCTCCAGCACCTGGACGAGGTGGCGCAGGTTGACCAGCGGGTCGCGGCCCCCGGCGGCCTTCTGATGCTCGGCGTCGAAGCCGTAGCTCTCGTTCTTGTAGCGCCAGTGGGCGGCCACGCCCTCCTCGGCCACCTGATCCATGGCCTCGGTGCGGATCTGCATCTCGATGCGCATGCCGCGGGGGCCGACCACCGTGGTGTGCAGGGAGCGGTAGTTGTTCCGCTTGGGCGTCGAGATGAAGTCCTTGAACCGCTCGGGCACGCTGGGCCAGGCGCGGTGGATCACCCCGAGGGCGCGGTAGCAGTCGTCTTCGGTGTCGACGATGACCCGGAAGGCGTAGATGTCGGAGAGCTGGGAGAAGCCGATCGACTTGCGCTGCAGCTTCCGCCAGATCGAGAAGGGATGCTTCTCGCGGCCGTAGACGCGGCTCGGAATGCCGGCGTGGTCGAGGCGGCTGGTGATCTCCTGGCTGACCAGGGCGACCGCCCCGCCCTGCTCCTCGCGCAGCACCTCCAGGCGGCGGATGATCGCATCGCGCGCCACCGGATTGAGGTGGGCGAAGGCCAGTTCCTCCAGCTCGGCGCAGATGCGGTGCACGCCGATGGAGCGGGCCAGCGGGGCGTAGATGTCGAGGGTCTCGCGGGCGATGCGCTCGCGCTTGGCCGGCGTCTTGATGAAGTGCAGCGTGCGCATGTTGTGAAGCCGGTCGGCCAGCTTCACGAGCAGGACGCGCACGTCCTTCGAGATCGCCAGGATGAACTTCCGCAGGTTTTCCGCCTGGCGGAGATGTTCCGAAGACAGCTCCAGCTTGGAGAGCTTGGTGACCCCCTCGACGAGCTCGGCGATCTCGGCGCCGAACAGCCGCTCGATGTCCTCGCGGGTGGCGTCGGTGTCCTCGATGACGTCGTGCAGCAGGGCCGTGACGATGGTCGCGGTGTCCAGCCGGTATTCGGTGAGGATGCCCGCCACCTCGATGGGGTGGGCGAAGTACGGGTCGCCGCTGGCCCGCTTCTGCGAGCCGTGCTGGCGCATGGCGTACACATAGGCCCGGTTCAGCAGCGCCTCGTCGGCGCTGGGGTCGTAGGACCGGACCTTCTCGATCAGCTCGAACTGCCGCAGCATCCGCGGCCGCTTGGGCACGCCCGTGGGGGGCCTGGCCGAAGACGCGGGCGCTGGGGGCGCGGAAGGCTCGACCGCAGGACCCGCGGCGCGAGTTTCCGGGAGGGCGGCGGGTTCCGCCGCCTCTCTAGTGAGTGGTTCTGCGCCTTCCGGGCTCAGTACCGCTCCTCCTGGCCGCCGTCGCGGTCGCTCTGCAGGGCGCGGACCAGCTCCAGCTCGCTCATCTGCATGTGGGTCGGATCGGCCAGCAGGGCGAGGGTTTCGGCCTCTTCCTCGGCTTCCGAACGCTCGTCGACACGCTGCAGCGTGCCGATCAGGGTTTCCTTCAGCTCCTCGGCGTCGACCACGTCCTCGGCGATCTCGCGAAGGGCGACGACGGGGTTCTTGTCGTTGTCACGATCAACCATGAGCTGCGCACCGGCCGAGATCGCGCGGGCGCGATGCGCGGACAGCAGAACCAGCGCGAAGCGGTTCGGGACCTTTTCGATGCAGTCTTCGACAGTGACGCGAGCCATGGAGTCCTCGGAACGGGGATAGAACCGGCGAAAATATAGGTTCGATCCCCGTTGTGCAACGCCGCATCCCGCGCCGGGACGTCGCGGACGGGGCTTTCCAGGCCCTACGCGGGCCGAACGAGGCGGCGGACCATAAGGCCGAGGAGCGCCGCGGCGGCGAGCGCCGGGAGGGCCGCGGCCGCCGCCCGCAACGTCCCCGTCACCGCCCCGGCGAGAATGTGGGAGGGCGGCGTTGCGCCGCCGCCCTCCAGCCGGCTGACCAGGAACGAGGCGGAAAAGCCCAGCGCGAACCAGAAGGCCAGGCCCGCCGCCGCGCCCCACAGCACGCCGCGCCAGCCGAACCGCCAGGCGAGCAAAGCCAGGGCCAGGGCCTCGGCGGCGATGAGGACGAGGATCCAGCCCGGCGCGGTGAGCAGCGTCACGGGCCCTATTCCGGGTTCATCACGCGCTCGGCCTGTTCGCGCAGCTCGCCCGTGAAGATATCGCCGAAATCCTCCAGCTCGAAGACCTGGCGCACCTCGAGCGTGACGTTGGCCTCCTCGAGCACCGCCGGCCAGCGGAGCGCCCAGGCCATGACCTCGTCCCAATCCCTGGCCTCGACCAGGGTGTAGCCGGCGATCAGCTCCTTGGTCTCGGTGAAGGGCCCGTCGACGACCAGCGGCTTGCCATCGGTGAAGGTGATCCGCTTGCCCCGGCGGCTGGGATGCAGGCCGTCGCCCCCGAGGATCTTCAGATGGCGGCCCATCTCCTCGTGATAATCCATCATCGCCTGGGCCAGCTCGCGGCTCGGCATGACGCCGGCTTCCGTCGCCTCGTCGGCATGGCGTATGAGCATGAAGCGCATGTCGGTGTCTCCCTTTGATGCGCCCGAAGGACGGTCCGGGCCGGCCCTGCCCGACAAAATGGCTCAGACAGGCCGGGCGTCCAGCCCGACCGTGGCCTCCGCCGACAGTTCGGCGGCGGTGCGGCCGAGCACCGGATGGCGCCAGCCGGGGGCGATCTCGGCCAGCGGCCCCACGACGAAGCGGCGCGCATGGGCGCGCGGATGCGGCAGGACCAGTTCGGGCGTCTGCATCACCATCCGCCCGTGGGCGATGAGGTCGAGATCAAGGGTGCGGGCCGCGTTCGGCGCCCCCCGCTCGCGGCCGAAGGCCTGCTCGATGGACAGGAGCGTTCGAAGCGTCTCCAGCGGCGGCCGGTCCGCCTCGACAAGCGCGACGCCGTTGCGGTACTCAGGCCCTTCCGGATCGGGCCAGGCGGCCGAGCGCCACCAGGACGACCGTTGAAGGATTTTCAAGCCCGCCGCCGGGAATCGCGCCAGCACCGCCTCCAGCAAAGCCTCGGATGAGCCGAAGCCGCCGGCGAGGTTGCTGCCCAGCGCGATGACCACCGCGTCATCCGGAGCGGGCGCCGCAGATTTCGGGATTTTCGCGATTATGACCTTCTACCCCACGGACCGCCTGGCGCTGTTCATTGACGGGGCCAACCTCTATTCGGCGGCCAAGAGCCTCGGCTTCGACATCGACTACCGCAAGCTGCTCGAGGAGTTCCGCAAGCGCAGCGTGCTGGTTCGGGCCTACTACTACACGGCCCTGGTGGAGAACGACGAGTACTCGCCGATCCGGCCCCTCGTGGACTGGCTGGACTACAACGGCTACCGGCTCGTGACGAAGGCGGCGCGGGAATATGTGGACAGCCAGGGCCGCAAGCGCTGGCGCGGCGACATGGACGTCGAGATCGCCGTCGACATGATGGAGATGGCGGGCAGCGTCGACCACGTGGTGCTCTTCTCCGGCGACGGGGACTTCCGGGCCCTGGTGGAGGCGGTGCAGCGCAAGGGCTGCCGGGTGACGGTCATCTCCACCGTGAAGAGCCAGCCGCCGATGGTGTCGGACGAGCTGCGCCGGCAGGCGGACAATTTCGTGGACCTGACCGAACTCGCCGACCTGATCGGCCGGCCCGCGCGGCTGCCCAAGTTCCTGTCCGAAGCCCGCGCCCAGGCGGTGGATCCCGATGCGGGCGCTTGAGGCGCCCCCCACGGCGGAGGTTCCGCCCGAGGCCCCGCGCGACTGCCCGCTCTGCCCGCGGCTGGTGGCCTATCGCGAGGCCAACAAGGCCTCGATCCCCGGCGGCTTCAACGGGGCGGTGGCCTCGTTCGGCGACGAGTCCGCGCGCCTGGCGGTGGTGGGGCTCGCCCCCGGCCGCATGGGCGCCAACCGGACGGGTCGCCCGTTCACCGGCGACGGGGCCGGGCTCATCCTCTACGAGACCCTGATCAAGACCGGCTTCGCCCGCGGCCGCTACGAGGCCCGGGCCGACGATTCGGTCGAGCTGGTGGACTGCATCATCACCAATGCGGTGCGCTGCGCCCCGCCGGGCAACAAGCCCGAGACGGCGGAGGAAGCGGCGTGCCGGCCGTTCCTGGCCGCCCGGCTGGCGGCCCTGCCGAACCTGAAGGTGGTCGTCACCCTGGGCGACGTCTCCCGGCGCAATGTGCTGCGGGCCCTGGGCCTGAAGGCCTCGGCGGGAATCGCCGGCCACGGGACCGAGTTCGCCGCCGGCCCCTACACCGTGCTGAACAGCTATCACTGCTCCCGACTCAACACGAACACCGGGCGCCTGACGCCGGAGATGTTCGAGGCGGTTTTCCGGCGGGCGCGAACGCTGATCGAGGCCTGACGCGCTGGACGGTTGACGGGCGGCCGGGCGGCTTTAGCGTCGCGGCCAAGCTTTTGAACCGGAGTCTCTGCGCGTGATCCGCACCCTGACCGCCAAGGCCTTCGCGGCCACGGCCCTGGCCGCCGCCCTCGCCTCGCCCGCCTTCGCGGCCCCGCCCCCGGGCCTGCACGACGAGGCCCTGGACATCCTCACCAAGAGCATCGCCTACCGGACGGTGAATCCGGGCGACCAGATGGTCCCCTATGCGGAGTTCCTGAAGGGCGTGCTGGTGAAGGCCGGCTACAAGGCCGAGGACGTGCGCATTCACGAGATGGCCGGCACGGCGGCGCTGATCGCCCGCTATCCAGGGACCGACGCCAAGAAGAAGCCCATCGTCATCCTCGGCCACATGGACGTGGTGGAGGCCAAGCGCGAGGACTGGGAGCGCGATCCGTTCACCCCGGTGGTGGAGAACGGCTACGTCTATGGCCGCGGCGCCGAGGACAACAAGTTCGATGTCTCGATGGTGGTGGCGACCCTGGCCCAGCTGCGCCGGGAAGGCTGGAAGCCCGGCCGCGACGTGATCCTGGCGCTCTCCGGCGACGAAGAGACCCAGATGGCCACCACCCAGTGGCTGGCCAATGAGCTGAAGCACGCCGAATTCGCCCTGAACGCCGACGGCGGCGGCGGCTCCCTCGACAGCGAGGGCCGGCCGGTGGCCTACGGCCTGCAGGCGGCGGAGAAGACCTACGCCGACTTCACCCTGACCATCACCGACCCCGGCGGCCACTCCAGCGCGCCGACGCCCGGCAATCCGATCTACCGGATGACGCGGGCCCTCGGGAAACTGTCGGCCTACAGCTTCCCGGTGATGTCGAACGAGATCACCCGCGCCTCGGCGGCCGCCCTGGCGCCCAAGCGGCCGGGGGCCCTGGGCGAGGCCCTTAAGCGGTTCGCGGCCAATCCCGAGGACGCCGAGGCCATCGCGGTCCTGTCCGCCGACAAGGACGTCGCGCCCCAGCTGCGCACCACCTGCGTGGCGACCATGATTTCGGGCGGGCACGCCACCAACGCCCTGCCCCAGCGCGCCGAGGCCAACGTCAACTGCCGCATCTTCCCGGGCGTGCCGGCCGAGGAGGTCCGCAAGACCCTGGAGCAGGTGATGGACGAACCGGGCCTGACGATCACCCGGGCCGCGGACGGTTCGGTGGACAGCCCCGCCTCGCCCCTGCGCCCCGACGTGATGGCGGCGGTGAAGAAGGCGGTGAACGCCCGCTATCCGGGCCTTTCGGTGACGCCGTCCATGTCGAGCGGCGCCACCGACAGCATGCACTTCCGGGCCGTGGGCGTGCCCAGCTACGGCGTGGCCGGCCTGTTCATGCGCAACGAGGACAGCTTCTCCCACGGCCTCAACGAACGCGCCCCGGTGGCCGCCATCGACGGCTCCCTGGACCACTGGCGTTCGCTGCTGAAGGACCTGGCGAAGTAGGACGGCGATCCCCGCAGGCCGCCCCGGACGCTCCAGCCTCCGGGACGACCTGCGGCGCGACGCTTAGCTCGCGCCGGCGATGTAGGCGCCGACCCGCTGTTCCAGGACGTCCAGCGGGATGGCGCCGGCGGCCAGCACCGCCTCGTGGAAGGCCCGGATGTCGAACTTCGGCCCCAGGGCCTTCTCGGCCTTGGCGCGCAGTTCGCTGATCTTCAGCTGGCCGATCTTGTAGCTCGTGGCCTGACCGGGCGAGGTGAAGTAGCGGTCGATCTCGCTCTGGATGTCCCGCTCGGAGTTCAGGGTGTTGTCCCGCATGTACTGGACGGCCTGATCGCGGCTCCAGCGCTTGGCGTGGATGCCGGTGTCCAGAACCAGGCGGGCGGCGCGCCAGATCTCCAGGCTGAGCCGGCCGAAGTCGGCGTACGGGTCCTGATAGAAGCCCGCTTCCTTGCCGAGCTTTTCGGCATAGAGCCCCCAGCCCTCCTGGAAGGCGCCCTGGTAGGCGTAGCGGCGGAACATGGGCAGGTCCGCCTGCTCCAGCGAGCGGGCGATCTGGAAGTGATGGCCCGGAGCGCCCTCGTGGTAGGCGATCGCCTCCAGCTGCGGCTTGAACACCTGGGTCATGTCCGAGAGGTTCACGTAGAAGATGCCCGGCCGCGAGCCGTCCGGCGTGCCGACGTTGTAGAAGGCCACCGAGGCGGTCTGCTCGCGGAACGGCTCCACGGCGCGCACATCCAGCGCCCCCTTCGGCAGGGCCGAGAACTGCTTGTCCGCGGCGGTGGCCATGTAGGTGGCGATGATCTGCTTGGCGTCGGCCAGGTACTGCTGCTTGCCGGCGTCGGTGTTGGGATAGCGGTACCTCGGGTCGGTCTTCAGGTGGGTGAAGAACTCGGCCAGGGAGCCCTTGAAGCCCACCTTGTCCTTGATGGCCTCCATTTCGCGGCGGATGCGCGCCACCTCGTCGAGGCCGATCTGGTGGATCTGGTCGGCGGTGAGCGGGGTGGTCGTATAGAAGGCCAGCAGGTCGGCGTAGAAGGCCTCGCCGTCGGGCAGCGCCCAGACGCCCTTCACATCCGTGGCCTTGGCCTGCATCCGCTCGAGAGCGGCGATGTAGCGGCGATAGCCGTTGGCCCACTGGGTCTTGAGGGCGGCCTCGCCTTCCTTCAGCAGGCGGGCTTTCTCGGCCTCGTCGGCCTTGAGGGCCGCCACCTTGCCCTTGAAGTCGGCCCAGACGGCGTGGTCAGGACCACCGTCGAACGGGGCGCCCTTCAGCTGGTTCTGGGCGTCGGGGATCACCCGGCCGAAGACGAAGGCGGGCGGCAGGAAGCCCTTTTCGGTGCGCTGGTCGATATCGGCGCTGACCTCGCCCGCCACGCGCTCCACGGCCCGCAGGCGCGAGACATAGGCCTCGGCGTCGGCGACGCTGTCCACGCGGTGGACGTTGATCAGCATCACCGGAATCTGGTCGAGGGCGCTGCCGGTGGAGGTGACGGCGTAGTTCTGCCAGTACCACTTGTCGAAGACGCGCTGGGTGGCGACCGCCTTCTCGAAGAGGTCGTAGCTGACCTTGGCGCTGTCGCTCAGCCTGGCGCGGTCAAACTCGCGCTTCATGCGGGCGAGCTGGGCCTCGGCGACGGCGAGTTGCCGGTCCTGGCCGGCCTTGGTGTAGTCGCCGAGCTCGCCGTAGCGCTCCTTCATGCCGAGCTGGCTGAGGCTCTCGGGGCTGAGACGGGCGCTCTCGAGGAAGGCCTCCTCGAAGAAGGCCGCAAGGCGCGCGTCCTCGGACTGGACGGCGGCCGCCGGAGCCGGCGCGGCGGCGGGTTGAGCGATGGCGGGCGCAGCGGCCAGGGCGATGCTGAGCGCCAACACGGAACAGGCAGTACGGATCATGAAAAATCCCCCAGGGGTTGTGGCTGGAGGTCTAGGCGCCGGCGCTCCGCGCCGGAAGTGAATTCTTGGTCAGGCTTGCCGCCAGTAGCGATAGCGCCAGGCCGCCTCGAACCCGGCGCGGCGGTAGAGGCTGCGGGCCGGATTGTCCTCTTCCACCTGCAGGAAGACGTCGCGGACGTCCCGGCTGAGCGCCGCGCCGCCAAAGGCGGCGAGCAGGCGGCCGGCATAGCCCCGGCGGCGAGCGGCGAACGCGGTGCGCATACCGTGGATTCCGGCCCAGCCGTGGCCGAAGCTCAACGCGCCCACGGCCAGGGTCCGCCCCGCCTCGCGCACGGCGCCGTAGAGCGCGTCGGGAGAGCGGGTCAGCACCTGCACCCGATGAGCGCCGTCTTCGGGATCGAACCCGTCGCCCAGGAAAACCTCGCCCCAGGCGCCGTCGGGCCTGGCGAGCAGCTCCGCCCGGGCCTCGCAGAACCCGGAGAGCACCAGGGCTTCGGCGGTCTTCACCCAGGTGGGACTGGCCGGCGCAAAGCCCCTCGCCTCCAGCGCCGCCCGCACCTCGGCCAGGCCGTCGACGTCGGCGATTCGGAAGGCGGGCGGAAGGCCCTGGCTGCGGTAGGCGTCGACGATCGCGTCGAGGGCGGCGGGCGAGGCCTCGTGGGAGAGCGGCGTCGCCGAGCGGGCGCGGCCCACGGTCCCGGCGTCGAGGGGGACCAGCCAGCCGTTGATCTCCAGCACCTGCGGCGGCGCCACCGCCGCGACCGTGGCCCGCTCGATGGCCTCGATCTCGGCGGGTCCGATCATCCCCGCTCGCGCAGCAGCCGGGCCTTGTCCCGCTGCCAGTCGCGCTCGGCCGTGGCCTGGCGCTTGTCGTGGGTCTGCTTGCCCTTGGCGAGGGCGATCTCGAGCTTGGCCAGGCCCTTGTCGTTCCAGTAGAGCCGGGTCGGCACGATGGTGCGCCCTTCCCGCTGGACGGCGCCGATCAGCCGGTCGATCTCGCGCCGCTTCATGAGCAGCTTCCGGGGCCGCCGGGGCTCGTGGTTGAAGTGCGGCCCGGCCTGGGCGTAGGGCGGAATGTCGGCGTTGATCAGCACGATCTCGTCGCCCTCCACCGCCGCATAGCTCTCGGCGATGTTGGCGCGGCCGTTGCGCAGGCTCTTCACCTCGGACCCGGTCAGGGCGATGCCCGCCTCGAAGGTCTGTTCGAGGAAGTAGTCGAACCGCGCGCGACGGTTCTCGGCGATCAGCTTGCCAGCCATCTCAGTCGATGAGGCCGGCTTCCCGCAGACCCGCCAGCACCTCGGCCCGAGCGGCTTCGGAGCACGGCGTGATCGGCAGGCGGGTCTCGTCCGTGCACAGGCCGAGGTGCGCCAGGGCGAACTTGGTGGGCGCGGGCGAAGCGTCGGCGAACAGCGCCTTGTGCAGGCGGATCAGCCGGTCCTGGGCGGCCAGGGCGGCGGTCCAGTCGCCGGCCATGATGGCGTTGTAGAAGTCGGCGCACTGTTCCGGGGCGACGTTGCAGGTCACCGAGATGCAGCCGTGGCCGCCGTGGGCCATGTAGCCCAGGCCGCAGTCGTCATTGCCGGAGAGCATGGTCCAGCCCTCGCCGCACTCCACACGCTGGACGCTGGCGCGCGCCACGTCGCCGGTGGCGTCCTTGATGCCGACGATGTTGGGCAGCTGGGCCAGGCGGGCCAGCGTGGCGTTGGAGATGTCCACGCTGGTGCGGCCCGGCACGTTGTAGACCAGGATCGGCAGCTGCACCGCGTCGTTGATCGCCTTGAAGTGGGCGTAGAGCCCCTCCTGGCTCGGGCGGTTGTAGTAGGGCGTCACCACCAGGGCCGCGTCGGCGCCGATGGCCTTGGCGTGCTCCACCAGCTCGATGGCCTCGGCCGTGGAATTGGAGCCCGCGCCGGCGATCACCGGCACCCGGCCCCGGGCCGTCTGGACGCAGAGTTCGACGACCCGCCGATGTTCCTCGTGGCTGAGGGTGGCGGTCTCGCCCGTGGTGCCCACCGGCACGAGGCCGTGGACGCCGCCGGCGATCTGGCGTTCGACCAGGGCCACGAAGGCGTCCTCATCGACCTTGCCGTTGCGGAACGGAGTGATGAGCGCCGGAAGGACGCCCCGGAACATGGGCTCGGACATGGTGTGCAAATTGCCGTGAAGGGTCGCCTGTTGGGGCGACGTTCAGATTTCGGCGGACAATATGTTGGCGTGGGCCAAGCCCGCAATGTCGATTCCGCGTCTGTTTGATCGTCGGGGGAGAGGTTGGACTCCAAGACCCGTAAAGCGTTCCTGGCGGCAAGCCTGGTGGTGCTCGCCGCCGCGGTGGCCCGCGCCCAGCCGGCGGACCCCATCGGCGACCTCCTGCGCCAGACGCCTGCGGCCCAGCCGAACGCCCAACCGACTGGCCAACCGACCGCCCAGTCCCCCGCCCCGGCGAGCCTGCCGACGCCCGCGCCGGCGCCCCAGGCCGCCCGCCGGGCGCTGAGCGCCGCCGACCAGACCCTGTTCGCCCAGGCCCTGGCCTCGGCCAAGCGGGCCGACGTCGCCGGCGCCCGCAACGCCATCGCCGCCCTCAGCGACCCGATCGCCAAGAAGACCGCCACCTGGGCGCTCGTGGACGCCGCCGCCGAAACGCTCGGCTTCTACGAGGTGGACGCCGCCCGCCGGTCCATGGAGGGCTGGCCCCGGGCCGCCCGCCGCCAGGCGGTGGCCGAGAAGCTGCTGGAGACCTCGGGCAAGAGCCCGGCCGAGATCATCGCCTGGTTCGGCGGCCAGGAGCCGCAGACCGCCTATGGCGCCATCGCCCTCGCCTCGGCCTATCGCATGCAGGGCCAGGCCCAGGCGGCCCGGGACCTGCTGCGCCGCTGGTGGACCACCAAGAGCTTCGAGGCCGACGCCCAGCGGACCATGCTGGCCCGCTTCCCCGAGGCCTTCACGGCCGAGGACCATGTCCGCCGGGCCGACATCCTGCTCTATGGCCCGCAAGGGCCGGCGGCGCGGGAGATGGTGGCCCTGCTGCCCGCCGACCGGCAGGCGCCGGCCCTGGCGCGGATCGCCCTGCGCTCGGACGCGGCCAACGCCAATGACCTCTACGGAGCCCTGACGCCCGCCGACCAAGCCTCGCCGGGCGTGGCCTTCGAGCGGGCCGGCTACCTGCGCCGCAAGGGCCTCGACACCCTGGCCCTGGCCCAGGTCCCGAACTTCCCCAGGACGGTGGTCACCCAGGAACAGGGCGACCGCATCTGGTACGAGCGCCACCGCCTGACCCTGGCGGCCATCCGCAACGGCGACTGGCGCGCCGCGTACCAGTCCGCCGCCAACGCGGGGCTCACCTCGGGCGCCAATGCGGCGGACGCCGAGTTCTACGCGGGCTGGATCGCGCTTTCGAAGCTGAACGACCCGGCCGCCGCCGGCCGCCACTTCGCCAATCTGGAGCGGATCGGCTCCTCGCCCATCACCAAGGGCCGGGCCTATTACTGGCTGGGCCGCGCCGCCGAGGCGCGCCGCGAGGCCGCCGCGGCCCAGGGCTTCTATGCCCAAGGGGCGCAGCACCTCACCACCTTCTACGGCCAGCTCGCCGCCGAGAAGCTGGGCATGCGCCTGACCCTGCCGAAGGATCCCGAGCTCACCGCCGCCGACCGGGCCCGGTTCGAGGCGCGCGAGCCGGTGCAGGCCGCCCGGCTGCTGGCCGAACAGGGCCAGCGCGACCTGTTCCGGGTCTTCGCCCTGCACCTGGACGACGTGGTGCCCACGAGACAGGAGGCGGCGCTGCTGGTCGACCTGGTGCGCAACTACGGCGACCAGGACACCTCCATGAAGGTGGTGCGGGCGGCGGCCCAGCGGGGCCTCATCCTGGCCGACCGGGGCTATCCCTATCGCACGCCGCCGCAGGTCGCCGGCGCGCCCGAGCCGGCGCTGGTGCTGGGCATCACCCGCCAGGAAAGCGGTTTCGACCCGCGGGTGCGCAGCCACGCCGACGCCCGGGGCATGATGCAGCTGCTGCCCGCCACGGCGGCGACGGTGGCCAAGCGGATCGGCGTCGCCCACACCACCGAGATGCTGTGGGAGCCCGACCACAACATGCGCCTGGGCTCGGCCTTCCTCGGCCAGCTCGTGGAGCGGTTCTCCGGCTCGTACATCATGGCCGCCGCTGGCTACAACGCGGGCCCCGGCCGGCCGCCGCAGTGGGCGGCCATGTGCGGCGATCCCCGGACCAGCTCCACCGACCCGCTCGACTTCATCGAGTGCATCCCCTTTTCCGAGACGCGCAACTACGTGATGCGGGTGATGGAGAACATGCAGGTGTACCGGGCCAAGCTGAACGGCGGCTCGGCCCCGATCACGCTCTCGGGCGACCTGAAGCGCGGCGGCTATGGCTATCCGGGCCCTGAGCCGATCCGCACCGCCGCCGGCCGCTAGCGGCGGCGCGCGGCCAGCATCGGGCCGTCGGGCGTCAGGGCCAGGCGGCCCTCCAGGGCGAAGGCCTCGGCCAGCACCTGGGGGGTCAGCGCCGCCTCCGGCCTGCCCTCGGCGATGATCCGCCCCCGGCTCAGCACCACCAGGCGGTCGCAGTAGCGGGCGGCCAGGGCCAGGTCGTGGAGGGTGAGCACGACGGCGCGCCCCTGCCCCGCCTCCTCGCGCAGAAGGTCGAGGGCCAGGAGCTGGGCGTCGGGATCGAGGCCGGCGATGGGTTCGTCGGCCACCAGCAGCGGCGGGGCGGCGGCCAGGAGGCGCGCCAGCAGCACCCGGGCGCGCTCGCCCCCCGACATCTCAAGCACCCCGCGATCCTTCAGGGCGGCGAGGCCGACCCGTCCGAGGGCGGCCTCGGCGCGGGCCTGGGCCTCGGCCGGACGCAGGTGGAAGGCGCCAAGGCCGGCGATCCGGGCGGCGGTCATGTTCCAGCCCACATGCCGCTCCTGCGGCAGGTATCCGGCCAGGCGGGCCCGCGCGGCTTCGCGCAAGGACCGGACGTCCCGTCCGGCGAGTTCGGCCCGGCCGGCGGCGAGGCGCACGAGGCCGAGGGCGGCGCGCAGGAGGGTCGTCTTGCCCGAGCCGTTGGCGCCCACGACGCCCAGCATCTCGCCGGGACGGACCTCAAGGCTGACGCCATCCAGCACCACGGCGGGGCCGCGCCGGACGACGGCCTCGCGCAGGGCCAGGGCGGGAACGCCGGTGCTCATCCGCGCCAGCTCCGCGCGGCGCGCCAGGCGATCAGGGCGAACAGCGGGGCGCCGAACAGGGCCGTGACCACCCCCAGCTTCAGCTCCAGGTCGGTGGGGATCAGGCGGGCGGCGAGGTCGGCGGCGGCCAGCAGCACCGCCCCGGCCAGGGCCGAGGGCAGCAGCACGCGGCCGGGGTCGCCGCCGGCGCCGGCGCGGACCAGGTGCGGCGCGGCCAGGCCCACGAAGCCGACGATCCCGGCCATGGCCACCGAGGCGCCGGTGAGCAGCGAGGCGCCGGCCACGGCGGCGGCCCGCAGGCGGGTCATGGGCAGGCCCGAGAGCGCGGCGGCCTCCTCGCCAAGGGTCAGCATGACGAGGCCCCGGGCGGCATAGACCGACAGGCCCGCGCCCACGGCCAGGGCGGGCAGCTGGCGGACGATGTCCAGCCAGTCGCGGTTGGCCACCGAGCCGAGCAGCCAGGAGAAGACCTCAGCCAGGGTGACGGGGGACGGCGAGAAGTTGAACACCAGCGAGGTCAGGGCCCCGAGGAAGGCCGAAAGGGCGACCCCGAACAGGATCAGGGTCTCGGGTTCGCGGAACCGCGCGGCGAGCCCCGTGAGCACCAAGCCCACCAGCAGGGCCGCGGCCAGGGCGGCCGCCTCGATGGCCCCCGGCGTGCCGGCCAGCCCCAGGGAGATCGCCAAGGCCGCCCCCAGGCCGGCGCCGCCCGAGACCCCGAGCACCCCGGGATCGGCCAGGGGGTTGCGCAGCAGCCCCTGCATCACCGCCCCCGCCAAGCCCAGGGCGGCCCCGACCACCAGGGCGGCGGCGGTGCGCGGCAGGCGGATCTCCCAGAGGACGACGCCCGGGCCGGAGGCCGGATCGGCGAAGGCTTCGGCCACCTGGGCCGAGGTGAGCTGGGTCTCGCCCAGCAGGAGGCCGCCCGCGGCGAAGGCCACGGCCGCCAGGGCCAGCAGGAGGTTGAGGACCGCGGGCCTCATCGCGGCGCCTTGGCGGCCAGCAGTTCGGCGGCCTCAGCCGCGCCCCAGTCCGGACAGCCCAGCAGCGCGCCCGGCAGGCTCGCCACCTGGCGGGCGGCGGCGGTGCGCTGCAGCACCCGGTGGCGGCCCACGCCCCAGCTGTCGCCCGAGAGCTGGAAGGTGTCGAAGAAGCCCAGCACCACCGTCCGCGGCGGCGACATGGCCATCTGTTCGAGGGAGATGGTCTGGTAGCCCGGCCGGGTCTCCACATTGGTCATGCCGGCGGCGCGCAGCACCGCGTCCACCAGCGTTCCCCGCCCGGCGGTGACGCCGCCGGGGGTCATGTAGAGGGCGGGCGCGCCGCGCCAGGCGCCGGCGGCGCGGGCCAGGCGGGCGTCCATCCGGGCGATCACCGCCTCGCCCTGGGCCCGGCGGTCCAGGACGGCGGCCACGGCCCGCACGCTCGCCCGCACGCCGTCGAAATCCGTCGCATCGGGAATGGTCACCACCGTCACGCCGCGCTTGCGCAGCGCCGCGATCAGCCGGGGCTCCCCGCCCCAGTAGCGGACCACCACGTCGGGACGGACGGCCAGGGCGGTCTCCAGGTCCACCCGCCGCTTGGGCAGGCCGACGGCCAGATGGCGCAGGCGCGAGTCGGCGTCGTCGGCGCGGGTGGAGACCCCCACGATGTCAGGCCGGGCGGCGAGGCCCATGACATACTGGTCGGCGCAGGCGTCGAGCGACAGGACGCGCGGCCCGGCCTGGGCGGCGCCGGCGGCGAGCGAAAGCCCGAGGACCAGGCCTAGTCGATGACCAGGCCGTGCAGCATGCCCTCGAGGCTGAGCTTCATGAGCGTCTCGGAATCGGCCCAGCCGAACCCTGGCCGGGCGATCAGCAGGGCCACCACCCCGTGGCAACCCATCCACAGCGCCTGGGCGGCCGAGTCGGCCTCGCCGGTCCGCAGCCGGCCCTGGGCGGCGATCTCGCGCACCGCGCCGGAGAAGATCTCGTAGCATTGTCGGCTCAGGTCCGCCGTGCCTTCGGGCCAAGGCTGCGCCGATACCGGACGCGGCGTGCAATAGACAAGCTGGTAGGCGTTGGGGTGCGCCAGGCCCCAGCGCATGTAGGCCTCCAGCATCATCCGCACCCGCACCACCGGATCGAGCGGCTTGGCCGCGATCTCGCGGTTGGTCTCGTAGAGATTCCGCAGGGTCCGCTCGCAGATCTCCAGCAGGATGCACCCCTTGTCCTGGAAGTGCATGTAGAGGGCCGTGGACGAGACGCCGACCTCGTCGGCGATCTTGCGGATCGTCGCCCCCTCGTAGCCCTCGGCCACGAAGATGCGCTCGGCGGCTTCCAGAATCTCGGCGCGGCGCAGGTGCCCGTCGCCCTTGGCCTTGCGCGCGGATTTCCGCGACGTCGTCTCCACAGCTGTCACGTCTGCTCTGGTCCCCAAGTGCCCTGCCGCCAGCGGAGCCCAAATCCCGGGCGGTGACAAGCCCACGTTACGGAAACCTGCCGGCGCCGGCGCGGACTGGACGCGGCGCGCAGCTTGCGCTTCAAGGCCGCCATGAGCCGCCCTACCGTCGCCGACGCGCCCGGCGTGATGCGCACCGAAGGCTGGGCGGACTATGCCCTGCTGGACTCGGGCGAAGGCAAGAAGCTGGAGCGTTACGGCCCCTATACGGTGGTCCGGCCCGAACCCCAGTGCCTGTGGGCGCGCCGACGCCCTGACCTGTGGGACAAGGCCGACGCCGTCTTCGACCCCACCGCCGACGACGAGGACGCCGGCCGCTGGCGATTCCGCGGCAAGCCCAAGGAAGCCTGGCCGCTGGCCTGGCGCGACGTGCGCTTCCTCGGCCGGTTCACGGCCTTCCGGCACCTGGCGTTCTTCCCCGAGCAGGCCGCCAACTGGACCTTCCTGGACGAGGCGGTCCGCAAGGCCGGCCAGCCCAAGGTGCTGAACCTGTTCGGCTATACGGGCGTCGCGACCCTCGCCATGGCCGCGGCCGGCGCCCAGGTCACCCATGTGGACGCCTCGAAGAAGGCGGTGACCATGGCCCGGGAGAACGCCGATCTGTCCCGGCTCGCCGACCGGCCGATCCGCTGGATCGTCGAGGATGCACGGCGCTATGTGCAGCGCGAGGTGCGCCGGGGCTCGAAGTACGACGGCATCATCCTCGACCCGCCGAAATATGGCCGCGGGCCCGACGGCCAGGTGTGGCGCCTGTTTGAGGACCTGCCTGAACTCGCCCGGCTATGCGCTGAACTTCTTTCGGAAAACGCCTCATTCCTGATCCTCAACGCCTATGCCGAGCGCATCTCGGGCGCGGCGCTCTCGGGCCTGCTGGCCGAGGTGCTGGACGGACGCGGCGGGCGGATCGACTGGGGCGAGCTGGCCCTGGTGGAGGACGCCCCCAAGGGCCGGCCGGAACGCGCCATCGGCATGAGCTTCTACGGCCGCTGGTCCCGGGAGGGCGCTGCGTGAGCCGCACGATCACGTCCCTGTCGAACCCGACCGTGAAGGCCGTCCGCGCCCTGCACCTGCGCAAGGACCGCGACGAGACCGGCCTGTTCCTGGCCGAGGGACTGAAACACGTCACCGAGGGCGTCGAGCTGGGGCACGCCCCGCGCATCCTGATGTACGGCCCGGAGGCGGCGAACCACCCGCTGCTGAAGAAGGCGGCCGAGGCGACCCGCGCCGCCCGGGGCGAGGTCATCGAGGTCAATCACGACATCCTCGCCAAGGTGTCCAAGCGCGACAATCCGCAGGCCGTGGTGGGCGTCTTCCGGCAGATGTACCGGCCGCTCGCCGAGATCGACCCAGGGGCGGCCTCGTGCTGGGTGGCCCTGCACCGGGTGCGCGACCCAGGGAACCTGGGAACCATCGTGCGCACCGCCGACGCGGCCGGCTGCGGCGGGGTGATCCTGGTGGGCGAGTGCTGCGATCCCTATTCGGTGGAGGCGGTGCGGGCCACCATGGGGTCGATCTTCGCCGTGCCCCTGTCGCGGGCGAGCGAGGCCGAATTCGCCGCCTGGCTCAGGTCCTGGCCCGGCTCGGTGGTGGGCACCCTGCTCACCGCCACCCACAGCCACGCCAGCGCCGACTATCGCAAGCCGTCCCTGATCCTGATGGGCAACGAGCAGCAGGGCCTGACGCCGGAGATGGCCGCCCTGCCCGACCTGAACGTGAAGATCCCCATGCGCGGCCGGGCCGACAGCCTGAACCTGTCGGTGGCCACCGGGATCATGATCTACGCCGCCACCAGCTGACGGCCGGCGCCCGGGCCGGGTCAGGTTCCCCGGGGCTTGGCCCGGGTGGTCGGGGCGGCGCTGGCCGGGTCCTCGGGCCAGACGTGTTTGGGATAGCGGCCCCGCATCTCGGTGCGGACCTCCTTCCACGAGCCCTTCCAGAATCCGGGAAGATCCCTGGTGGTCTGGATCGGCCGATGGGCGGGCGACAGCAGGCTGAGGGTCAGCGGAACGCCGCCGACGGCAGGGTGCTGGGACAGGCCGAACACCTCCTGCACCCGCACGTCCACCCGCGGCCCGGCCTCGGCGGCGTAGTCGATGGCGAAGCTGTTGCCGGTGGGCGCTGTCCAGCGGGCCGGCGCCTCGGCGTCGAGGCGGCGCTGGACGTCCCAGGGCACGAGGCTGCGCAGGGCGCCGTCCAGCACGTCGGGCTTCAGGCCGTTCAGGCCGCGCAGCCCCTCCAGCACCGGGGTCAGCCAGTCGTCCAGGCGTTCCAGAAGGGCTGCGTCGGACAGGTCGGGCCAGGCCTCGGGGTCCCGGGCGTGCAGGAAGGCGGCCCGCGCGCGCAGGGAGAGCGCCGCCTCGCCCCAGGGCAGGATTTTCAGCCCCTCGCGCCGCACCCGGTCGGCCAGAGCACGGGCGATAAGCGCCGGGTCGGGGCTGTCGTCGATCTCCTCGCGCACGGCGAGCCGCCCCAGGCGAGTGATGCGCTTGGCCCGCAGGCGCCCGCCGCCAGTCTCTTCCAGCCGCTCCTCCACCTCGAACTGGTCGGCGAAGGCGGAAAGGTCGGCCTCGTCCAGGGGCGCGGCCAGCAGGATGCGGTCACGGCGCTCGCCGCCGCCCAGCTCGCCCACGGCCAGCCAGGATTCCCGGGCGAGCGCATCGGTGGGCTCGACGAAGGCGCCCCGGCCGGTGACCAGCTGGAACTCGCCCTGCCCGCCCCGGGCCTTCGCCACCCGTTCGGGATAGGCGAAGGCGAGCAACAGGCCGTCGGACAGCGGCTCTCCCGTCCCGCCCTTGGGCGCAAGGGCGGCCCAACGGTCGGCCAGGGCCTTGGCGTCCCGGGCCCTGGGGCTGCGGTCGCGTTCGAGCTGTTCCAGGCGGTGGCGCAGGTCGGCGTCGCGACCGCCCAGGCCCCGCTCGGTCATCAGGGCCGCGATGCGCGCGGCGCGGGCCGCCTGGCCGGTCTCGGCGGCCTTGAGGACCATGTGGGCCAGCCGCGGGGCCAGGGGAAAGTCCGCCAGGGCCCGGCCGTGGGCGGTGAGCACCCCGGTCTCGTCCAGGGCCTCCAGCCGCCGCAGCAGCGCCCGGGCCTCGGCGAAGGCCGCCGGCGGCGGCGGATCGAGGAACGCCAGGTCCGAGGCGTCCTTCGCCCCCCAGCGGGCGAGATCGAGGGCGAGGCCCGACAGGTCCGCGTCGAGAATCTCGGGATCGCCATAGGCCGGCAGGGCGCGGGTCTCGGCCTCGTCCCACAGGCGATAGCAGGCGCCGGGCTCGGTGCGGCCGGCGCGGCCCCGGCGCTGGTCAGCGGCGGCGCGGGAGACCCGCACGGTGGCCAGGCGCATGAGACCGCTGGCCGGATCATAGCGCGGCACGCGGGCGAGGCCGCAGTCGATCACCACCCGCACGCCCTGGATGGTCAGGCTGGTCTCGGCGATGGAGGTGGCCAGCACCACCTTGCGGCGCCCCGGCGGCGCAGGCTCGATGGCCCGGTCCTGGTCGCGCGGGTCGAGAGCGCCATACAGGGGCGCGATGTCCACGTCCGGCCGCCGCAGGCGCTCGCCGAGCCGCTCGGCGGCGCGCAGGATCTCGCCCTGGCCGGGGAGGAAGACCAGGATGCTGCCGGTCTCCTCCGCCAAGGCCCGTTCCACGGCCCGGACGATCCGGTCCTCCAGGCGCAGGGTCTCGTCGCGGCCGAGGTAGCGGGTCTCCACCGGGAACATCCGCCCCTGGCTTTCCACCACCGGCGCATCATCCAGCAGCCGGGCGACGGCGGCGCCATCGAGGGTGGCCGACATCACCAGCAGCCGAAGGTCCTCGCGCAGCAGCTTCTGGGCGTCCCGAGCCAGGGCGAGGCCGAGGTCGGCGTCCAGGCTGCGCTCATGGAATTCGTCGAATATCACGCAGCCGACCCCGGCCAGCTCCGGGTCGGCCAGAATCATCCGGGTGAAGACCCCCTCGGTGACCACCTCGATGCGGGTCCGGGCCGAGACCTTGGACTGCATCCGCACCCGGTAACCCACGGTGGCCCCGACCGGCTCGCCGAGGGTCTGGGCCATCCGGTGGGCGGCGGCTCGGGCGGCCAGGCGCCGGGGCTCGAGAACGATGATTCTCCCCGCGCCGAGCCAGGGCTCGTCCAGGAGCTCCAGTGGGACAACGGTGGTCTTGCCCGCGCCGGGCGGCGCGACGAGCACGGCGGCGTTCGCTTGCGCAAGTTGCGCCTTCAGCGCAGGCAGAGCCTCGTGGACCGGTAGCATCGGCGGGGCTCTAGCGAATGGTCGGCGCCCTCGCCAGCGTTGCGTGCTTGACCGAGCGCGGCAAGCACGCAACGGTCCGCCAGCTTTTTCAACGGCGGCCAGGGGGGTCGCTGCTCGGAGGGAATATGTGGCGCGTTAAGCCGCTCGACGCGATCCTGGCGACCGCGGAAAAGAAATCACTTCATCGCTCTCTCGGCGCCTTCCAGCTCACCATGCTGGGCATCGGCGCCGTGATCGGCACCGGCATCTTCGTCCTCACCGCCGAGGCCGCCCAGAAGGCGGGCCCCGGCATGATGCTGTCCTTCGTCATCGCCGGCGTGGTCTGCGCGATCGCCGCGCTCTGCTACGCCGAGATGGCGTCGATGGTGCCGGTGTCCGGCTCGGCCTACACCTACAGCTACGCCGTGATGGGCGAGATCGTGGCCTGGATGGTCGGCTGGGCGCTGATCCTGGAATACGCCGTCGCCGCAGGCGCGGTGTCGGTGGGCTGGTCCGGCTACGTGGTCGGCCTCATTGAGGCGGCGTTCGGGATCGACATCCCCGCTGCGCTGACCCTCGGGCCGTTCGACGGCGGCTTCATCAACCTGCCGGCCATGTTCGTGGCGGGCCTGGTGACCTGGCTGCTGGTGATCGGCACCAAGGAAAGCGCCACGGTCAACGCCATCCTGGTGGCGATCAAGGTGACGGCCCTGACCCTGTTCATCATCCTGGCCGTGCCGGTGATGAACATGGAGCAGTTCACGCCCTTCATGCCCCTGGGCTTTGCGGGCGTGTCGGCGGCCGCGGCCTCGATCTTCTTCGCCTACGTCGGCTTCGACGCCGTCTCGACGGCGGCCGAGGAGACCAAGAACCCGCAGCGCAACATGCCCATCGGCCTGATCGGCTCCCTGGGCTTCTGCACCATCTTCTACCTGCTGGTGGCCTCGGGTGTGATCGGCACCGTGGGCGCCCAGCCGGTGATGGGAGCCAATGGCGCCCACCTGGAGCCGGGCAGCCGCGAGCTGGCCGCCGCCTGCGCCGCCATCAACGACGGCGCGGTGGTCTGCTCGAAGGAAGCCCTGGCCTGGACCCTGCGCCAGATCGGCTGGCCGCAGATCGGCAACCTGCTGGGCCTGGCCGCCGGCCTCGCCCTGCCCTCGGTCATCCTGATGATGATGTTCGGCCAGACCCGCATCTTCTTCGTGATGAGCCGGGACGGGCTGCTGCCGTCGGCGTTCTCGAAGATCCACCCGAAGTTCAAGACGCCGCACGTGATCACCGTGCTCACGGGCATGGCTGTGGCGCTGTTCGCGGCGTTCTTCCCGGTGGGCCAGCTCGCCAACATCTCGAACTCGGGCACGCTGTTCGCCTTCGCCGCCGTGTCGATCGCGGTGATGGTGATCCGCAAGACCGATCCGAACCGGCACCGGCCGTTCAGGACGCCGTTCGTCTATCTGACGGGCACGCTCTCGGCCGTGGGCTGCGTCTACCTGTTCTTCAGCCTCGACGATAAGAGCAAGTGGCTGTTCGTGATCTGGGCCCTGGTCGGCCTGGTGGTCTACTTCGGCTACAGCCGCTCGCGCAGCCACGTCGGCCGCGGGATCGTGGAAACACACGAGCTCGACACCGACGCGCCGCCGACCGCGGTGCCGCCGATGCCGGGCGCCTCGGACTAAGCACAGGCCGAGACAAGACGGAGAGGCCCGGGGCGCGCCCCGGGCCTTTTCTTTAGGGCCGCGAACCTCGATCATAGGACGACATGAACGCTCCGCAGCCGCCCCTTCCGATCCGCGCCATCATCGCGCCGGTCACCCCGCTCCAGCAGAACTGCACCCTGGTCTGGTGCGTGAAGACGAAAAAGGCCGCGGCCATCGATCCCGGCGGCGAGGTTCCGCGCCTGCTGCAGGCCCTGAAGGACCAGGACCTGACGCTGGAGAAGATCTGGATCACCCACGGCCACCTGGACCATGCCGGCGGCGCCGCGGCGCTGAAGGAGGCCACGGGGGCGCCCATCGAGGGGCCGCATCCGGACGATCAGTTCTGGATCGACGACATCGCCGCCTCGGGGGCCCGCTGGGGCATGCCGGACGCCCGCTCGTTCACCCCGGACCGCTGGCTGGGCGACGGCGACACCGTCACCCTGGGCGAGACCGAGTTCGAGGTCATCCACTGTCCCGGCCACACCCCGGGCCATGTGGTGTTTTTCCACCGCCAGGCCCGCTTCGCCCAGGTGGGCGACGTGCTCTTCCAGGGCTCCATCGGGCGGACCGACTTTCCGCGCGGCAACCATGCCGACCTGATCGCCTCGATCACCCAGAAGCTGTGGCCGCTGGGGGACGACGTCCGCTTCGTGCCCGGCCACGGGCCGATGTCCACCTTCGGCCAGGAGCGCCGCACCAATCCCTTTGTCGCGGACTCGGTGCTGGCCGGCGAGTAAGCGCGGTGAAATACGAGTTTCATACGAGACATTCGAGGGTTACCGCGTCAGCGCATCCTGGCGTCCATGGAGCTTGCCCCTGACATGGTCGGCGCCGGCGCGCGCATCCTGATGGTGGACGACGATCCGGGCATCCGCGACGTCGTCTCGGACTTCCTGGGCCGACATGGCTACCGGGTGGAAACCGCCGCCGACGCGGCCGAGATGGAGCGCGTCCTCGAGCGGAACTCCGTGGACCTGATCGTGCTCGACGTGATGCTGCCCGGCGAGGACGGCCTGGCCATCTGCCGGCGGCTGACCGCCCAGGAGACCAGCCCGCCGATCATCATGCTCTCGGCCATGGGCGAGGACACCGACCGCATCGTCGGCCTGGAGCTGGGCGCTGACGACTACCTGGCCAAGCCCTGCAATCCACGCGAGCTGCTGGCCCGGGTGCGCGCCGTGCTGCGCCGGGCCGAGCACCGGGGGGCGCCGGGGACGCTGGGCGCAGGCTGCGAGTTCGCCGGCTGGCGGCTCGACCTCGTGCGCCGCGAGCTGCGCTCGCCGGCCGGGGTGGTGGTGAACCTGTCCTCGGGCGAGTTCTCCCTGCTCCGCGCCTTCGTGGAGCGGCCGCAGCGGGTGCTGACCCGCGACCAGCTGCTGGAATACGCCCGCGGGCCCGACAGCGACGCCTTCGACCGGGCCATCGACGTGCAGATCAGCCGCCTGCGCCGCAAGCTGGACGACAGCGGCGACAGCCACGACCTGATCCGCACGATCCGCAACGAGGGCTACATGTTCACCGCCAAGGTGAAGCGCACATGACCCGAGAGGGGCGCCCCGCCGCCTCGTTCTTCGTGCAGCTCCTGACCCTGACGGGGCTCACCCTGGTGGCCGCCTGGGCCATCAGCATCTTCCTCCTGTTCCGGCTGCCCCCGCCGACCCCGGACATCTATCGGGTGAGCGAGATCGCGCGCACGGCGGAAGGCCAGCCGCCGACCTTCACCGAGCGCCCGCCCCTGCGCCGCCGCATGGAGGACGAGCCACCCGCGCCGCTGCTGGAAGGCCGGTTCGTCCCCCTGATCCGCGCCCGCATCGCCCAGGACCTGGGCATGAATCCCAAGGACGTGGTCATCGCGGGCGAGCGCGGTCCCCTGGCCGACCGGCGGGTCAGCCGCGTCCTGCGCGACCGGGCGGCCCGTCAGGGCGTGCGGGAGGAGCATTTCCTTACCGCGCCGTTCGAGGTGGGCCTGCGCCAGGCCGACGGCCGCTGGCTGGTGATCGGCACCCGGCCGCAGTTCGGCCTGTCCGACTGGCAGAAGCGGGTGGCCCTGTGGTTCGTGCTGTCGGCCCTGGCCATGGCGCCGGTGGCGTGGATCTTCGCCCGGCGGCTCTCCACCCCGATCAAGGGCTTTGCGGGCGCCGCCGAGCGGCTCGGGCGCGACCCCACGGCGCCGCCGCTGGAGCTGAGGGGCCCCACCGAGATCGCCGTGGCCACCCGCGCCTTCAACGAGATGCAGCAGCGCCTGCGCCGCTACGTCGAGGACCGCACGGCCATGGTCGCCGCCATCGCCCACGACCTGCGCACGCCCCTCACCCGCCTGCGCTTCCGCATCGAGGCCCTGCCCGACGAGCAGCGCGCCAAATTCGCCTCCGACCTCGACCAGATGGAGGAGATGATCACGGCCACCCTCGCCTTCGTGCGCGACACCAGCCGGGCGGGCGAGCGCACGCCCCTGGAGCTGTCCTCGCTGCTGGAGAGCCTGTGCGACGAGATGGCCGAGACGGGCGCCCCGGCCGAGATGGAGCCCGGGGACAAGGTGGTGCTGGACGGCGACCCCATGGCCCTGCGCCGCCTGTTCGCCAACCTGCTGGAGAATGCGGTGAAGTTCGGCGGCCAGGCCCGGGCGCGGGTCTTCCGCCACGAGGCCCATGCGATCGTCGAGATCGACGACGACGGCCCCGGCATTCCGCCCGAGGACGCCGAGCGGGTGTTTGAGCCGTTCTACCGGCGCGAGCCTTCCCGCAACCGCAAGACCGGCGGCATCGGCCTGGGGCTGGCCGTGGTGCGATCCATCGCCCGGGGGCACGGCGGCGATGTCGAGCTTGTGAACCGCCCATCAGGCGGCCTGACGGCGCGGGTGCAGCTGCCCCTCTAGAGGGCGTGCGGCCACGCCTGGCCCGCCCCGCCCAAATGCGGCGGGAATAAGAAGCATCCCCCTACGCAACCTCTGCCGGGGCTCACGGGTTAGCCAGACCGTGAACCCCTGCGAGGCGTCATGTCCGAGCCGGAAGCCCTGCAAGACCAAGACCCGCCGGCGAGCGGCCGCGCCGACCCCGCGCCGCCCTGGGACTCCGACTGGCCGCGTGAAGGCGAGCGGCCGGGCGGACACGCCTCTCCAGACCTGCCCCTCCCGTCGCCCGATTAGGAGAGTTGAGACAAATGCCCAGCGTCGATACCGGAAAGCCGAGAGCCCGACGGGGCTTCGCTGCCATGAATCCTGAACGGCGTCGCGAGATCGCCCGCAAGGGCGGCGCAAGCGTGCCCGGGGAGAAGCGCAGCTTCGCCAAGGATCGCGATCTGGCCGCCTCGGCCGGGCGCAAGGGCGGCGAGGCCTCGCGCGGCGGCGGACGCACCCGCGGTCGCGAAGGCTAGGACGTCGTCAACGAGACGATGGCGAAGGCGGGGTGGGCGCAGGCCCACCACCGCTCCAGCCTCCAGCCGGCCGCACCGGCCAGTTCCGCAAAGCCCTCCAAGGTAAACTTGTAGGAATTCTCGGTGTGCAGGGTCTCGCCGGCCGCGAAGCCGAACCGGCGGCCGGCCACCGTGACCACCTGGTCCTTCAGGCTCACCAGGTGCATCTCCACGCGGCCCTCGGCCTCATTCCAGACGGCCCGGTGAGCAAAGGCGCCGAGGTCGAAGTCGCCCCCCAGCACGCGATTGATCCGCTTGAGCAGGTTCAGGTTGAAGGCCGCCGTGACGCCCTGGGCGTCGTCATAGGCCGCTTCAAGCGTGGCGCGGTCCTTCTTCAGATCAATCCCCACCAGGAAGCGGGCGCCCGCTCTCAGCAGCCGACGCGCAACCGCCAGGAATGCCTTGGCCTCATCCGGGGTGAAGTTGCCGATGGTGGAGCCCGGGAAGAAGCCGACCACCGGCCGCCCCGCCGTCTCCGCCGGCAGCGCCAGGGCGCGGGTGAAATCCTCGCGCAGCGGCGTCACCACGAGATCGGGATAGTCCGCGCCGATGGCCTCGGCCGCCGCCTCCAGGGCCGAGGCGGAGATGTCGATGGGCGTGTAGACGGCGATCTGCGGCGCTGCATCCAGCAGGATTCGGGTCTTCACGCTCGCGCCGCTTCCGAACTCCACCAGGGCCGCGCCCTTCGGAATGAGTTGCGAGATCTCGGCCGCCGCCTCGCGCAGCAGGCCGACCTCGGTGCGGGTCGGATAATATTCCGGCAGGTCAGTGATGGCCTCGAACAGCCGCGAGCCCTCGGCGTCGTAGAGGTACTTGGGCGACAGGCGCTTCGGAGAGCGCGAAAGCCCCTCGACCACGTCGGCCTCGAAGTCGCGCCCGGCCTCGCCCAGGCCGTCCTTCGCCAGGCGCACGCCCGCGAACATCCAGCGCTGATGCGGATAGAAGAAGTTGCGGTAGGTGCGCCGCACGTGGCCGTCGGGCGTAACGCAGGCGCCGCCGCGCAGGACGAACTGCCCGGCCATGAACTTGCCGTTGTACTCGCCCACCGCCCCGGCCGCCGGCCGGAAACCCGGATAGGCGCCGTAGGCGCTGGACGTCCATTCCCACAGGTCGCCGAACATCTGACGCAGGCCGGTGCCCGACGGCGCGGGGCGCGGCGTCAGATGGCCTGAGGCCAGGAAAACGCCCTCCCCCCCAATATCGGCCGCAGCATGCTCCCATTCCGCCTCGGTGGGCAGGCGCGCCCCGGCCCACGCCGCATAGGCGCAGGCCTCGTAGTAGCTGACATGGGCGACCGGCGCGGCGGGGTCCACGGGCCGGAGGCCGCGCAGGGTCATGGTCATCCAGCCCTCCTCGCCCTCGCGCCAGTAGAGCGGCGCCCGCCAGCCTTCGGCCTGCACCCGCGCCCAGCCATCGGAAAGCCAGAGCTCGGGCCGCTCATAGCCGCCGTCGGCCATGAAGGCCTGCCATTCGCCGTTGGTCACCAGCCGGTCGGCCAGGCGGAAGGGCTCCAGCCAGACCCGATGCCGCGGCGTCTCGTTGTCGAAGGCGAAGCCCGGGCCGTCGTGACCGATCTCCACGAGGCCGCCTTCGAAGCCGACCCAGCCCAGCGGGGGCGCGGATGCAGGCGGCGCCGGCCGCGGGGGCGCATAGGCCGGATCCAGCGGCGAGGCGGCGAACAGGTGGAGGACATCCATCAGGATCAGCTCCTGATGCTGTTCCTCATGGGCGAGGCCGAGGTCGAGGAGCCTCGCCAAGCCCGACGGCGGCTCGTCCGCCAGCAGCCGCGCCATGGCAGCGTCCACATGGGCGCGGTAGGCCAGCACGTCATCGAGCGACGGCCGGGTCATCAGGCCCCGGGCCGGCCGGGGCTGACGCGGGCCTATCGCCTCGTAGTACGAGTTGAACAGATAGGCGAAGCGGGGGTCGAAAGGCCGGTAACCCGCCAGCGCCGGCGTCAGCAGGAAGGTCTCGAAGAACCAGCTGGTGTGCGCCAGGTGCCACTTCACCGGACTGGCGTCCGGCATGGACTGGACCTGCATGTCCTCGGGCGTGAGCGGCCGGATCAAGGCTTCGGTGGCCTGGCGGACCGTCAGGTAGCGGTCCAGGGCGTCGGAGACGGGCGTGGTGGCGTCCTGGCCGCGTTCGATCGGTCGCATGGTCCCTCCCAAGACGCAGGCGTCCCTCATGTGGGCAGGCCCCGCGGCCCGGACAACGACCGGCGTCGCGCGCCGACATGGGAGCCGCACGCGGGCCTGAATCCGGACGCCGGTCGGCAACGTGAGCCTCGCCCGGAAGTTCCGGGAATCTGAAGGTTTTTCCGCCCTGCCCGGGGCCGGAACAGATGCATGGGGGGCGCGTTCAACGGCCGACCCAGCCACTCCAGCGCCCCGACCCGACCGCGGCCCCGCCGGCCGCCGCCCAGGGTCGTTCCGGGCCCGAAAGGACCAAAATGGATTCGTCGTCCAGTTGGCGGGACGAGGTCGTGGGCCTGATCCCTGCGCTGCGGGCCTTCGCCTGGTCGCTCAGCCACAACGGCTCGGACGCCGATGATCTCGTCCAGGACACGCTGATCAAGGCCTGGAGCAACCGGGACAAGTTCGAGCCCGGCACCAACCTGCGGGCCTGGCTCTTCACCATCCTTCGGAACACCTACTACACGAACGTTCTGCGCCGGCGCCGCGAGGTCCGCGACGAGGCGGGCGAATACGCCGGCAGCCTGAGGTCTCCGCCCACGCAGGACTGGAGCGTGGCCATGCGCTCGCTGCAGGCGGCGCTGCAGCAACTGCCCGACGAGCATCGCGAAGCCCTGATCCTGGTGGGCGCCGCGGGCCTTTCCTATGAGGAGGCGGCGGAGATCTGCGGCTGCGCCCTCGGCACCATCAAAAGCCGGGTCAACCGGGCCCGCGCCCGGCTGCTGAAGATCATGGACGCCGAGGACGCCAGCGACGTCATGGCCCTGGAGACGACCGCCACCCGGGGCAACGCCTAGGGGGCGGAACAGCCTTCACCCCAGGCGCCTGGTCGAGCGCGAACGGCGTTGCCCCTGGGACACATTGGCGGGACGGCACCCATCTACTAGCGTTCGGATAACAAGGGCGCGCCCGCAAGCAGGCGCCCCGGAGGGAACGAGCGGGAGGGGGCATGGGCCAGGACGGCATACGGCTGCTGACAGACATTCCGGCGGTGCACGGCGCCGAACGTGGGGACAAGGTCGCCGTCGAGTTCGAGGGTCGCACCCTCACCTACGCCGAGCTGGACCGGCGCTCGAACCAGGTCGCTGGTCTGCTGCAGCAGGCGGGCGTGAAGCCGGGCGACCGGGTAGCTTGGCTCGGTCGGGCCTCGGAGGCCTGGTACGAGATCTTCTTCGGGGTCGCCAAGGCGCGGGCCTGCCTGGCGCCCATCAACTCCCGCCTCGCCCCGCCCGAGATCGCCTTCATCCTCGACGACAGCAGCGCGGACATCTTCTTCGTCAGCCCCGAGTTCTTCGACTGCGCACAGACGGTGGTGAGCCAGGTGAATCGGCCGATCCGCCTGATCGGCGTGGGCGGGACGCGCCCCGGCTTCGACAGCTACGAGGCCCTGCGCGAGGCGGCGCCGGCGCCCGACCTGGTCCGCCCCGCTCACGAGGACGACGTGCTCCAGCTCTACACCTCGGGCACCACCGGCCTGCCCAAGGGCGTGCGCCTGACCCACGGCAACTACGCCGCCTTCCTGGAGCTGCGCTATCACGTGCCGGGCTTCGCCTATGATCCCGACGACGTGGTGCTGATCCTGATGCCGCTGTTCCACGTGGCGGGGACCAACATCGGCTTTTCGGGCATGGCCTCGGGCTGCCGCATCGTCCTGATGGCCGAGTTCGACCCGCCGAAGGTGCTCGAGACCATCGAGCGCGCCCGGGTGAACCACACGTTCCTGGCGCCGGTGATGATCAATGTCCTCCTGCAGACGCCACAGATCGCCGAGACCGACTTCTCCAGCATGAAGACCGTCTCGTACGGCGCCTCGCCGATTTCCGAAGCGGTGCTGAAGGCGGCCACCGAGCGGTTCGGCTGCGGCTTCATCCAGTTCTACGGCATGACCGAGACCTGCGGCGCGGGCGCCACCCTGTCGCCCGCCGACCACCGCGGCGAGTTGCTGCGCTCGTGCGGCGGGGCCTGGTACTCGCTGGAGGTGCGGGTGGCCGACGAGGACGGGCGCGAACTGCCGCCCGGCGAGATCGGCGAGATCGAGATCCGCGGGCCGATCGTCATGGCCGGCTATTGGAACCGGCCGGAGGCCACCGCCGAGACCATCCGCCCCGACGGCTGGCTGCGCACGGGGGACGCCGGCTACCGGAACGCGGACGGCTTCTTCTTCGTCCACGACCGGGTGAAGGACATGATCGTGTCGGGGGGCGAGAACGTCTATCCGGCCGAGGTGGAGAACGCCATCCTGGGCTGCCCCGGGGTGGCCGACGCTGCCGTCATCGGCGTGCCCGACGACCGCTGGGGTGAAGCGGTGAAGGCGATCTGCGTGAAGAAGCCCGGCGAGAACCCCGATCCGGCCGACATCATCGCCTGGGCCCGCCAGCGGATCGCCGGCTACAAGGTCCCCAAGAGCGTGGACTTCATCGACGCCCTGCCCCGCAACCCGTCGGGCAAGGTGCTGCGGCGCGAACTGCGCAAGCCCTACTGGGAAGGCCGCGAGCGGAAGGTCGGCTAGAAGCCGGTCGTCTCGGCCACGTCCTCGTCGGCGGGGGCGGCCTTGGGCGGCTTGGGCCGCTCCACCCGGACACGGCTCAGGCTGACGCCGGCCCCGCCCAGGGCCACCACCGCGGCGGTGGCGAGGGCGGCCGAAGCGGCGTGGGCGCCGGCGGCATGGAAGAAGACCGCCGTGGTCACGGCCCCCGCGGTCTGGCCGAGCAGCCGGGCGGTGGCCAGCATGCCGCCGGCCGCGCCGCTGCGGTGGACCGGCGCCGAGCTCACCAAGGTGCGGTTGTTGGGCGACTGGAAGAAGCCGAAGCCCAGGCCGCACAGCGCCATGCGCCAGGCGATGTCGAGGCTTGAGGCCCCCGTCGGCAGCAGGGCCAGGAGCAGAAGGCCGGCGGCGAACAGGGTCAGGCCGATCCCGCCGAGGGCGCCGGCCGGATAGCGGTCGGACAGGCGCCCGGCGAGCGGCGCCGAGACGCCCACCGCCAGGGGCCAGGGCGTCATCAACAGTCCCGTCTCCACCGCTGTGCGGCCGAGCACCTCCTGGAAGTAGAAGGGCAAGGCCACGAAGGCCATCATCTGGGCCGAAAAGCTGGCGATCGACGTGGCGATGGACAGGCCGAAGATCGGGATTCGCAGCAGGTCGAACGGCATCAGGGGCGCCGGCTGCGCCAGTTCGCGGCGCACGAGGAAGACCGCGGCCACCGCGCCGATGGCGAGCTTCCAGAGCCCCGCAGCCAGACCGTCCCTGGCGAGGCTCTCGGCCCCGAGGATCAGGAAGCCGAAGGCCAGGGCGTTGAGCCCTGCGGAGATCACGTCGAACGGCCGCCCCGAGCCCTTGGTGCGCGGCAGGAACATTGCGCCGATGCCAATGGCCAGCACGCCCACGGGCACGCTGATGGCGAACAGCCACTGCCAGGAGGCGTGGGCCAGGACCGCCGCCGCCACCGTCGGCCCGGCGGCCGCGGCCAGGGAGATGACCAGCGCATTGGCCCCGATGCCGCGCCCCAGGAGATGCTTGGGATAGGTGAAGCGCACCAGGGCCGCGTTGATGCTCATCACTGCCCCGGCGCCCAGGCCCTGCACCACCCGGCCGGCGGTGAGCTGAGCGAGGCTGTCCGAGAGCGCGCAGGCCAGGGAGCCCAGGGTGAAGACTACAAGGCCCGTGACATAGACCCGGCGATAACCCAGCCGGTCGCCGAGGGCCGCCAGGGGAAGCAGGGTGACGGTCACCGCCAGCTGGTAGGCGTTCACCACCCAGATCGAAGCGGCGGCGCTGGCGTTCAGCTCGCCGGCGATGGTCGGCAGGGCGACATTGGCGATGGCTCCGTCCAGCACCGCCATGGACAGCGCCAGCCAGATGCCGAGCATGGCCCAGTAGCGACGGGGCGTCGGCAGGCCGTCCTGGGGCTCGGCGCGATGGGCGTCGGTGTCGACTGGCGGCGTGGGCATGGGCCTTCGGCAAAGAGCGGCTGCCCGCGTATCCCCGGCGGACGGTCCGGGGTCAACCGCGCACGCCCCTAATCGGCTCCCGACTTATCCCCGACTTTCACCGCCCCGACACAGCAAAGCTTGTTGACTTCACGAAAAATAAACCTTTTCCGGCGGGTAGAATCGCCGACGCGTTCGTCGTATAACGCCGATATGCACGAGCGCAGCTTCAGACCCGATCTGACGGGCTCGGACGAGAGCCTGGACGATCTTCTCACCCGCCTGAAAGTCCAGTTGAGCCGGCCGAAGACGACAGGACGTCGCCCGCCGCCGGACGAGGGCCACTTCGTCACGTCTCGCCGACCCCGCGGCGGCGCCGGGGGCGCCGAGGCGCCTCTGCCGGTCGAGCGGCCGCCGGCGGACTGCTACGCCTACTGACCCTGCTCCAGGCCGTTCAGGCGGCCCATGGTGAAGTTGGCGGCGAGCACGCACCGCACCTGGCCATCCTTCACGCTCACGGTCGCCGGCTGGCCCGCGCCGACCTCGAAATAGTGGTCGCCGTGAGGCGCGCTGACCTTCAGACCTTTCGGGCTCGTGAACTGGCAGACCGGATAGACGGTCTGGCTCCAGCCGCCGCCGTAGCGCAGGCCCGTGCACTCCACGTGCCCGAACTGACGATAGAAGGTCACGCCCTCGTAGACGGTTCCCTGCCGCGCCTTCAGGCCCTTGGCCGCGAACTCGGCCTCGCTGATTTCCGGACACGCCGGGCCGTCGATGGCCCATTCCCGCGCCAGGGTCAGGGCCTCTTCCCGCCCCTTGAGATACGAGCCGCCGAACAGCCAGCCGGCCAGGCCGACCGCCACCACGCCCGCCGCCCCCAGAATCGCGACCTGTCCACCGGTCAGCCGCCTGCGCGCCATGCCCCTCTCCCGCAAGAATCGAGGCCAAAGGCGTAGTCGAGCGTCCGACGGACCGGCAAGGCCCTAGGCGGCGAGCCTGGGCTCCGCCTTGGTCTGGCCCTCGGGATTGCTGAAGCGCAGCACACCGTCGTCCAGCTTGCCGTAGCGCAGGGCCATCAGGTCCATGGCGTAGTTCTGGTAGAGGCGCCACGGCGGCTTGTTGCCCTGCTTGGGGAACTTGGCCATGGCCCGCTGGACGTAGCCCGACGAGAAGTCCAACCACGGTTCGTGCTTGATGGTGGGATCGTCGTTGATGGGCGTGGCCTGCCGCATCCCCGTGCGCTTCATATGGTTGAGAAGCCGCGCGACATACTCGCAGGTGAGGTCGCACTTCAGGGTCCAGGAGGCGTTGGTGTAGCCGAACGCCGAGGCCATGTTCGGCACGCCCTCGTACATCATGCCCTTGTAGGACAGCGTCTGGGAGGCCTCCACGCGGCGGCCGTCGACGACGATCTCCACCCCGTTCCAGACCTCGAGGACCAGCCCGGTGGCCGAGACGATGACGTCGGCCTTCAGTTCGCGACCCGACTTCAGGAGGATCCCCTCCTCGGTGAAGCTCTCTATGTGGTCGGTGACCACTGAGGCCGCGCCCGAGCGGATCATCTTGAACATGTCGCTGTCGGGCACCAGGCACAGGCGCTGGTCCCAGGGATTGTAGGTGGGTGTGAAGTGGGTCTCGACGTCGTAGTCGGGCCCGAGTTCCTGGCGAACCATCTTCAGGATGCGCGCCTTCACCTGCTCCGGCTTGGTGCGCGCCATCTTGAAGAAGTACATGCCGAACAGGACGTTGCGCCAACGGATGATGTCGTAGGCAAGCTTGCCCGGCAGCCGGGCGCGCAGCCAGTTGGCCAGCCTGTCCTCGGCCGGCCGCGAGACCACGTAGGTCGGCGAGCGCTGCAGCATGGTGACGTGGGCGGCGTCCTTGGCCATTTCCGGCACCAGGGTCACGGCCGTGGCGCCCGAGCCGATGACGATGACGTTCCGGCCCCGGTAGTCGAGGCCCTCGGGCCAGCTCTGTGGATGGACGAAGTCGCCCTTGAACCGCTCGCGGCCCGGATAATCGGGGGTGTAGCCGCCATCGTAGGAATAGTAGCCGCCGCACAGGAACAGGAAGCTGCAGGTGAAGCGGACGGTCCTGTCGCCCTGTTGCGCCTCGACGGTCCAGAGGGCGTCCTCGGTGGACCAGGAGGCCTTCTTCACCTTGTGGCCGAAGCGGATATGGCGGTCGATGCCGTGCTCGGCGGCGGTTTCCCGGACGTAGCGCAGGATCGAGGGGCCGTCGGCGATGGCCTTGGCTTCCTTCCAGGGTTTGAAGGAATAGCCCAGGGTGTACATGTCGCTGTCCGAGCGGATGCCGGGGTAGCGGAACAGGTCCCAGGTGCCGCCGATGGCGTCGCGGCCTTCCAGGATCACATAGGAGCGGTCAGGCGCCTCGGTCTTGAGATGGTAGCCCGCGCCGATCCCCGAGAGACCCGCCCCCACGATCACAACGTCGAAGTGTTCGACAGCCATTCGGTTTCCAACCCTGTTCTTGGTTCTTGGCCGCAGGATAGCTAACCGGCGTTCAGTTACCAGCGAAAAGCCACGCCGCAGGCGGCGCCGACCCCGGGCGCCCAATCGGCGGGCGCTTAAAGTTATCGTTGATCAGTTACCTTTGATCTGCATCAAATCGCGGATGGCGCGGCGGCCCGATCCTGCCGCGCGATGGAGCCGCGCCACACGAGCGCGGCCGGAGGAGGACGCCATGACCCAAGCCGCAACGGCGCCGCGGGCTGCAAGCGGGGCCGAACATTTCGACGTGCTGATCGTGGGCGCCGGCATTTCGGGCGTCGGCGCCGCCTACCACCTGAAGCATCAGCTCCCCGGCAAGAGCTTCGTGGTGCTGGAGACGCTGGAGAGCTTCGGCGGCACCTGGCTCACCCACAAGTATCCGGGCATCCGCTCGGACAGCGACCTCTACACCTTCGGCTACCGCTTCAAGCCCTGGGTCGGCCCGCCGATCGCCACCGCCGAGGAGATCCTGCGCTACATGGGCGAGGTGATCGACGAGAACGACCTCGGCCGGCACATTCGCTACCGCCACCGCATCACCACCGCCAGCTGGTCCAGCCGCGACAACCTCTGGACCATCGAGGCCGAGCGCCTCGACACCGGCGAGGCCGTGGCCTTCACCTGCAACTTCCTGTGGATGTGCCAGGGCTACTACCGGCACTCCGAGGGCTATACCCCCGACTGGCCGGGCATGGCCGACTTCAAGGGCCGGATCGTCCACCCGCAGACCTGGCCGGACGACATCGACCTTTCCGGCAAGAAGGTGATCGTGATCGGCTCGGGCGCCACGGCGGCCACCCTGACGCCGGCCATCGCCGACACCTGCGCCCACGTGACCCTGCTGCAGCGCTCGCCCACCTATTTCGTGCCCGGCCGCAACGCCAACGAGCTGGCCGACACCCTGCGCAAGCTGAAGATCGACGAGAGCTGGATCCACGAGATCGTCCGGCGCAAGCAGCTGCACGACCAGGCCGAGTTCACCCGCCGCTCGTTCGAGGAGCCCGAGGCGGTGCGCGCCGAGCTGCTGGCCGGGGTCAGCGCCTTCGTCGGCCCCGAGATCACCGCCAAGCACTTCACCCCCAGCTACCGCCCCTGGCGCCAGCGGATCGCCTTCGTGCCCGACGGCGACATCTTCCAGTGCGTGAACCGCGGCAAGGCCTCGGTGGTGACCGACCACATCGACCGTTTCACCGAAAAGGGCGTCCGGCTGCAGTCCGGCGAGGAGTTGGAGGCGGACATCATCATCACCGCCACCGGCTTCAACCTGAACGTCCTCGGCGATATCGCCTTCACGGTGGACGGCAAGCCCCTGAACTTCTCCGAGACCGTGACCTACCGGGGCATGATGTTCACCGGCGTGCCGAACCTCGTCTGGGTGTTCGGCTATTTCCGCGCGAGCTGGACCCTGCGAGCGGACCTGGTGGCCGACTTCGTCTGCCGGCTGCTGAAGCACATGGACGCCAAGGGCGCGCGAAAGGTCGAGGTGGCCCTGCGGCCCGAGGACAAGGACATGAAGCTCCTGCCCTGGATCGATCCCGAGAACTTCAACCCGGGCTACCTGATGCGCGGCATGCACCTCCTGCCGCGCCGGGGGGACAAGCCCGAGTGGCAGCACAGCCAGGACTATTGGACCGAGAAGGACGAACTGCCGCTCATCGACCTGGACGATGCGGCCTTCGTCTATGCGGGGATCCCGGCCAAGGCCGCCGAGCCGGCCTGACCGCCCTGCCCCGACCTGCGCCTAAGCGCCGGTCCCGAACCTCGGGGCCGGCGCTTTTGTTTGGCCCTGGCGAGGCAAGCCGCGGGCGCGAGTCGGCCCCGCCGATGGTCGCATCACGGCCACGCCGTCGAAGACCGCGTCGCGCCGGCGCAAAAGCCGACTTCAAGAACCTGATTTTATGGGAAGAAAGTGGCGGTGACGGAGGGATTCGAACCCTCGATACGCTTTCGCGTATGACGATTTAGCAAACCGTTGCCTTCAGCCACTCGGCCACGTCACCAGCTCGCCGGGGCGGCAGGCCGCCCGCGGAGGGCGGTTATTAGCCGAGGAAGGTCGCTCTGCCTAGCGGGGTGAACCGGCAAAATGAGCTGGAATTTCGTCCGAGGCGGCCGGACCCGGCTCAGCCCCGGGCCAGCCACTCCCGGGCCTGCCGCTGGGCCTCGGCGACCTCGTCGGCGGCCATCTCCTCGGCCAGCTCCTTGCGGTAGATCTTGGCCTCCACCGAGCCGCGCATGGCGGCCAGGTTGAACAGCATGTGGGCCGAGACATAGTCCAGCGGCGCACCGCCCTGGCCCGTGGAATAGAGGAGGCCCAGCCGGAACAGTTCGTCGCCCGTGGCGTCGGGCGTCGGGAGCGGCAGGCCTTCAACCTTCGTGTCCATGCTCGCCAGCATGATCAGCGTCCCTGTACGGGCCGTCGGCTCCGATTCTCGGCGCCTCTGCTCGGCCCTACGAGACGTCAAAAACCAACGTTCGACTGAACACATGGTTAAGGCCGCGGTCGCCCCGGCTTCATCCGGGGCGGCGCAGCCGAGACGCGGCGCCTAGCGGGCGCGCTGGCCGAACAGGACCTTGCGGGCCTCCTCGGCCTCCTTGCCCGAGGCGTTGAGACCGGGGCCGCGCCGGAGCGTCTCGCCCTGCTCCAGGGCCCGCTTCACCGCCGGGCGGGCCAGGATGGCCTCGTGCCAGGCCTTGGTCCGGGGGAACTCGTCAAAGTCGATGCCCACGGCCTTCCAGGCGCTGACCCACGGGGCCGTGGCCATATCGGCGATGGAATAGTCCCCAGCCAGATACTCGTGCTTCTCCAGCCGGCGCTCCAGAACGCCGTACAGGCGATGGACCTCGTTGGAGTAGCGGATCGCCCCATAGGCGAGGTGCCGCTGGTCCGAGGTCATGGCCGGGGCGTAGTTGCGGAAGTGGTTCGCCTGGCCGCTGTTCGGGCCGAGGTTGGCCATCTGCCACATGAGCCATTCCTCGACCTGCACCCGGCCGCGCTCGTCGGCGCCGTAGAACTGGCCGGTCTTGCGGCCCAGGTACTGGAGGATCGCCCCCGACTCGAAGACCGAGATCGGCTGACCGCCGGGGCCGTCGGGATCGACGATGGCCGGCATCCGGTTGTTGGGGCTGATCGCCAGGAACTCGGGCTTGAACTGGTCGCCGCGACCGATGTTCACCGGCACGATCGTGTAGGGCAGCCCCATCTCCTCGAGCGCGATGGTCACCTTGTGCCCATTGGGCGTCGGCCAGTAGTGCACCTCGATCGGCGAAGCCATGTCGTTCCCTCTTTCTTGATTGATGAGCCGGCCCAGCCGCATAGATGGCGAGAGCGCGGGCCGTGACAAGGCGCCGCGGCCGGGACATCCACATCCGCGGCGTCCGACGGCGGCGAGCGTTCAGCCTCAGTTCACGCGGACCGGGGCATGGTCGGCGCCGTGAACTGGCCAACATCGGAGACTCGCGGCGTGAACCGACGCCTGATCCTGACCCTCGTGGCCGCCCTGACGGTCACCGCCTCGCCCATCGCGGCCGAGCTGGCGTTCGCTCAAGGACGTGGCGATGGACGAGGTCATGGACGCGGACGAGTCGAGGACGGCCGCGGCGCGCGGCCTGAACGAGCCCGCGGCGGGGACGACGGCCGCAGGCACGAGCGGCGCGGCCCTGAACCCCGCAATCCTGGCCCCCGCAGCCCCGAGGCCCGCAACTACGACCGTCGCGAGCCCGGCCAGGGGCCGCGCGGCGGCTATGGCCCGCCGGCCGTGCGGCCGGGCGGACGCCTGCCGCCCGAGTATCGGGCCCCGCCGGTGGCCGACTATCCGCGCTATCGCCTGCGCCCGCCGCCGGCCGGCTATTCCTGGCGCCGCGCGGGCGACGCCTTCGTGCTCACCGATCGCGACGGGCGCGTCTATGACGTGGTGCCGGACTAGACGCCCAGCCTCCTAGACGCCCAGCTTCGCCTTCAGGAGCTGGTTGACCGTCCCCGGGTTGGCCTTGCCCTGGGTGGCTTTCATCACCTGGCCGACGAACCAGCCGATGGCCTGGGGCTTTTCCTTCACGGCCTCGGCCTGACCCGGATTGGCGGCGATCAGCTCGTCGATGATCTTCTCAAGGGCGCCGGTGTCGGACACCTGCTTCAGGCCCTGCTTCTCGACGATCTCGGCCGCGCCGCCCTCGCCCGCCCACATGCGCTCGAAGACGTCCTTGGCGATCCTCGAGGAGATCACGCCCTCTTCGATGAGTTGCACCAGCTCGGCGATGGCCGCCGGGCCGATGGGCGATTCGGAGATATCCTGGCCGGCGGCCGACAGCTTGGCGGCCAGGTCGTTGGTGACCCAGTTGGCCACAAGCTTGGGATCGCGGCCCTTGGCGGCGGCTTCGTAGAAGTCGGCCTTGGCCTGTTCGGCGATCAGCACCCCCGCGTCATAGGCCGAGAGCCCATATTGCGACTGGAAGCGCGCCTTCTTGGCGTCGGGCAGTTCGGGCAGGCTGGCCTCGATCTCCTTCACCCAGGCCGGGTCCAGCACCAGCGGCAGCAGGTCCGGGTCGGGGAAGTAGCGGTAGTCATGCGCCTCTTCCTTGGAGCGCATAGAGCGGGTCTCACCCTTGTTCGGATCGAACAGGCGGGTCTCCTGCTCGACCTTGCCGCCGTCCTCCAGGATCTCGATCTGCCGGCGGGCCTCGTACTCGATGGCCTGCTGCATGAAGCGGAACGAATTGACGTTCTTGATCTCGCAGCGGGTGCCCAGGTGGCTGAAGTCGCCGGTCTCCCGGTACTTCTCATAGGCGCCGGGGCGGCAGACCGACACGTTCACGTCGGCGCGGAGGTTGCCCTTCTCCATATCGCCGTCGCAGGTGCCCAGATAGACGAGGATGGTGCGCAGCTTCTTCACATAGGCCGCCGCCTCGTCCGACGAGCGCATGTCGGGCCGCGAGACGATCTCCATCAGGGCGGTGCCGGCCCGGTTCAGGTCCACATAGGTGAAGTTGGGGTCTTGGTCGTGCAGGCTCTTGCCGGCGTCCTGCTCCAGGTGCAGCCGCTCGATCCGGACGGTGAAGGTGGAGCCGTCGTCGCGCTCGACGGTGACCTCGCCCTCCCCCACGATCGGGTGCTGGAACTGGCTGATCTGATAGCCCTGCGGCAGGTCCGGGTAGAAGTAGTTCTTCCGGTCGAAGCGGCTCTTCAGGTTGATCTGGGCCTTGAGGCCCAGGCCCGTGCGGATGGCCTGCGCCACGCAGTGGCGGTTGATGACCGGGAGCATGCCCGGCATGGCCGCGTCCACCAGGCTGACCTGTTCGTTCGGCCCGGCGCCGAAGCCCACGGCGGCGCCCGAGAACAGCTTGGCGTTCGAGGAGACCTGGGCGTGGACTTCCAGGCCGAGGACGACTTCCCACGGACCGGTGCGGCCCTGGATCAGCTTGGTGTTGGCGGCTTCGCTCATGCGGCGTTCCCTAATCCCGCTCGCGCGCGAGGTGAAGCACGATCACGCACCCTCTTGCGCAAAGGCCATGAAATGGCCTCAAGGTTGCGTGCGCCTAACGGCGTTCAGAAACCTGGGGGAAGGAACACCCGAATGAAGACTATCGCCCTCGCCGCCGTCGCCGCGGCCCTGCTCGCGAGCCCCGCGCTCGCTCAGGAGCATAACCACGCCGATCACGGCGCCGCCGCGGCCGCCGCGTCGGACAAGCTGTCGGTGGAGAGCACGCCGATCGGCGAGATCATCAAGAACGAGAAGGCCAAGGCGGCCCTGGAGCAGGCCCTGCCCCAGATCAGCGCCTTCTACGACCAGATCGGCACCATGACGCTGGCCCAGGTCGCGCCGCTGAGCCAGGGCGCCATTGACGACGCCAAGCTCAAGGAAATCCAGGCCGAGTTCGACAAGCTCTAAGAGCCGAGCCGTCTGAAACGCGAAACGCCCGCCGGACCCCGGCGGGCGTTTCTGATTCCAGGCCTTCGGCTCAGGCGCTCACCACCACTTCTTCGGCTTGGCCTTGAAGTCGGCGGCCTTCTCGATGGCCGAGCCCAGCGAGAACAGGGTGCCCTCGTCGAGGTTGCGGCCGATCAGCTGCAGGCCGAGCGGCAGGCCCTGCGAATCGAGGCCGGCGGGCACGCTCATGCCCGGCAGGCCCGCCAGGTTCACCGTCACCGTGAAGATGTCGTTGAGGTACATGGCCACCGGATCGTCCGACTTCTGGCCCAGGGCGAAGGCCGCCGAGGGCGCGGTCGGGGTCAGCAGGGCGTCCACCTTCTGCCAGGCCTGGTCGAAGTCGTCAGCGATGCGCCGGCGCACCTTGAGGGCCTTCAGGTAGTAGGCGTCGTAGTAGCCGGCCGAGAGGACGTAGGTGCCGATCAGGATTCGGCGCTTCACCTCGGCGCCGAAGCCCTCGGCGCGGGTCTTCTCATAGGTCTCGGCGAGGTTCGCGCCCTCGACCCGCAGGCCGTAGCGCATGCCGTCATAGCGGGCGAGGTTCGAGGACGCCTCGGCCGGGGCGATGATGTAGTAGGCCGGCAGAGCGTACTTGGTGTGCGGCAGGCTCACCTCGACGATCTCGCAGCCGGCCTCCTTCAGCCAGGCGATGCCCTGTTCCCAGAGCTGCTCGATCTCGGCCGGCATGCCGTCGACCCGATATTCCTTCGGGATGCCGACGCGCAGGCCCTTCACGGACTTGCCGCAGAAGCTGGCGAAGTCGGGCGTCTCCACTGGCAGGCTGGTGGAATCCTTCGGGTCGTGACCGGCCATGGAGGTCAGCAGGATCGCCGCGTCCTCGACAGTGCGGGCCATCGGACCGGCCTGGTCCAGCGATGAGGCGAAGGCGACGACGCCCCAGCGGGAGCAGCGGCCGTAGGTCGGCTTGATGCCGACGGTGCCGGTGAAGGCCGCGGGCTGACGGATCGAACCGCCGGTGTCGGTGGCCGTGGCGCCCAGGCAGAGGTCCGCCGCGACCGCCGCGGCCGAACCGCCCGACGAGCCGCCCGGCGTCAGCTTGGCGTTCCCGCCTTCCGCCCGCCAGGGGTTGGCCACCGGCCCCCAGGCCGAGGTTTCGTTGGACGAGCCCATGGCGAACTCGTCCATGTTCAGCTTGCCCAGCATCACCGCCCCGTCGCGCCACAGGTTGGCGGTGACGGTGGACTCGTAGGTGGGCTTGAAGCCGCGCAGGATCTTGGAGGCGGCGGTGGACTCCACGCCTTCGGTGCAGAACAGGTCCTTGATGCCGAGGGGCGCGCCTTCCAGGCGGCCAGCCTCGCCGCGGGCGCGGCGCTCGTCGGACGCCTTGGCCATCTCCAGCGCCTTGTCGGGCGTTTCGACCACGTATGCGTTCAGCGCCCGGGCGGCCTCCACGGCCTCCACATGCGCCTGGGTGAGCTCCACGGCCGAGAAGGCCTTGGACTGCAGCCCCTCGAGGGCCGCCTTCAGGGTGAGCGAGGTCAGCTCGGCCATTACTCGACCACCTTCGGCACAACGAAGAAGTTCTTTTCCGCCTTGGGCGCATTGGCCAGCACCCGGGCGGGATCGCCGCCGTCGGTGACGACGTCATCGCGCATGGGCAGCGCGGTCTCCACCGAGGTGGTCAGCGGCTCGACGCCGTCGGTGTCCACCTCGTTGAGCTGCTCGATCCAGTTCAGGATGCCGGACAGTTCCCTGGCCAGCGATTCCAGTCTGTCTTCCGGCTCGGCGATCCGGGCGAGCCTCGCGACCTTGCGCACGGTCGCGGCGTCGATGGCCATGGGGCCCTCCTTGAAACTCAGGCGCGTGGGTTAGCCGTGCGGCGCGTCATTTTGCAAGCTATGACGACCCGATGGCCGTCATCGATCTCCTTGAACTGCCCGCCGCGGCGGCGCCGAACACTCCCCTGGTCGGCCTCGACCTGGGTGAAAAGACCATAGGCGTCGCCGTCTCCGACGCCACCCGCATGGTGGCCTCGCCCCTGGAGCTGATCCGCAAGACCAAGTTCACGGACGACGCGGCGGCGCTCTTCAAATTGATGGAGAGCCGGCGCGCCTCGGGGATCGTCATCGGCCTGCCGGTGAACATGGACGGCGCCGAGGGCGCCCGGTGCCAGTCGAACCGCGCCTTCGCCCGCAACCTTCTGCGCCTGCGGCCCGAACTGCCCATCGCCTTCTGGGACGAGCGGATGTCGACCATGGCGGTGAACCGCATGCTGGTGGACGAGGCCGACATGAGCCGGGCCCGCCGGGCCGACGTGGTGGACAAGATGGCGGCCGCCTGGATCCTCCAGGGCGCGCTGGATCGCCTGCGCAACCAGGCGCCCTGACGCCGCCCGGCGCACGCCCGTCAACGGCGCGGACGAACGCCGGTCGGTTAAGCCCCGCCCTTCCCTCGCGTCGAAAACCCCCCTATGACGCCGCATCGAGATGAGCGGCGCCCCTACCGGATTGAATGAGGTCCTGCAGCGGACCTTCGCCTTCCCCAAGCGCCATTTCCTGTCCGTGACAGACCTGAACGAGGTGGAGGTGGCGAACCTCCTCGACCTCGCCGACGGCTTCGTCAGCCTCAACCGCCAGACCTCGAAGAAGCTCGACCTGCTCAAGGGTCGCACGCTGATGAATCTGTTCTTCGAGAACTCGACGCGGACGCAGTCCTCGTTCGAACTGGCCGGCAAGCGCCTGGGCGCGGACGTGGTCAACATGAGCCCGCGCTCGTCGTCCATCGCTAAGGGCGAGACCCTGATCGACACGGCGGTGACCCTGAACGCCATGCAGCCCGACCTGCTGGTGATCCGCCACTCCTCCTCGGGCGCGGCCGCGCTGCTGTCGCAGAAGGTGGGCTGTTCGGTGGTCAATGCGGGCGATGGCCAGCACGAGCACCCGACCCAGGCCCTGCTGGACGCCCTGACCATGCGCCGGGCCTTCGGCCGCATCGCCGGCCTCAAGGTGGCGATCTGCGGCGACGTCCTGCACAGCCGCGTGGCGCGGTCGAATATCGCCATGCTGCAGATGCTGGGCGCCCATGTGCGCCTAGTGGGGCCGCCCACCCTGATCCCGGGCGCAGCCCACCGCTGGAACGTCGAGGTGTTCCACGACATGCGCCAGGGCATCGCCGGCTGCGACGTGGTGATGATGCTGCGCCTCCAACTCGAGCGCATGGACGGGGTCATGGCCCCCTCGCAGCGCGAGTATTTCCGCTTCTATGGCCTCGACCGCGAGAAGCTGGCTTTCGCCGCCCCGGGCGTGCGGGTGATGCACCCCGGCCCCATGAACCGCGGCGTCGAGATCGACTCCGAGGTCGCTGACGACCTCTCGGTGAGCCTGATCCAGGACCAGGTGGAGATGGGCGTCGCCGCCCGCATGGCCGTGCTCACCTCCCTGGCGACGCGCCTGGACAACGAACGATGAGCGCCCGTCCCGTCGCCTTCACCAACGTCCGGCTGCTCGACCCGGCGTCCGGCTACGACGGCCCCGGCGCGGTAGTGGTCGCCGACGGCGCCGTCGCCGACATCGCCCAGGGCGGCGACCTCGGCGCCCTGGGCGCCGACGTGGAGGTGGTGGACGGCGGCGGCAAGCTGCTGATCCCCGGCCTCATCGACATCCGGGTGAAGACCGGCGAGCCCGGCTTCGAGACCAAGGAGACGCTGAAGTCGGCCGGCCGCGCGGCGGCGGCGGGCGGCGTCACCACCATCGTGGTCCAGCCCGACACCTCGCCCGTGGTCGACGAGCCGGCGGTGGTGGACTTCATCCTGCGGCGCGCCCGGGACATCGAGCTGGTCAATGTCTATCCCGCCGGCGCCGCCACCAAGGGCGCCAAGGGCGAGCGGATGGCCGAGATCGGTCTGATGCATGAGGCGGGCTGCCTCTATGTGACCGACGCCGACCGGCCGATCGTCAATTCCAAGGTTTTCCAGCGGGTGCTGAGCTACGCCAAGGCGTTCGACACCCCCGTGGCCCACCGGCCGGCCGACCCATGGCTGTCGGCGGGCGCTGCGGCCACCTCGGGCGAATTCGCCGCGCGCATGGGCCTGCCGAACGTGCCGGCGGTGGCCGAGAAGATCATGCTGGAGCGGGACCTCGCCCTCGCCGAGACCACCGGCGCCAAGCTGATCGTCGACCAGCTGACCACCGCGGGGGCCCTGGAGAGCTTCGAGCGGGCGGTGAAGCGCGGGGTGAACGCCACCGCCACCACCTCCATCAACCACCTGTCGTTCAACGAGCTCGACATCGGCGACTACCGGACCTTCTGCAAGCTGGACCCGCCGCTGCGCAGCGAGGACGACCGCCAGGCGGTGATCGACGCCGTGGCCTCGGGCCTGATCAAGGTGATCGTCTCGGCCCATGCTCCCGCCCCGGCCGAGGACAAACGCCTGCCCTATGACGAGGCCGCCCCCGGCGCCGTAGGCCTGGAAACCCTGCTGGCCGCCCTGTTGGCCTTCCATCACGAGGGCCGCATCCCGCTGATCGACCTGATCCGCACGGTGACCGCCGCCCCGGCCGAGCTGCTGGGGCTGCCCGCCGGCCGCATCGCCAAGGGCGCTCCCGCCGACCTGGTGCTGGTGGACCCGAACGCGCCGGTGGTCATCGACGCCGACAAGCTGGTCTCCAAGTCCAAGAACTCGCCTTTCGACGGCCGCCGCCTGCAGGGCAAGGTGCTGCGGACCGTGGTCGCCGGCCGCACCGTCCATTCGGCCTGACGGCGGGGCCGGGCCGGCCCTTCGTTCTCTTTTCGTTTCCATAGTCGCGCTTGCCGTTCTAGACTTCGCGCGCCCGGCCGCTAGGACTCCCCTCCTGCACTGGGGGAGCGACCATGTCCGAATCTCTGAACGCCGTCCTGACCGGCGCCGCCCTGGTCGGCGGTTACCTTCTGGGCTCGATCCCCTTCGGGGTCATCGCCACCAAGCTGGGGGGCGCGGGCGACGTGCGCGCCATCGGCTCGGGCAACATCGGGGCCACCAACGTCCTGCGCACCGGGCGCAAGGACCTGGCGCTGATCACCCTGCTGGGCGACGGCGGCAAGGGCGCGGCGGCGGTGTTCCTCGCCTGGCTTGCGACGCGCGGGGCGTCGGCCGAGGCCCAGGCCGCCCTCACCGCCCTCGCCGGAGCCTCGGCGTTCCTGGGCCACCTGTTCCCGGTCTGGCTGCGGTTCAAGGGCGGCAAGGGCGTCGCCACCTTCTTCGGCACCCTGCTGGCGGCCGCCTGGCCCGTGGGCGTGCTGGCGGGCGCGGCCTGGCTGGTGACCGCCTTCGTCTTCCGCATCTCGTCCCTGGCGGCCCTGGTCGCCGCCGCCCTCGCCCCCGCCTTCGTGTTCCTGGTGAAGCGGCCCGAGCCCATCGCCCTGATGGCCCTGTTCATGGCCATCCTGATCTATGTCCGCCACGCGCCGAACATCCGCCGCCTGCTCAAGGGCGAGGAGCCGCGCATCGGGGACTCCAAGACAGAGTGATCCGCAAGCTCTCCGACGCCCAGCGCCGCGACTGGCTGCGGCTGGCCCGGACCGAGAACGTCGGGCCGGTGACGTTCGACCAGCTCATCGGGCGTTTCGGCGAGCCTGCCCTGGCCCTGGCCGCCCTCCCCGACCTCGCCCGGCGCGGCGGGCGCATGAAACCCCTGGCGGTCCCGAGCGAAGCCGAGGCCGAGGCGGAACTTGAGGCCGGCGCGGCCCTGGGCGCCAGGCTGATCGCCGCCTGCGAGCCCGACTTCCCCCTGCCGCTGGCGGCCCTCGACCCGCCGCCGCCGCTGATCTGGGTGCGCGGCAGGGCCGAACTGCTCTCCCGCCCCTGCGTGGCCGTCGTGGGAGCACGGGTGGCCTCCGCCGCCGGCCAGCGCTTCGCCCGCGGCCTGGCCGCCGACTTGGGCCGGACCGGCCATGTGGTGGTCTCGGGGATGGCCCGGGGCATCGACGGCGCCGCCCACGAGGGCTCCCTGCCCACGGGCTCGGCGGCGGTCCTGGGCGGCGGGGTGGACGACGTCTATCCGCCCGAGCACCGGCCGCTGTACGACCGCCTCGTGGCCGAGGGCTGCGTGGTGTCGGAAAACGAGCCCGGCCGCCGGGCCGTGGCCAAGGATTTTCCCCGCCGCAACCGCATCATCGCCGGCCTTTCCCGGGCGGTGGTGGTGGTGGAGGCCGAGCTGCGGTCCGGCTCGCTGATCACCGCCCGCCTGGCCGCCGAGCAGGGACGCGAGGTGCTGGCCGTGCCCGGCTCGCCGCTGGATCCCCGAGCCCGGGGCGCCAACGACCTGATCCGGCAGGGCGCGGCCATCTGCGAAGGCGTCGACGATGTGCTGCGGGCCCTGGAGGGCCTGCGCGACCTGGGCGAGCCGGACCGGGCCCGCTACCGGCCGCCAGCCCCGGCCGACGGCGATCCGGCGCTGCTCCGCAGGGTCGCCGACCTGCTCTCGCCCACGCCCGTCAGCCGCGACGAACTGGTGCGGATCACCGGCGCGCCGGCCCCGGCCGTGTTCGCCGCCCTGGTGGAGCTTTCGCTGGCCGGCCGGGCCGAATTGCTGCCCGGCGGCATGGTCAGTTCCGCGTGAGCCCCTTTAGGGGCTCGCCTCGTATGCGTCTTGCTGGCCGTTGACAGGGGGTCTAGGCCGCCCCCACCTTCCGCGCCTCTCAAGGGGACCAGACCACCTTTATGAACGTCGTCATCGTCGAGAGCCCGGCCAAGGCCAAGACCATCAACAAGTACCTGGGGCCCGACTTCAAGGTGCTGGCCAGCTATGGCCACGTCCGCGACCTGCCCGCGAAGGACGGCTCGGTGCGCCCGGACGACGACTTCGCCATGTCGTGGGACGTGGACTCCAAGGCCGCCAAGCGGCTGTCCGAGATCGCCGAGGCCGCCAAGGGCGCCGAGCGCCTGATCCTCGCCACCGACCCCGACCGCGAGGGCGAGGCCATCTCGTGGCACGTGCTGGAGGTCCTGCAGAAGAAGCGGGCCCTGAAGAACGCCAAGGTCCAGCGGGTGGTGTTCAACGCCATCACCAAGTCCGCCGTGACCGAGGCCATGGCCAATCCGCGCGACCTCGACATGGAGCTGGTGGAGGCCTACCTCGCCCGCCGCGCCCTGGACTACCTGGTGGGCTTCACGCTCTCGCCAGTGCTGTGGCGCAAGCTGCCGGGCGCCAAGTCCGCCGGGCGGGTGCAGTCGGTGGCCCTGCGCCTGATCGTCGACCGCGAGCTCGAGATCGAGCGCTTCAAGAGCCAGGAATACTGGACCGTCGAGGCTGAGGTGGCCGCCGGCGGCGATCCCTTCACCGCCCGGCTGGTGAAGCACCAGGGCAAGCGCCTCTCCAAGTTCGACCTCGCCAACGAGGCCGCGGCCTTCGCGGCCCGGGACGCGGTGAAAGCCGCGGCCTTCAAGGTCGCCGCGGTGGAGCGCAAGCCCGGCCGGCGCTCGCCGCCGCCGCCCTTCACCACCTCCACCCTGCAGCAGGAAGCCGCCCGCAAGCTGGGCTTCTCGGCTCAGCGCACCATGCAGGCGGCCCAGAAGCTGTACGAAGGCGTCGACATCGGCGGCGAGACGGTGGGTCTCATCACCTACATGCGGACCGACGGCGTGCAGACCGCGCCCGAAGCCCTGGACGAGGCCCGAGCCGTGATCGCCGGGCTGTACGGCAAGGACTACGTCCCCGAGAAGCCGCGCTTCTATTCCACCAAGGCCAAGAACGCCCAGGAGGCCCACGAGGCCATCCGCCCCACGAGCCTGGCCCGCAATCCCGGCAAGCTGCGCCTGGAGGGCGACCTCGGCCGGCTCTACGAGCTGATCTGGAAGCGGATGATCGCCTCGCAGATGGAGGCCGCGCGCATCGAGCGGACCACCATCGACCTGGAGAGCGCCGACGGCCAGACCGGCCTGCGCGCCACCGGCCAGGTGGTGACCTTCCCCGGCTATCTCGCGGTCTATGAGGAAGGCCAGGACGATCCCGAGGACGAAGAAGGCGGCCGCCTGCCGCAGGTGGCGGAAGGCGCCGAGGCCACCGTCCGCCGGGCCCAGGCCGACCAGCACTTCACCGAGCCGCCCCCGCGCTATTCCGAAGCCAGCCTGGTGAAGAAGATGGAGGAGCTCGGCATCGGCCGGCCCTCGACCTACGCCTCGATCCTGGAGCGGCTGCGCGACCGGGCCTACGTCCGCATGGAAAAGCAGCGGTTCGTGCCCGAGGACCAGGGGCGGATCGTCACCATCTTCCTTGAGGAGTTCTTCCGGAAGTACGTCGAGTACGACTTCACCGCCGAGCTGGAGAACCAGCTCGACCAGGTGTCGGCGGGGGACCTCGACTGGAAGGTGCTGCTGCGCAACTTCTGGGCTGACTTCAACGCCAAGGTCGGCGAGCTGGGCCAGATCGGCACCCGCGAGGTGATCGACGCCCTGGACGAGAGCCTGTCGTCCACCCTCTTCCCGCCGACGCCGGACGGCTCGGACCCGCGGGCCTGCCCGCGCTGCGGCTCGGGCCGGCTGAGCCTGAAGCCCAGCCGCACGGGGGCCTTCGTCGGCTGCTCGAACTATCCGGAATGCCGCTACACCCGCCCCTTCGGCCCCCCCGGCGTGGAAGGCGACGGCGCCAGCGGCGACCGGGAGCTGGGGACCGACCCGGCCACCGGCGAAGCCGTCTGGCTCAAGGCCGGCCGCTTCGGCCCCTATGTGCAGCTCGGCGAGGGCGAGAAGCCCAAGCGGGCCAGCCTGCCCAAGGGCTGGAGCGCCGCCGACATGGACCTGGAAAAGGCCCTGCGGCTGCTGCGCCTGCCGCGCGAGGTGGGCCTGCACCCCGAGGACGGCCAGCCGATCCTGGCCGGCATCGGCCGTTACGGCCCGTTCGTGCAGCACAACGGGACCTACGCCAACCTGCCGAGCGTGGACGAGGTGTTCGAGGTGGGGCTCAACCGGGCCGTCGACCTGATCGCCACCAAGCGCGCCGGCGGCAAGCGCGGCGGCGGGGCCGACCAGGCGCCCCTGAAGGACCTGGGCGCGCACCCGGCGGACGGCCAGCCCGTGCGGGTGCTGGCCGGGCGCTATGGCCCCTATGTGAAGCACGGCTCCACCAACGCCACCGTGCCCAAGGGGACCGACCCGGCGGCCCTCACCCTCGAGGAGGCGGTGAAGCTGCTGGCCGAGCGGGAAGCCAAGGGCGGCGGCAAGAAGAAGCCGGCCAAGAAGGCGGCCGCCAAGAAGCCGGCGGCGAAAAAGGCCAAGGCCGACGCCTGACCTCGTCAGGCTGATCGGGGGCGAACTGATCGGGAGCCGGGCCGCGGGCGTGGCGTTGTGCTAAGCACCGCGCCATGGCCCGACCGCAAAAGACGAAACCCGCCCGAGTTCCCCAGGGCCTGCCCGACCGCGACACCCTGCTCGCCTACATCCGCGAGCACGGCGAGACCGACCGCGCCGCGCTCGCCCGGGCCTTCGGCCTGAAGGGCGCCGATCGCCGCGCCCTGCGGATGATGCTGAGCGACCTGGAAGCCGAGGGCGTGCTGTCACGCCGCAGCCGCCGGGGCCTGGCCGAAACCGGCGCCCTGCCCGAAGTCGGCGTGGCCGCCGCCGTGGAACGCAGTCCGGACGGCGACCTGATGGTGCGCCTGATCAAGGGCGAGGACGCTCCCCTCGTGCCGCTGGCGCCGGGCGGCGAGGTCGTGGGCCCCGCCCCCGGCCTGGGCGACAAGCTGCTGGTCCGCTTCGTCCGGCTGGAGAACGGCGAGGTCGAGGCCCGCCTGATCAAGCGCCTGGGCCAGAGCGCCCACCGGATCCTGGGCGTGGTCCGCAAGGCCCGCCGCGAGGTGCGGCTGGAGCCGGTGGACCGCCGCTCCAAGGACAGCCTGGTGCTGCCGGACGGCGGCGAGCTGCGCGACGGCGACCTCGTGGTCGCCCAGGTGGAAGGCTCCGTGGGCCGGTACGGGCCCAAGCGGGGCAAGGTGCTGGAGGTGGTGGGCCGCGAGGACGAGCCCCGGGCCGCCTCGCTGCTGGCCATCCACGCCCACGGCATCCCCACCGGCTTCTCCCAGGCGGCCGAAGCCGAGGCCGAGGCGGCCGAGCCGCCGACCCTGGCCGGGCGGGAGGACCTGCGGGACGTCCCGCTCATCACTATCGACCCGGCCGACGCCCGCGACCACGACGACGCCGTCTTCGCCGAACCGGACGCCGACGAGAACAATCCCGGCGGCTGGATCGTCTGGGTCGCCATCGCCGATGTGGCGGCCTATGTCACGCCCGGCTCGGCCCTGGACCGCGAGGCCCGCGAAAAGGGCAACAGCGTCTATTTCCCCGACCGGGTGGAGCCGATGCTGCCCGAGCGGCTGTCCAACGGCCTGTGCAGCCTGCGCGAGGGCGAGAACCGCGCCACCATGGCCGTCCGGATGGTGTTTGGGGCCGACGGGCGCAAGCGCTCACACCGGTTCGTGCGCGGCTTGATGCGCTCCGCCGCCAAGCTCTCGTACGAACAGGCTCAGGCCGCCATCGACGGCCGTCCCGACGACAAGACCGGCCCGCTGCTGGAGGGCGTGCTCAAGCCCCTGTGGGCCGCCTATGGGGTGCTGAAGAAGGGCCGCGACGCCCGCTCGCCCCTGGCCATCGAGAGCCTGGAGCGGAAGATCGTCATCGGCGAGGACGGCCAGGTGGTCTCGATCACCCCCAGAACCAGCCTGGAGGCGCACCGGCTGATCGAGGAATTCATGATCCAGGCCAATGTCTGCGCCGCCGAGACCCTGGAGCAGAAGAAGATCCCGCTGATCTACCGGGTCCATGACGCCCCCAGCCAGGAGAAGATCTTCAACCTTGCCGACTTCCTGGCGACTCTGGGCCTGCCCTGGACCAAGGGCGAGCCGCCGCGCACCGAGCGGTTCAACCGGCTGCTGGACGAGACCCGCGACACCCCGCACGCCGAGATCGTCAACGAGGTGGTGCTGCGGACCCAGATGCAAGCGCACTACTCCACCGAGAATATCGGCCACTACGGGCTGAACCTCGCCAAGTACGCCCACTTCACCTCGCCCATCCGCCGGTACGCCGACTTGGTGGTCCACCGGGCGCTGGTGAGCGCCCTCGGCCTCGGCAATGACGGCCTTACCGAGCGCGACGTGGCCACCATGAAGGGCACGGCCGAGCACATCACCGCCTGCGAGCGGCGGGCGATGGCCGCCGAGCGCGACGCCACCGACCGCTACGTCGCCGCCTTCCTCGCCGACCGGGTGGGGGCCGAGTTCGAGGGCAAGATCACCGGCGTGACGCGCTTCGGTCTCTTTGTGCGGCTCACCGAGACGGGGGCGGACGGCCTCGTGCCGGTCTCCAGCCTGGGCGGCGAATATTTCATCCATGACGACCGGGCTCACGCCCTGGTGGGCGAGCGGAGCGGCGCGCGCTGGCCTTTGGGCATGACCGTGCAGGTGCGCCTGCGGGAGGCGACGCCGCTCACCGGCGGCCTGCTGTTCGAGATGCTGAGCGAGCCCGCCCCGCCCGACCGCTCGGCCCCACGGCCGCGGCTGGGCGTGCGCAGCCGCGGCGACCGGGAGTTCCGCGGCCCCGGCCGGAGCCGGTCGGGTCCGAAGGTGCGCGGCGGCGGCGCGGGCCGGACGCCCAAGTCCAAGGGCAAGAAGAAGCCCCGCCGCTGAGCCCCGCGCCTGCCCGCCGGAGCGTGACGCCGGGTCACGCTTTCCAGCCGCCATTTCCCCCGCCACAGTTGAGCCGATGTCCGACGACGCGCCCGCCCTGCCCCTGAAGCCCGAAGGCCCGCCCCGCCCAGCCGGCCAGAAGGCGGTGCGGCCCAAGAGCGCCGCCACGGTGATGATCATCCGCCGTGACGGGCCCAGGCCCCGGGTGCTGATGGGCCGCCGGCACGGCGGGCACTCGTTCATGCCCGACCGCTGGGTGTTCCCCGGCGGGCGGATCGACCGCAGCGACTATCGCGCCCCCTTCGCCACCGACCTGAAGCCCGAGACGGCCGCGGTGTTCGACGCGCATCTCAAGGTCGGCAAGGGCCGGGCCCTGGCCCTGGCGGCGGTGCGCGAAACCTGGGAGGAAGCCGGCCTGCTCCTCGCCCGTCAGGCCCCGGCCCCGCCGCGGACCGGCCCGTGGCGGCCCTTTGTCCAGCAGGGCGCCCTGCCCGACCTCGAGGCTCTGGAGGTGATCGCCCGGGCCGTCACCCCGCCCAGCGTCGGCAAGCGATTCGACACCTGGTTCCTGATGGCCGACGCCGAGCGGCTGATGAGCCTGGAGCGCCAGCCCGACTGCGGGGAGTTGGAGGAGATCGCCTGGGTGGAGTTCGGCGAGGCCCTGGACCTGCCGCTGCCCACGGTGACGCGGGTGATGATCCGCGAAGCCGAGCTGCGGATGAGCGATCCCGCCCGACCTCGGCCATATTTGCGCTACAAGGATCGCGTCGCGGGACGCCCCGCCTACCTCTGAAGCGCCGTTAAATGGGGCCTTCGCCATGCTCCGTGGCCTGCTTGCCGCCCTGCTGCTGATCTTCACCGTCCCGGCCGCCGCCAAGGCCGCCGAGGAGGGGCGACCGATCAACCAGCTCCGCGTCTATGAGATCTTCGAGAGCAACAAGGCCGCCTTTCACGACCGCTTCCGGGACCACGCGGTCCGGATCATGGCCCGTCATGGCTTCAAGATCCTGTCCATGTGGGAGGCCAAGCGCGAAGACCGCACCGAGTTCGTCTATCTTCTGCAGTGGAAGGACGAGGCCGAGATGAAGGCGGCCTGGGCGGCGTTCATGGCCGACGCCGAATGGGCCGAGATCAAACGCATCACCGCCGCCGACCATGGCCGACTCGTGGGCGAGATCGAGGAAAAGACCTTGGTCGCCACGCCCTATTCGGCCCCGCTCGCCCCCTGAAACGGCGGCGCGAGCGTCGTGATGCGAGGCGGTCATTGACTTCCGGCCGAGGATTCGTATTTTCCCCGCCTCTCCGAACACCCGCCGGCGGTGCGATCCCGTTTGGCCCCGCGTATTTAAGGACCTGACATGGCGAAGCCCGCCTCCATCAAGATCCGTCTCAACTCCACGGCGGACACCGGCTTCTTCTACGTCACGAAGAAGAACGCCCGCACCAAGACCGACAAGATGGTGCTGAAGAAGTACGACCCGATCGCGCGCAAGCACGTCGAGTTCCGCGAAGGCAAGATCAAGTAAGGTCGACGCGACCTTCGATCTTCCTATGAAGACGCCCGGCCCCGCGGCCGGGCGTTTTTCGTTTTGGGATCCGCCCTCGCCCCGGGGCTACGCCGCCCGGGCGATGACGCGGTTGCGGCCCCTGGACTTGGCCTCATAGACCGCCTCGTCCGCCCGCTTCAGCAGGGCCTGGACGCTGTCGGCCGGGCCGCTGCTGGCCGCGACGCCGATGGAGATGGTGACGCTGAGCAGGTCGCCGCCCGCCATGGCCCGGAACGGCGAGCCGGCCACATGCAGGCGCAGGCGCTCGGCGATGCGCTGGGCGTCGGCCAGGCCCGTGTGGGGCATCACCACCACGAACTCCTCACCGCCGTGGCGCACCGGCAGGTCCACGGCCCGGACATTGGAGGCCAGGCGCACGGCGAACTCGCGCAGCACCTCGTCCCCTACGTCGTGGCCGAAGCTGTCGTTGATCTTCTTGAAGTGATCGATGTCGATGACCAGCACCGACACCGGCTCGCCGTCGGCTGCGGCCCGGCGCATTAGCGCCTCGAGCTGGCCCTGCATGTACCGGCGGTTGTGCAGGCCGGTGAGCTGGTCGGTGACAGCCAGCTCCAGGGAATGGTCGAGGTTGGTGCGCAGATAGTCGGTGTAGCGCTTGCGGCGGATCTGGGTCTTGGCCCGGGCCGCCAGCTCGCCGGGGTCGATGGGCCGGGCGAGGACGTCGTTCACCCCGATCTCCAGGGCCTTCACCGTCCGCTGGCGCTCGTCCGGATCGACCACCGCCAGGATCGGCAGGCCCCGGGTGGTCTCGTCCGAGCGGATTTGGGCGGCCAGGCGCAGGCCGTCGAACGCCTTGGCTCCGGCGTTGACGATGACCAGGTCCACGGGCCCCTTGGCGGTCAGCAAGGCCTTGTCCGGCTCGGTCTCGATCACCGGCCGGTGCTCCACCGACAACTCGGAACTGACCCGCTGGGCCTGGCGGACATTGTCGTCGACGATGAGGATCCGGCCGCCCGTCCCGCCCAGGCGCGAGGCGGCGCCCGCAATCACGCCCATGCGCCGGCCCGACGCCTCGCGCTCACGCAGCTCGTCGATCACCGCCTTCAGCCGGGTGAGTGAGCGCACCCGGGCGAACAGCATGACGTCGTCGATGGGCTTGGTCAGGAAGTCGTCGGCCCCTGCCTCCAGCCCCGCCACCCGGTCCGCCCGGCCGTCCAGGGCGGTGACCAGCACCACCGGCACATGCCGCGTCTCGGGATCGTCCTTCAGCCGGCGGCAGACCTGGAAACCGTCCATGCCGGGCATCATCAGGTCGAGGAGCACGATGTCGGGCCGCTCGGCGACGGTCATGGCCAGGGCCGTGGGCCCGTCGGACGCCGTCAGCACCTCGTAGTATTCGGCCGTCAGCTTGGCTTCGAGGAGGCGGACGTTCGCCTCGATGTCGTCCACCACGAGGATGCGGGCGGACATGGCCTCAGTCCAGCAGGCGTCGGATGGTGTCGAGGAAGTGCGAAACCGAGATCGGCTTGGAGATGTAGGCCTCGCAGCCGCCTTCGCGGATCCGCTCCTCGTCCCCCTTCATGGCGAAGGCGGTGACGGCCACCACCGGAATATGGGCCAGCTCGTCGTCCTCCTTCAGCCACTTGGTGACTTCGAGGCCGGAGATTTCCGGGAGCTGGATATCCATCAGGATGAGGTCGGGGCGATGCTCGCGGGCGAGCGACAAGGCCGCGAGACCCTCACGGGTCTCGATGATGTCGTAGCCCTGGGCTTCGAGCAGATCATGAAAGAGCTTCATGTTCAGCTCGTTATCCTCGACGATGAGGACCTTCTTGGCCATTCGTGACCCGGCGCCTTCTTCGAGGTCGGGCCGCGAACGCGACCTTCCCCAACTGTGCGGGTTTGATCCCACGGATATACTTAAACTTCGTTAGCCGCGTTTGGACGAGACCTTGCCGCAGACCCAGCCGCCCGCCGCCCTCAATCGCCCCGCCCCGAGCCTCGACGCGCTCGGCCTGTCGCGGGAGCGGCCGCTCGTACTGGTGGACGTGGACGAGGTGCTGGGCCTCTTCATGCAGGGGTTCGGCGACTTCCTCGCCGGCCGCGGTCTGGAGATGCGCATCGACCGCTTCGCCCTGTTCCAGAACATCTACCGGCCCGGCGAGCCCCAGCACCTGGACCTGCAGGAGGGCAAGGCGCTGTTCGACGCCTTCTTCGCCAGCCACTGCCACGAGATCGAACCGGCCCCGGGCGCCGTCGCGGCCCTCAACCGCCTGGCCGCCCACGCCGAGATCCTGATCCTGTCCAACGCGCCCGCCCAGGCCGAGCGGCTGCGGGCCCAGTGGCTGGCCAGCCACGGCCTGAAGCACCCGCTGATCCTGAACACCGGGCCCAAGGGGCCGATCGCAGCGTCCCTCACCCGGCAGACGCCGCACCGCACCGCCTTCGTGGACGACCTGCTGCCAAACCTCGACTCGGTGGCCGACCATTCGCCGGGCACCACCACCTTCCAGCATGTGGCGGACGAGCGGTTGCGCCCCCTGGCGCCGGCGTCCGAGCGGCATCGGCGCATCGACGACTGGGCCGAGCTTGCCGAAGCCATCGAAGCGGCGCTACGGCGCTAGCCATGTCCGACAGCATTCGCATCTGGCTGGCCGTGTCCTACGCGGCCCCTTTCCGCACCGGCGGCTGGGCCTTCGTGCGCAGCGCCGGCGGCGCGGTCTCCGGCGCGGCCGGGGGCGACCGCCGCATCACTGGCGACCGTCTGGCCCTGTCCGCCCTGCTCGCGGCGCTGAAGGACGCCGCCGGGCCGGTGGAGCTCGTCACGGCCGATCCTTTCCTCGCGGCCGCGCCGGAGCGCCTGGCGGCCACCGGCGAGGACGCGCCCACCGAGGACCTCGACCTCTGGGGCCAGGTGGCCACGGCCTTCAAGGCGCGGCCGGTCCGGATCGCCCGGCAGGCGCCCACGCCGGGCAAACCCCTCGCCTTCGCCGGGGCCTGGGCCGAGCAGGCCCGGGAGCGGGCGCGGAACGGCGCCTTCGCCTTTCCGATCCCGAAACCCAATCTCGCCAAGGCGGGCGCCTGAGGAACAAATCGGGTAGAACGGCCGCATGATCCGCTTCGGCGTGGATTTCGGCGGCACCAAGATCGAGGCGGCGGCCCTCGACGGCGAGGGCCGGTTCGTGGCCCGGGTCCGCGGGCCCACGCCCCGGGACTACGACATGGGCCTCGAGGCCGTCCGCGCCCTCACCGCCGAGGCCGAGCGGCAGGCCGGGGTGAAGGCCGAGCGGGTGGGCGTAGGCGGGCCGGGCTCTCTCTCGCCGCGGGATGGCCTGATCCGCAACGCCAACTCCACCCAGCTGAACGGCCGCCCCTTCGCGGCGGACCTGGCGCGGGTGCTGGAGCGGCCGGTCCGCTACGCCAACGACGCCAACTGCCTGGCCCTCTCGGAGGCCGCCGACGGCGCCGGCGCGGGCGCCGAGGTGGTGTTCGCCGCCATCCTGGGCACCGGCTGCGGCGGGGGCCTGGCGATCGGCGGCCGCCCCATCGTGGGCCGTAACGCGGTGACCGGCGAGTGGGGCCACACGCCCCTCCCCTGGCCGACGCCCGAGGAACTGCCCGGGCCGTCATGCTGGTGCGGCCGCCGGGGCTGCCTGGAGCTGTGGATCAGCGGGACGGGCTTCGCCCGGGACGCCGGACGGCCCGCCGAACAGGCCGCCGCCGAGGACGGCCCCGCCCTCGCCCGCTACATCGACCGCCTGAGCCGCGGCCTGGCGGTCATCGTCGACCTCCTGGATCCGGACGTGATCGTTCTGGGCGGCGGCATGTCGAACGTGAACGCCCTCTACACGCGCCTGCCCGCGGCGATCGCCCCGCACGTCTTCTCCGACGTCTTCGAGACGCCGATCCGCAAGGCCCGCCATGGCGACAGCTCGGGCGTGCGCGGCGCGGCCTGGCTGTGGCCCGCATGACGGCGCCAGCGAAGACGCCCCTGCGGGCCCTGTGCCGGGACTGCTTCTGGACCGGCGCGGACGAGGTTCGGCGCTGCCCCGTCTGCGGCTCGCCGCGGGTGGTTGTCCACGAGGAGCTGGGCGAACTTTCCATCGCCCACATGGACTGCGACGCCTTCTACGCCAGCGTCGAAAAGCGCGACCGACCCGAGCTGCGCGATCAGGCCGTGATCGTGGGCGGCGGCAAGCGCGGCGTGGTGACCACCTGCTGCTACATCGCCCGGATCAAGGGCGTGCGCTCGGCCATGCCGATGTTCAAGGCCCTCAAGGCCTGCCCCGAGGCGGTGGTCATCAAGCCCGACTTCGCCAAGTACCGGGCCGAGAGCAAGCGCATCCTGGGCTTGGCCGCCGAGCTGACGCCGCTGGTGCAGAACCTGTCCCTGGACGAGGCCTGGATGGACCTGTCGGGCACCGAGCGGCTGCACGGCGCCCCGCCGGCGGTGACCCTGGCCCGCCTGCAGGCGCGGATCGAGGCCGAGACCGGCCTTACCGTCTCCATCGGCCTCGCCCCCAACAAGTTCCTGGCGAAGATCGCCTCCGACCTCGACAAGCCCCGGGGCTTTTCGGTGATCGGCGCGCGGACGGCCCAGGCGTTTCTGGCCCCCAAGCCCGTGGGCGTTCTCCCGGGCGTCGGGCCGGCCATGGCCGCCTCGCTGGAGAAGGCCGGCTTCCGGACGGTGGGCGACCTCGCCCGGGCCGACGTCAAGCTGCTGGCCGAGCGCTGGGGCGCCCACGGCCTGCGGCTCTCGCGCCTCGCCCACGGGGAGGACGCCCGGCCGGTGAACCCCAACGAGGAGCGCAAGGGCATCAGCGCCGAGACCACCTTCAACGAGGACCTCTCCCGGGTGGCGGACCTCGAGGACATGCTGGCCCCGCTCTGCGAGAAGGTGGCCCGCCAGGCCCGCGCCGCCGGCGTCGCAGGCCGGGTCGTGACGTTGAAGCTTCGGACCACCGACTTCCGGATCGTCACCCGGCGACGCACGGTGGCCGTGCCGACCCAGACCGCCCGGACGCTGTTCACCGTGGGCCGGGAGCTGCTGACGAAAGAGGCGACCGGCCGGCCCTGGCGGCTGATCGGCATCGGCCTCTCCGACTTCGTGGACGCCGAAGCCGCCACGGCGGATTTCTTCGCCGAGGCCGAGCGCAAGGCCCTGGCCAGCGAAAAGACCCTGGATGCGATCCGCGCCAAGTTCGGCAAGGACGCCGTCACCTCGGGCCGGATGCTCAAGACCAAGGCGCTCAACGAAGAGTGATCGGACGGTCCGGCGCATTGGCGGGCGGCGTGGCCATGCACGCTTTCCACCGCGCCGTGACGCTTTGACCCTTCCAAAAGGCGCCGTCTTCCATATCTAATCAAGGCGGCGCGCGTGTTTGCGCCTAGGGAGATCGGAGCCATGAGCGAGCGCAAGGAAGGTGACGTTGGCGCCGGCGTTCGGTCGAGCGTGATCACCCAGACCAAGCCGAAGACGCAGAAGCCGTCGATGTATCGCGTTCTGATCCTGAACGACGACTACACGCCGATGGAATTTGTCGTCTACGTACTCGAGCAGTTCTTCAACAAATCGCGCGAAGACGCGACCCGCATAATGCTGCACGTTCATCAACACGGCGTCGGCGTCTGCGGAGTCTACACATACGAAGTGGCGGAAACAAAAGTGGCCCAGGTCGTTGATACGGCGCGGCGACACCAACACCCGCTGCAGTGCACCATGGAAAAGGATTAAGGCCCTTTGCCTTCATTTTCGCGCCAGCTCGAAGAGTCCCTGCACCGCGCGGTCGCCTACGCCAACCAGCGTAAGCACGAATACGCCACCCTTGAGCACCTGCTGCTCTCCCTAATGGATGACGAGGACGCCGCGGGCGTCATGCGCGCCTGCGACGTGGACCTGGGCGCGCTGCGGACCACCCTGACCAACTACGTCGACAACGAGCTCCGCTCGCTCGTGGTGGACGACGGCGAGGACGCCAAGCCCACGGCGGGCTTCCAGCGCGTGATCCAGCGCGCGGTGATCCACGTCCAGTCCTCCGGGCGTGAGGAGGTGACCGGCGCCAATGTGCTGGTGGCCATCTTCTCCGAGCGCGAGAGCCATGCCGCCTACTTCCTGCAGGAGCAGGACATGACGCGGTACGACGCGGTGAACTACATCGCGCACGGCATCGCCAAGAAGGCCGGGGCCTCCGAGCCCAAGCCCGTGAAGGGGGCCGAGGACGACGAGAAGCCGGCGGTGAAGACCGGCGGCGAGGCGCTGGAAGCCTACTGCGTCAACCTCAACGAGAAGGCCAAGCAGGGCAAGGTCGACCCGCTGATCGGCCGGATGGCCGAGGTGGAGCGCTGCATCCAGATCCTCTGCCGCCGGACCAAGAACAACCCGCTGCTGGTGGGCGACCCCGGCGTGGGCAAGACCGCCATCGCCGAGGGCCTGGCGCGCAAGATCGTCAACAAGCAGGTCCCCGAGGTCCTGGCCGAGGCCACGATCTTCTCCCTCGACATGGGCGCCCTGCTGGCCGGCACCCGCTACCGCGGCGACTTCGAGGAGCGGGTCAAGCAGGTGGTCAAGGAGCTGGAGAACCACCCCAACGCGGTGCTCTTCATCGACGAGATCCACACGGTCATCGGCGCCGGCGCGACCTCGGGCGGGGCCATGGACGCCTCCAACCTCCTGAAGCCGGCCCTGGCCTCGGGCGCCCTGCGGTGCATGGGCTCGACGACCTACAAGGAGTTCCGTCAGCACTTCGAGAAGGACCGGGCCCTCGTCCGTCGCTTCCAGAAGATCGACGTGAACGAGCCGACGATCGAGGACACGATCAAGATCCTGAAGGGGCTGAAGTCCTACTACGAGGACTTCCACAAGCTCCGCTACACCAACGACGCCATCAAGGCGGCGGTGGAGCTGTCGGCCAAGTACATCACCGACCGCAAGCTGCCCGACAAGGCGATCGACATCATCGACGAGGCCGGCGCCTCGCAGATGCTGCTCACCGAGGGCAAGCGGAAGAAGACGCTGGGCGTGAAGGAGATCGAGGCCGTGGTGGCCAAGATCGCCCGCATCCCGCCCAAGTCGGTCTCCAAGTCGGACACCGAGGCGCTGAAGCAGCTCGAAAGCGACCTGAAGCGGGCGGTGTACGGGCAGGACGAGGCCATCGAGCAGCTGTCCGCGGCCATGAAGATGGCCCGGGCCGGCCTGCGCGACGCCAACAAGCCCATCGGCTGCTACCTGTTCACCGGCCCCACCGGCACCGGCAAGACCGAGACCGCCCGCCAGCTGGCGGCGACGCTCGGCATCGAGCTGCTGCGGTTCGACATGTCGGAGTACATGGAGCGCCACACGGTGAGCCGCCTGATCGGCGCGCCTCCGGGCTATGTGGGCTTCGACCAAGGCGGCCTGCTCACCGACGCCGTCGACCAGCATCCGCACGCCGTGGTGCTGCTGGACGAGATCGAGAAGGCCCACCCGGACGTCTACAACATCCTCCTGCAGGTGATGGACCACGGTCAGCTGACCGACTCCAACGGCAAGAAGATCGACTTCCGGAACGTGGTCCTGATCATGACCACCAACGCCGGCGCCGCCGACGCCCAGCGCAACGCCATCGGCTTCGGCCGCGGCAAGCAGGACGACGAGGTGGAGGAAGCGCTGAAGCGCCAGTTCACTCCCGAGTTCCGCAACCGCCTGGACGCCATCGTCCACTTCCACGCCCTCACTCCGGAGATCATCCGGCAGGTCGTGCAGAAGTTCATCATGCAGCTGGAGGCGCAGCTCGCCGACCGGCACGTCACGATCGAGACGGACGAGGACGCCACCGACTGGCTGGCCAAGAACGGCTTCGACGAGCTCTACGGCGCCCGACCGCTGGCCCGGGTCATCCAGGAGAACATCAAGAAGCCTCTGGCCGACGAGATCCTGTTCGGCCGGCTCACCAAGGGCGGCCACGTCAAGGTGGTGCTCAAGGACGGCAAGCTAGCCTTCGAGATCGAGGGGCAAACCCGCGAGCCCGGCGCCCCGGTGGTGGAAACCCCCGCCGACGAACCGGAAGCGGTCTGACGGCTCTCCAGGACCAAACAAGAAGCCCCGGGGCGATCCCCGGGGCTTTTTCGTGGCCGCTCGTTGGAATGTCGGGCCGTCCGATCACGGCCGGAGGCGTCATGCGATCCGGGCGGCGATCTGCTCGGCCAAGGTCTTCAGTTCCTCCACATCGGCCATGCCGCCCTCGGCGTGCCGGCCCATAGGCACGCCGTTCCAGCGGGGGATGACGTGGAAATGCAGGTGGTAGACGGTCTGGCCGGCGGGCGCGCCGTTGAACTGGGTCACCACGAGGCCGTCGGGATTCAGGGCCGCGCGCACGGCCTTGGCCACCCGCTGCACCCCCTGGATCAGGTGAGCCAGCTTGTCAGGCTCTTCCTCGATGATGTTCCGGGCCGAGGAGTGCTTGGGGATCACCAGCACATGGCCCTTGGACTGCGGGAAGACGTCCATGAAGGAATAGACGTGATCGTCCTCGTACACGCGCACGGACGGCATCTCGCCGCGCAGGATCTTGGCGAAGATGTTGTCGTGATCGTAGGTCCCGTCCAAGCTCATCGTACGCGCTCCTGACACATCCGCCGCAACGCCTAGCAAATCGTCCCGCAGCGGGGAATGCCGCGCCGTCAGACCGGCGGCGAGCCTTGCCGGAACGGCGAATATTCCTCGGTCAGCCACTCGATCTCGTGGTCCACGGCGGCGCGCTCCTGCTCCAGGAAGCGCTCCACGGGACCGCGCAGGGCGGGATCGGCGATGTAGTGGGCCGAATAGACCGGTGTCGGCAGATAGCCGCGGGCGATCTTGTGCTCTCCCTGCGCGCCGGCCTCCACCCGGGGCAGGCCGCGTTCGATGGCCCATTCGATGGCCTGGTAGTAGCAGAGCTCGAAGTGGAGGAACGGGATGTCCTCCACGCAGCCCCAGTGGCGGCCGTAGAGGCAGTCGTCACCGATGAGGTTCAGAGCCCCAGCGATCCAACGCCCCTCGCGCCTCGCCATCACCAGCAGCACCCGGTCGGCGAGGCCCTCGCCCAGCAGGGAGAAGAACGACCGCGTCAGATAGGGGCGACCCCATTTGCGCGAGCCGGTGTCCATGTAGAACCCGAAGAAGGCGTCCCAGTGCGCTTCGGTCAGGTCCGCGCCGGTGAGGCGGACGATCTCCACCGACGCCTGGGCCTCGCGCCGCTCGCGACGGATGGTCTTGCGCCGCCCGGACGAGAGCGCCGCGAGGAAGTCCTCGAAATCGCCATATCCCTGATTGCGCCAGTGGTACTGGCGACCCTCGCGCAGGCCGAAGCCCGCCTCGCCCATGAACCGCCACTCGGCCTCGGTGGGGAAGTTCACATGCAGAGACGAGGCTCCGTAGCGCTCGCACAGGCCAAGGGCCCCGCCGAGCAGGAGCTGCTGCGCCGCCCGGGCATCCACGTCCGGCCGGACCAGCAGGCGCGGGCCAGTGGCGGGCACGAAGGGCGCCGCCCCAAGGAGCTTGGGATAGTAGCGCCCCCCGGCCCGCTCGTAGGCGTCCGCCCAGGCATGGTCGAAGACATATTCGCCCTGGCTGTGAGCCTTCAGGTACAGCGGCATGACCGCGGCCACCTGTCCGGCCTCGTCCTCGACGGACAGGTGCTGCGGCCCCCAGCCCTGACGCTCCACGGCGCAGCCGCCCTCCTCCAGGGCATGGAGGAAGTCATACAGGACGAACGGGTTGCCGAGGTGCGCGCGATTGGCGGCGCAGGCGTCCCAGGCCTCGCGGCCGATCTCGGCGATACGGCGGGAGATGTTCACCGCCGGCTTGAGCTTCACGCCCGGAACCCCTCGAAGATCAGGTTGTCGCAGCTGTCCTTCACCGCCGCCCACTGCTCGGGCGTGCGGACGGTCCATGCGACCACCGGCATGCCTTCGGCCCGCAGGCGGGCGGCGTTGGCGTCGGGCAGCATGTCGAAGCTGAGGGCCAGGAAATGCGGTCGGGCGATGGCCACATGCTCCAGGTTCCGCAGCGCCCGGCGCAGGTCGGCCGGCATGTCGGTCCGGTCGCTGAAGGAATAGCTGTCGAGCCCGCGCAGCACGCCAGGATAGTGGTCGGCGAACCAGGCGTGGCTGTAGGGATTGAAGCCGATGACGGCCAGCGGGCCGTTGTGGTCGGCGATCACCTCGTGGACCCGGCGCTCCAGCGGGCCGACGTCGCCCGCCGGCGTCTTCAACTCGACATGCACCATGGCCCGATGCCCGACAACGGCGAGCGCTTCGAGCAGCGTGGGGACTTTCTCGTCCGTGCCCTTGAGACTGAGTTCGGCCAGGTCGGCGGCCGTATGGTCGCGGACACGGCCGGTCTGGCCCGTCATCCGCTCGAGGGTGTCGTCGTGGAAAACCATCGCCTCGCCGTCGGCGGTGAGCTGGACGTCGAGTTCTATGCCGTAGCCGGCGGCGCAGGCCGCCTGGAAGGCGCCGAGAGAATTCTCGGGCGGGCCGTCGGGGCTCCAGAGCCCCCGGTGCGCGATCGGCGGGTGGAAAAGAAGATCCCAGGCCTCGCCGAAGCGCTCCCTCACGACAGCTGCACCACCGCGTCGACCTCGACCGCGAAGTTCAGCGGGAGGCGATAGACCCCCACCGCCGAACGGGCGTGGCGCCCGGCGTCGCCGAACACCTCGACCATCAGGTCGGAGCAGCCGTTAACCACCTGCGGAATATCGAAGAAGTCGGGTCCGGCCTGGACGAAGCCGCCCAGCTTCACCACCCGCACCACCCGGTCGAGGTCGCCGTCGCAGGCGGCCTTCATCTGGGCGATCAGGTTGAGGCCGCACAGCCGGGCCGCGCGCTTGGCCGTCTCGGCGTCCACGTCGACGCCGACCGTGCCCTTGATGCCGCCGGAGGCGTCCACCGACACCTGGCCGGAGATATGCAGCAGGTCGCCAGAACGGACGAACGGGACGTAGTTCGCCACCGGCGCGTTGGGCTGCGGGAGGGTCAGGCCGAGTTCGGCCAGGCGGGCTTCGACTTTGGACATGGCAAAGGTCTAGCGCCCGACTGCGCACAGGAAAAGGGCCGGCCCTTGCGGACCGGCCCTCAGGTACGCGGGTACTGAAAGGAAGAGCCGCCTAGCGGACGGCCTGCAGCTTCTCGACGACGGCGGTGACGCGCTCGTTGAGCGGCTTCACAGAGTCCTTCATCGACGCCGAGACGGTCTCGGTCATCTTGCCGACCTCGGCCATGTAGGTCTCGAGGGCGGTCTTGGCGAAGGCGGTCTGAAGCTCCATCACCTCCTGGACGCTCTTGGCGCCGGCGAGCGAGCGGGCGGCGTTCACCTGGGTCTCGAAGGCGGTCTTGGAATAGGCCATGGCCTGGGCGCCGAGGGCTTCGACGCCCTTGGTGGCGGCCGTCACCGAGGCGACGACGGCCTCCAGGTTCTTCTTCGACTGGGTGTTCATCTCATTGAGCGCGGCCAAGGTCTTCTCGACACTGTCCTTGAACGCGACGCTGCTGGCGGCGGTGAGCTGTTCGACGGTGGTCTTCGCGGCTTCGGCGGTGGCCATGTGGCGCACTCCTGGCGAGAGAAAGGGGAGGAAACTGGGGGCCGAACGCACGCGGGTCCCCTAGAAAACGCACCCTCTTGTCTCATGTTGCAGTGCAGCAGTCAACGCGTTTTGTGCACTGCAACATAGCCAGCTTCGCCACCCCGTTGGGCACGCGCGGCATTTCGTCCGTTCAACTCCTGTTTACTCTACCGAAAGGCTGCGACTGTCATGGTAGGCAGTCCCGGCGGCGCTTCGCGCCAAGCCTAACACTCAGATTCGACGGACGAAGCATGTTCCAGCACGCCCGCCGCCTTTTGGTTTCCTTCGGTATCGCCGCGTCCATGGCCCTTGGCGCGCTGGCCCCGCAGGCCCAGGCGCAGGTCCCCTACGCGATGCTCTCCCAGAGTTCGTCGAAGGCCGCGGCCATCGTCGTCGACGCCAAGACGGGCGAGGTCCTGTACGAGAACCGCGCCGACAGCCCGCGCTATCCGGCGTCCATCACCAAGGTGATGACCCTGTACCTCACCTTCGAGGCCCTCGCCTCGGGCAAGCTGAGCCTGGATGACCGGGTGGTGTTCTCGCCCCGGGCTGCGGCCCAGGCGCCGACCAAGCTGGGCGTGCGCGCCGGCGACTCCATCAGCGTCGACGAGGCCATGAAGGCCCTGGCCACCAAGTCGGCCAACGACGCGGCGGTAGCCCTCGCCGAGAAGCTGGGCGGCACCGAGCAGCGCTTCGCCGCCCTGATGACCCTCCGCGCCCAGGAGTTGGGCATGCGGAACACCCACTTCGCCAACGCCTCGGGCCTGCCCGACAGCCGCCAAGTCTCCACCGCGCGGGACATCGCGATCCTGTCCCGGGCGGTGATGCGGGACTACCCGCAGTACTACAAGCTGTTCAGCACGACCTATTTCAATTTCCGCGGCCAGAACCTGCGGAACCACAACGGCCTGCTGCACCGCATGGAAGGCGTCGACGGCCTGAAGACCGGCTTCACCAACGCCTCGGGCTTCAACCTCGCCGTCTCGGCCGTGCGTGACAACCGCCGGCTGATCGCCGTGGTCCTGGGCGGACCGACGACGGCGGCGCGAGACGCCACCGCCGAGAACCTGTTGCTGACCGGCTTCGAGCTGATGGAACGCCGCGCCCGCGGCGAGAACATCCAGGTCGCCCAGAGCTTCTTCGAGGCCAATCCGATGCTGGGCAGCCGTCCGGCGACGCATACGGCCCAGGGCGACCGCGACGAGATGAAGATCGTCCTCGCCTCCACCGCCCCGCCCATGCGCGCCTCCAAGATCGACGTCGTCGACAAGAAGAGCGCCGCCAAGGGCAAGTGGACGGTCCAGGTCGGCTCGTTCGGCAACCGCGACTCCGCCCGCGAACAGCTGGCCATCGTCGAGAAGCGGTTCGCCAAGCACTTCAGCTCGGCCAAGGGCTACGCCGAGAAGGACGGCTCCAAGTATCGCAGCCGCTTCTCGGGCTTCACGGAGTCCTCCGCCAAGGCCGCCTGCCAGGCCCTCAAGGCCAAGAAGCAGCCCTGCATGGTGATCGCGCCCTCTGCCTGATCGGCCCTGTACAGCGCAAAATTCGCGAGCGGCGTCGTCCCATCGGGGCGACGCCGTTTCGATTCCGGGGCCGCCTATTTGCCAAGCAGGCGGTCGCGGGCGGCGTTGAGCTGGGCCGCGAGGCCCACCGTGCCGCCCTTGTCGGGATGGGCCAGTCGCATGAGGCGGGTATAGGCGGCCTGGATCTCGGCCCGGCTCGCGCCCTCCTCCACGCCCAGGATGCGCCGGGCCTCGGCCTCGCTCATGCGAGCCGACGGCGCAGTCGCGGACGCCGCGCCGGTGCGCCGAGTGGAGACCGCCAGGCCCAGGCCGACGACCACCAGGACGATGGCCGATCCCCATGCGCCGCGTACGCCGAGCCAGGCTGCGCCGGTGAAGGCGGCCACGGCGAAGGCGCCGGTGATGAAGCGCCATTCCCGCCGCTTGAGCACCGGCTTGCGGCGGCCGGCCATCAGGAAAAGCGCCAGGGCCAGGCAGCCCACGGCCAGATAAATCATGCGGCTATTCCGCCGCGATCTTCTCGCCGTCGTCCAGGCCGGTGAAGCCCAGGGCGCCCATCAGCGCCCGCAGTTCCTGGCGGGCCGCCACGTGCTGCAGCGACATGGCTACCGGACGAATGGTGGGCGACAGATCCGCCACGGTCAGCCCGAAGGGGAACAGCTCGCGATAGATCACCCGGTCGCGCAGGCCCGGGCCGACGCGGAAGCCGACCTTGCGCGACAGGGCCGTCACCCGCTCATCCAGGCGTCTTCTGTTGCGGGCCTCGGTGGGCGCGAGACGGTTGCGCAGCACCACCCAGTCGGTCTGCCGGCCGGTGGCCAGGGCGTGCGCCTTGCGGCAGGCCCAGACCGTCTCGGAATAGAGGCTGTGGCGCTTCAGCTCGAGGGTCACCGGGTCGACCTGGCCCAGCATGTCGAAGTCCACGAAGCTGTCGTTCATGGGCGTGACGATGAGGTCGGCCTTGCCGTGCGCGGCCCGGCTGATGGCGGTGTCGCTGCCGGGGGTGTCGATGAGCACGAAGTCGGCCGCCTGGCTCACCTCGGCGAACGCCTCCTCGAAGCGGGCAAGCTGCTCGGCGTCGGGCGCCTTGGCCAGGGCGTCCCCCGCGCCGCTGATGGGGTGTTCCAGCGGCATCGGCGCGTCGGCCGAATTGGCCGTGAGCCAGACCTTCCGGTTGGCGAAGAACCGGTTCAGCGTCTGCTGACGCAGGTCCAGATCGAGCACAGCGACCCTGGCGCCGCCATGCAGCAGCGCCGTGACGATGTGAATGGCGATGGTGGACTTGCCCGCCCCGCCCTTTTCATTGCCCACGACAATGACGCTGGCCTGCCCCATGGGTCCCTCGGCTCCGACTCAATTCCTTAACGTGAGCCTTTTGTGTGGCGCGCCGTCAACGCGCCGATGCGCGCGCCCTGTGGACGGCCCGAACCTCTGGAGCGCGCGGATGGACGGCGCGTCCCGGCGGGCGTAAGCGCACGCCCCATGACCCTGAAGATCGTCCGCACCGTCGCCGAGCTCCGCGCCCAGGTGGCCGCCTGGAAGGCCGCCGGCGAGCGCGTGGCCCTAGTCCCCACCATGGGCGCCCTGCACGAGGGGCACCTGTCTCTGGTGCAGCTCGCCCGCACCCATGTCCAGCGCGTGGTGGCCAGCGTGTTCGTCAATCCGACCCAGTTCGGGCCGAACGAGGACTTCGACGCCTATCCGCGCAACGAGGCGCGGGACGCCGAACTGCTGGCCGGGGCGGGCTGCGACATGCTGTTCGCCCCCACGGTGGCCGAAATGTACCCCGACGGCTTCGCCACCACCGTCACCGTGACGGGCGTCTCCGAGCCCCTGGACGGCCAGGCCCGCCCCGGCCACTTCGCCGGGGTTGCGACGGTGGTCTCCAAGCTCCTCAACCAGGCTCAGCCGGACGTCGCGGTCTTCGGCGAGAAGGACTATCAGCAGCTGCAGGTGATCCGCCGGCTGGTCCGCGACCTCGACCTTCCCGTGGAGATCGTCGGCGCCCCGACGGCGCGGGCGGCGGACGGCCTCGCCCTTTCCTCACGCAACGCCTACCTCACCGAGGCGGAGCGGGCGATCGCGCCCCAGCTCAGCGCCGCCCTGCGCGCGGCCATCGCCGAGCTGAACGCGGGCGGGCGCATCGACGCCGCCGAGGCCAGGGCCGTGGAGACCCTGCGGGCCGCGGGCTTCGGGCGGATCGACTATGTGGAGGTGCGCGACGCCGCCGACCTCTCGCGCCTGGGCCCCGGCCCGGTGGACCGGCCGGCCCGCATCCTCGCCGCCGCCGTCCTGGGCCGCACGCGGCTGATCGACAACATGGCGGTCTGACCGCCTACCAGGCTCCGGCTTCGCGCAGCTGGCGGGCGAGTTCCGGCGGGATTTCGCCGAACGCCTCATCGTCCAGGTCCGGCGGGGCGTCCTTGGCCTCGAGGTACCGCCAGCCCTGGAAGGCCCGGCGCGGCGTGGGGGCGACGCGGACGATGGTCTCGTCCAGGGTCACATGGCAGCGGGCCTCGGGGCCCTCGCCGACGGTGTCGATGGCGAGGATGCGCTGGCGGCACAGGATATTGCCCCGGAACACCCGGTAGACCGAGCCGCCGTCCAGCATCTCCGCAGCGCGCTTGGGGGTCTGGCGGGTCCGCAGGATCCAGGGCTCTCCTGGCCGGGCCGAGACCTTGCGCCAGGCGAGGAGGTCCTCAACGGTGTCGCAACCGACCACCAGCTTGATCATGTGGAGCGCCATGGCGTCTGGATTAGGCCGCCGCCCCGCGCTTGCAAAGTGCGGCGGGCGGCCTCAGCGGCGAGCCGCCCGCCAGCCGGCCGATAGCCTTGAAGCCCCGCCCGGCGCTAGGCTTCGCCATGCTGCCTGAGCTTCCCGCCGATTCGTCGCTGGCGCGGCTGTTCCGCCAGGCCGAGGCGCGCGATGCGGCGCGGTGGTTCTCCCTGCCCGGCGGCCAGACCCTGTATGCGGCGGGCGATCCTGCCGACGAGCTCTACGTCCTGCACGCCGGGCGCCTGGGCGCCTTCCGCCACGAGCCGGGCCAGGAGCCGACGTTCCTCGGCGTGATCCGCCCGGGAGAGCCGGCCGGCGAGATGGCCCTGGTGGCGGGCCTTCCGCATTCGGCCGACGTGGTCGCCCTGCGCGACTGCGAGATCGTCGCCCTGCCCCGCGACGTGTTCCTGCGGGCCTGCGAGGCCGACGCCTCGGTGATGACGGAACTCGCCCGGCTGATGATCCTGCGCACCCGGCAGGCGGCGACCCGCGGGCCGCTCGGCGAGCCCTCGGTGTTCGGCTTCATCAGCCTCGGCCAGCCGGGCCCCGTGCGGCCGGTGGTCGAGCGGCTGGAGCGGGCGATCGGCGACCTCGGCTATTCCTGCACCACCGTCGGGGTCGAGGCCGCAGGCGCCCCCACCGAATGGTTCTCGGACGTGGAGCGGACGCACGACTTCGTCCTCTATGTGGCTGAGGCCGAGGACGGCGGGTGGCGCCCCGTGGTGGCCCGGCAGGTGGATCGGCTGTTCCGGGTGGGGCGCGGCGACCACAAGCCGCCCCGGGAGCCCTTGCACACCAAGTCGCCCCTTCAGGCCCAGCAGCTCGTCGACCTGATCCTGCTCCAGCCCGCCGGGACCGCACGGCCCACGGGGTCGGAGGCGTGGCTGGATGCTGCGGGCGCCGCCCGCCTTTTCCACCTTCGCCGGTCCGGCGAGGCGGACGTCCGGCGCCTGGCGCGGGTGCTCACCGGCCAATCGGTGGGCCTGGTCCTGTCGGGCGGCGGCGCCCGGGCCTACGCCCACGTCGGCGCGATCAAGGCGCTGCGCGAACGCGGGGTGCCCATCGACTTCGTCAGCGGCGTCTCCATGGGCGCGATCATCGCCGCCGGCTGCGCCATGGGCTGGGACGACGCCGAGATGGAGCGGCGCATCCGCGAGGCCTTCGTGGACTCCAGCCCCCTGGACGACATCGCCCTGCCCTTGCTGGCCATGACCCAGGGGCTGAAGGTGAGCGAGCGCCTGGCGCAGCACTTCGGCGAAACTCAGATCGCCGACCTGTGGCTGCCGTTCTTCTGCCTGTCGTCCAACCTGACCACCGGCGCCTATCACCTGCACCGGCGCGGCCTGCTGCGCCACGCCCTGCGCGCCTCGATCTCGCTTCCCGGCGTACTGCCGCCGGCCACGGACGGCGCCGACGTCCTGGTCGACGGGGCGGTGATGAAGAACTATCCGGCCGACATCATGCGGGCCAGCCAGCTCGGTCCCGTGGTCGGCGTGGACGTCACGACCGCCCGCAGCATCACCGCCGAGGACGTGGCGCGCCCCTCGTCGGTCTGGCGCTGGGTCCGCTCGGGCCAGTGGCGCAACGGCCCGCCCATCGTCTCCCTGCTGATGCGGGCGGCCACGGTCTCCACCGGCCGCGAACTGGCCGCCGCCCGCGAGGCCACCGACGTCCTGGTCCTGCCCGACGTGAGCGGCATCGAAATCCGCGACTGGGCCGCCTTCGACAAGGCGGTGGAGGCCGGCTACCGCGCCACCCTGGAGGCGCTGGACAGGCTGCCCCGGCCGGTCACCGAGCTGCGCCGCCGCCTTAGCCTCGCTGAAGAGGCCGCCCTGGCCAAGGCCGCGCCCTTCGGGGGGACGCGGTCCACGGCGGCGGAATAAACCCTACGGCGGCGTTTGCGGCCGGCGCCGGCGGGACCCATATTCAGGACGTCCTGTTCAACAGCTGAAAGGAGGTGATCCAGTGTCTCATTTGTCGATCGCGACTGCGCTGGAAATCTCCGTGGAGTTTCACGGTCGCTGACCCAGCGCTCTCGCGGACAAATGCTGGGCGTTCCATAGCGTCCAACAGAAGCGGAAGCCCCGGCCCTGCGCCGGGGCTTCTTGCATTCGAGACTGAGGCCCGGACCGGAGCGAAAAACCTGCGCTGTTCCGTCACGTAAGCGCGGCGGATTGGCCTTGGCGCGGCGCGGACGCGCCCCCTAGGATCGGCGCAGGAGGCGTTCGCATGCTGCCGCTGGAAGGCGTGAGAGTTCTGGACATGGGCGCGGTGCTGATGGCGCCCTATGCCGCCCAATGGCTGGCGGACTTCGGAGCCGAGGTCATCAAGGTGGAGGCGCCGGTGGGCGACACCACCCGGCGGATCGGCCCCGGCGCCGAGACCAACATGGCCTCCATGTTCCTGGCCTCCAACCGCAACAAGAAGAGCATCGTCCTCGACATCAAGACGCCCGAAGGTCGCGAGGCGCTGCTGGCCCTCGCCGGCACGGCGGACGTGCTGATGCACAACAACCGCCCGCAGAAGATGCGCGCACTCGGCCTCGACCCGGAGACGCTGCGGGCCCGCTATCCGCGGCTGATCTACGCCTGCCTCCACGGCTTCGGCGAGACCGGACCCTATGGCGGCCGGCCGGCCTATGACGACATCATCCAGGGCATGTCGGGCCTGGCCGATCTCGCGGGCCAGCGGGCGGGCGCGCCCGCCTACCTGCCCACCGCCGCGGCAGACAAGACGGCGGGCCTCGTGGGGGCGATCACCATCCTGGCGGCCCTGACCCGCCAGCAGCGCACGGGCGAAGGCTGCTACCTCGAAATCCCGATGTTCGAGAGCCTGGTGGCCTATACCGCCGTCGAGCATCTCTACGGCCGCCAGTTTGACCCGCCCCGGGGGCCGGCCTCGTATCCGCGCGTCATGACGCCCGAGCGGCGGCCGTTCGCCACCGCCGACGGCTATATCTGCGCCCTGCCCTACACCGACCAGCACTGGCGGCGGTTCTTCGAGGCGGCCGGGCGGCCCGAGGCGGCTGACGACCCACGCTTCCAGGGCATCGCCGCCCGGACCGAGAACATCGGCCCGCTCTACGCCATCGTCAGCGAGATCCTGCTCACCAAGACCACCGCCGAATGGGCGAGGATCCTGGACGAGCTGGAGATCCCCAACTCGCCGGTGAAGAGCCTGGACGACCTGATCGAAGATCCGCACCTCAAGGCGGTGGGCCTGTTCCAGACCCTGACGGCGCCGGACGGGAGCACCCTGCGGATGGTCGCCCCGCCGGTCCTGATCGACGGCGAGCGGCCGCCGGTGCGGATGCCGCCGAGGCTTGGGGAACATACGCGCGAGGTCCTGCTGGACGCGGGCCTGAGTCCGCAGCAGATCGACGCCCTCACCTGACCGCCGAGGCGGTCACGAACGACGAAAGCCATAGACGCAAGAAAGGGGAAAGACGTGGGTGTTCTGAGCGGGAAGGTCGTGCTGGTCACCGGCGCGGCGGGCGGCATCGGCAAGGAATGCGCCCTGCTGGCGGCGCGGGAAGGCGCCAAGGTGGTGGTCAACGACCTGGGCGGCAGCGTCTCGGGCGGCGACCTGGGCGATGCGGGCCCGGCCGAGGCCACGGCCCAGGAGATCCGCGCCGCCGGCGGCGAGGCCGTCTCCAACTCCGACAGCGTGGCCGACATGGCCGGCGTGCGCCGGATGTTCGAACAGGCCATGGATACCTTCGGCGGCCTGCACGCTGTGGTGAACCCGGCGGGCATCCTGCGGGACAAGATGTTCCACAAGATGGACGAGGCGGACTGGGACGCGGTGATCCAGGTCCACCTGCGCGGCGCCTTCAACGTCACCCGCGCCACCATCGAGCACTTCCGCGACCAGCAGGACGGTTCGTACGTCCACTTCACCTCGACCTCGGGCCTGATCGGCAACATCGGCCAGGCGAACTACGCCGCCGCCAAGCTGGGCGTGATGGGCCTGTCGCGGATCGTGGCGATGGAAGGCGCCGCCAAGAACGTGCGCTCCAACATCATCGCCCCGTTCGCCTGGACGCGGATGATCGCCACCATCCCGATCAAGGACGAGGCCTCGGCCCAGCGCGTGGAGCGGATGAAGAACTTCATGCGCGCCGACCAGGTGGCCCAGGTGGCCGTGGCCCTGGCCGCCTCGGACGTCACCGGCCAGATCTTCGCCGTGCGCGGCAATGAGGTGGTGCTGTTCAACCAGCCCCGGCCGGTGAAGTCGGTGACCAAGGTCGAGGGCTGGACGCCCGAAAGCCTGATCGCCCAGGCCTTCCCGGCGATGAAGGCCAGCTTCACCGACCTCGGGGCGACGGCCTCGGTGTTCCCGTACGATCCGGTCTAGTCGCCGGAGGCGCTCAGGGGCGGGCCGTCGGCGACGGTCCGCCCTGCCCTTGTCGCCGCCTTTCTGGCATAGCCCCCGGCATGAGCATCAAGCCCCAGGGGCAAGCGCCGCACGCCGGTGCGCCGGACCTCGACCTGGCCACCCGCCACCGTCTCGTCGGCCGGGCCGCCCTGGCCTACCTCCTGGACGTCATCGCGATCTCCCGGGACGGGCGCCATCCGCTGGATGCTCTCCTGATCGGCACGATCAGCCAGGCCAATGTGGCGCCGGTGTCCGCACGGGCGGACCTGCAGATCGCCCTGGCCACCGCCGAGGCGCCGCCATCCGACGACATGCGCCGGCCGATCAGCATCAACGCCCTGGCCACGTCCCTGCGCCTGCCCTTCGAGACCGTACGTCGCCGAGTGCACGGCCTGCAGCGGGCCGGCTACTGCCGCATCGAACCGGCCGGCGTGATCATCCCCACCGAGGTGCTGATCACCGAGAACTACCTCAGCCTGGCCTTCCAGGCCTATGAGCGCCTGCGCGCCTTTCACGGCGAACTCAGCAACCTCGGCGCCCTGACCGGCCTGTCGCCGACGACCGTGGAGCACGACCAGGGCTTCCTGCCGCTGCGCGCCGCCGCCCGGGTGGCCACCGACTATGTGCTGCGGGCCATGGACCTGGCCGTGGCCGAATTCGGAGACCTGGTCACCGTCCTGCTGCTTATGGAGATCGTGCGCTCCAACACCGAACACCTGGGCCTGTCTCCCGAGCCGCCCCAGATGGTGGACGGCGGTGGACGGCTGCTCGACGCCCATCGTCGGCCCGCGCCCCTCAGCCGCGTGGCCAAGCGGATCGGCGCCCCGCACGAGACCGCCCGCCGGCATGTGGTCCCGTTGCTGGAGACGGGCGCGGTGCAGCGGGTGCGGGGCGGACTGGTGGTCCCGGCGGCGACCCTCGCCCAGCCCCCGACGATGCGGTTCATGGGCGGCAACGCCATGCATCTGCGCCGCATGTTCGCCGCCCTCTCCCAGCTCGGCGTCCTGGCCGTCTGGGAGGCCATGCAGGCGCCTGCGGCCTGATCGCCTTTCCAGCCCGGCGACGATGCGCTATGGAGGCTGGCCCTGTCCTGAAGGATCAGCTTCGCCGATGCGCACTCCGCGCCCGATCACCGCGATGATGATTATTACCACCGCCCATAACGGACGGGGGCGATCCCACGCGGCCTGACGAACCGCCAAGATCGCAAGTTTCAGCAACCCCGCTCCGGCCAGGACGCGGGGTTTTTCAATGGCTTTCGCGCCCGGCCGGGGCCTTCCCACAGAAGGACCCGTCCCATGACCGAACCCCTCAAGCGCCTCGCCGACGCCGCCGAACGCTTCGCCCGGCGGCTCCCCAGGACCAGCCGGATCGAGGTGCGGCTGGACAGCGCCCACGGCCTGCCCGCCCTCTGCGCCGTGGAAGGCGTCTTCTCCCGCCTCCTGCCGGCGGGCACCGCCAAGGAGCTGGTGTGGCTCACCCGCATGCCCGACGCCACGGGCGACCGGCTTCAGCTCCGGGCCTATGGCGACGACAACGCCCTTCTCGCCGAGGATGTGTTCGAGGCCGCCGATGCGTAGGGACGTCTATCTCATGCTCCTGCCGCCCGGCACGGACGCCCTCGTCCGCGCGCTGACGGTGGTGGCGCGAATGCCGGGGGAGATCGCCCGGCTCACCCACGCCGACGGCTCCGCTCGCCTGGAGATGCGCGGCCTCAGCCTGGAGGCCGGCCAGTTGCTCGCGGCGCGGCTGCGCGCCCTGCCCTGCGTGACGGGCTTCCATTACCTGCCAGGTCGTGGACCCGCCGCGGCGGCCCCGGATAGGCTTGCTTCATGACCTCCCGGACCAAGCCCGTTGGGGAACACATCCGTGACTGGCGGCAGCGGCGGCGGATGAGCCAGCTCGACCTCGCGCTGGAGGCCGACATCTCCACCCGGCACCTGAGCTTTCTGGAGACCGGCCGGGCCATGCCCAGCCGAGAGATGGTGCTCCACCTCGCCGAACGGCTGGAGATCCCGCGCCGGGAGCAGAACGTGATCCTCATGGCCGCCGGCTTCGCCCCGGTGTTCGCCGAGCGCAGTCTGGACGATCCCGAATTCGCCGCCGCCCGCCGCGCCGTCGACCTGATCCTCAAGGGCCACGAGCCCTACCCGGCCCTGGCCGTGGACCTGCGCTGGAACCTGGTGGCCGCCAACGCCGCCGTGGCGCCGCTGCTCGAGGGGGTCGATCCGGCGCTGTTGGCCGGGCCGGTCAATGTCGTGCGGCTGGCCCTGCATCCCAAGGGCCTCGCCTCGCGGACGGCCAATCTCGCCGAGTGGCGCGATCACCTGCTCGAGCGGCTGCGCCGGCAGGCCGACCTGACGGCCGATCCGGGCCTCATCGCCCTCATCGACGAGGTGAAGACCTATCCGGCGCCGCCCGCCTCCGACCGGCGCCCCGAGGACTACGGCCAGGTCGCCGTGCCCTACCAGTTGCTCCAAGGCGAAACCCTGCTTTCCTTCTATGCCACAACCACGGTATTCGGGACGGCCGTGGACATTACCCTTTCCGAGCTCACCCTCGAGACCTTCTTCCCGGCCGATCCGGCGACCGCCGAGATCCTGGCCCGTAGCCACGCCCGTCTCGCCGCATGACCGACGCCGTTTTTGAAGTGAAGGGCGCGTCCGCGCGCGCGACCGCCTGGGCCTCCGGCCCCTGGGATCCGGGCCTGATGCACGGGGGCGCCCCGTCCGCCCTGATCGCCTGGGCCGCCGAACAGGTGGAGAGCCCCGCGCCTATGCGCATCGCCCGCCTGACCATCGACCTGTTGCGCCCCGTGCCGGTGGCCGAGGTGACGGTGGAGATGAACGTCCTGCGCCAGGGCCGCAAGATCCAGCTCCTGGAGGTGCGCCTGTCCGCCGCCGGCGTCGAGGTGACCCGCGGGACGGTTCTGAAGGTGCGCGAGACCGACCTGCCCCTGCCCGGCGACCACCTGCCCGGCCTGGACGAGGCGCCGCCCGAGGCCGCAAAGCCAGGCGAGACCCGCATGGGCTCGGTGAACAACTTCGGCGGCAACTTCGAAATCCGCGCCGTCCGCGGCATGTTCGGCGAACTGGGCCCGGCAGCGGTGTGGTTCCGGCAGCACCGGCCGACGGTGCTTGGCCAGCCGATCTCCCCCGCCATGCGCGCGGCGGCCGTGGCCGACTTCTCCAACGGCATCTCCTCGGTCCTGCCGTTCGAGGACTGGACCTTCATCAACGGCGACCTGACCGTCAGCCTGGCGCGGCCGCCGCGGGGCGAATGGATTCTTTCCAACGCGGTCAGCTGGCTCGCCCACGACGGCGGCGGCCTCGCCATGACCCGCCTCGCCGATCGCGACGGCTATTTCGGGATCGCCCAGCAAAGCCTGGTGCTGGAGCGCCGGCAGGACCGCTAGGCGGCGACGCAGGCTTCCTGGGTCACCACCACCGTCTCGCGGCGGAACCGGCGCTTGTAGGCGGCGCGCACGGCCTCCAGGCGGCCGGCCTCGTCACGCTTTCCGGGCAGGACGATCTGAACCACCTTCTGCGCCTCGCGGATCAGCTGGTTTTCGGCCCCGCGCCATTGGCGGCCGCCGTCGAGCACCGTGACCCCATCCGGGAAGCGCGGCATGACCTCCTGGTCCACGAAGGCGCGGATGTCGGCCTCCGCAGCCGGCGGCCCGCCTGCGCCGATGAAGAGCTGAGCCGTGCGCAGATATTCTTGGCCCGCCGAGCACGCGGGCGCCGGCGCGGTGGCGCAGCCCGCCACCGCCAGCACCGCGATCACGCCCGCAACCCGCCTCATCCGCCTACCAGCTCCCGTCCGATCAGGAAGCGCCGGATCTCGTTGGTGCCGGCGCCGATGTCGTACAGCTTCGCGTCCCGCAGGAATCGCTCGACCGGATATTCCTTCGTGTAGCCGGCCCCGCCCAGGGCCTGGATGGCCTCAAGCGCAACCTTCACCGCGTTTTCGCTGGCCATCAGGATGGCGCCCGCCGCGTCGAACCGGGTGGTCAGGCCCGCGTCGCAGGCCCGGGCGACGGCATAGACATAGGCCCGGGCCGAGTTCAGGGCGACGTACATATCCGCCACCTTGGCCTGCATGAGCTGGAAGCTGCCGATCGGCTTGCCGAACTGCTTGCGCTCCCGGACGTAGGGCAGAACCACGTCCATGCAGGCCTGCATGATGCCGAGCGGCCCGCCCGCGAGCACCGCCCGCTCATAGTCGAGGCCGCTCATCAGCACGCCGACGCCGCCGTTCACCGGCCCCAGGACGTTCTCCTCGGGCACCTCGCAGTCCTCGAACACCAGCTCGCCGGTGTCGGAGCCGCGCATGCCCATCTTGTCGAGCTTCTGGGAGACGCGGAAACCGTTGAAGCCCTTCTCGATGATGAAGGCGGTGATGCCGCGGCTGTCCGCTTCCGGATCGGTCTTGGCGTAGACGATCAGGGTGTCGGCGTGCGGGGCGTTGGTGATCCAGAACTTCGTCCCATTCAGGACGTAGCGGTCGCCCTTCTTCTCCGCGCGCAGGCGCATGGAAACCACGTCGGAGCCCGAGCCCGCCTCGCTCATGGCCAGGGAGCCCACATGTTCGCCCGAGATCAGCTTGGGCAGATAGCGGCGCTTCTGTTCGTCGCTGCCCCAGCGCCGGAGCTGGTTCACGCACAGGTTCGAGTGGGCGCCGTAGCTGAGGCCCACCGAGGCCGAGGCGCGCGACACCTCCTCCATGGCCACCACATGCTCAAGGTAGCCGAGACCGAGGCCGCCGAACTCCTCCTCCACGGTCACGCCGTGCAGGCCGAGCTCGCCCATCTCGGGCCAGAGGTGGCGGGGGAAATCATTGGTGCGATCGATCTCCGCGGCGAGCGGAGCGATCCTGTCGGCCGAGAAGCGCGCTGTGGTCTCGCGGATCATGTCCGCGGATTCGCCAAGGCCGAATTCGAGCGTGGGTCCGTGGTTCGGGATCATGGCGCTTCGGTAGCACGGGCCGCCGAAGGCCGCGACAAGCCTAACCGCGTTCAGACATCCGGCCGAGCCGTTCCAGCAGGCGGAAGACGGCGACCGCGAAGAAGCCGATCCCGGCGAGGCCCGCCGCCCACGCCACCACCAGCGAACTCCCCCCCGCACCCGCGGCCGAAGCCGCCCGGGCGTTGAGCCCCCAGAACAGGCCGAAGCCGAAGAAGGCCAGGCCCAGCAGGGCGAGCACCAGGTCGGTGACCAGGCCGCTCTTCTCGGCCTTGCGGGGCAGCGGCGCCACCCGCGCCGGAATGAACTCATGCACCGCCGTGTCGTCGATCAGCACTCGCGGCGGCTCCGGCTCGTCGCCGACGACCCGGGTGGCGTCATTGGCAGGCTGCGGCGCCTCGAAGGCGGCCGCCGGCGGCGGGGCGGGCTCCTCCACCGCAGGCTCGGCCTCCGGAGCCGCATCCGCCGCAAGATCCGGCGCCGGCTCGAACTCGGCCGTGATCGGCGGGGCGAAGTCGGCCTGCGGGCGCACTTCCACGGTCTCGGGCGCCGGTTCGGCGACAGGCTCCTCGAAAGTCCTCTCCCAGGCGCTCTCGCGAATCGGCTCAGGCGGGGGCTCAGACGGGCGGTCAGACCGCGGATCCGGCCGCGGCTCGGCGTCGCCCTCGGGATAGATGGCCTGCAGCCGGGCCGTCACCGCCTCGGCGGCGGCGCGGACCACCGCGCCGGGCTCGGGCTCCTCGGCCTGAGGCTCGGCCGGGGCTTCGCCCTCGCGCCCGATCTGCACGGTCTCGCCGTCCAGGTCGGCCACCAGCTCGGTCGGCCGCTCGCCGGGTATCAGGTTGAGGGCGTCGAGGTCGAGCAGCGGTCGAAGCACCGGCGACGGCGCCGTGGGCCAGGCCTCGCCCGGCGGGGTGAGGAACAGGGCCTTTTCGGCCGCCCTGCGGCGCACCAGGGCGTCGAGCACGATGCGCCCGCCCTGGAACTCGGTCTTGCGCCACAGCTCCATGGCGCAGGCCGCCTGCAGCGGCTCCCCGGCGTTCAGCCGCGCCAGCACCTGCGAACTGCGGAAGGCGTCGGTCCCCAAATTGAAGGCGAAGCTGACCAGGGCGTCGAACTGATTCTGGGTGAGCGGGGTGAAGACGTTCTCGTTCACCACATGGGCTACCGCGATCAGGTCGTAGATCAGCAGGGCCTCAGCGTCCTCCTCCGACACCTCGGCGCCTTCGCGGGCGGTCAGGGTGTGGCCATAGCCGATCGTCCACCGCCCGTCGGGAAGCCGGGCGGCTTTTCGGCGGTAGCCCTCGAACCGCTTGATCAGTTCGATGGCGGTCCGGGAGACGCGGTAGCGCGGACGCATGGCGTACGAAGTTTGACCCAAAACGGCACAGGCGACGGAAGCCCGCAGGCTTCGCCGCAACTTGAAGGCCACTTACAGCAGAATGAGCGCCGCGAGTCCCAGGAAGGCGAAGAAGCCTGTGAAGTCTGTGACAAACGTGACGAAAACCGAGGATGAAACCGCCGGATCCCGGCCCATCCGATCCAGAGCCAGGGGAATCACCGCCCCGGCCAACCCGGCCACGAACAGGGTGATGATCATCGAAAGGCCAAACGCCAGGCTCAGGCGCAGGTCGTGGAACAGGCCATAGATGGCCGCCCCCGTGATCACCGCCAGGACGGTCCCGTTGGCGAGGCCCACGGCCATCTCCCGGCTGATCGTGCGGATGGCGTTGAAGGCGGACAGCTCACGACTGGCCAGGGCGCGGACGGCCACCGCCAGGGTCTGGGTGCCGGCGTTGCCGCCCAGGGCCGAAACGATCGGCGTCAGGGCCGCGAGGATCGCGAGCTTCTGAATCTGGCTCTCGAAGGCGCCGATGACGCTGGCGGCCAGGGCCGCAGTGACGGTGTTGACCAGCAGCCAGGGCAGACGCGAGCGCACGATGCCCCCCACGTCCGCATCGCGCCCGGCGTCCGAAACGCCGGCCAGGGCCAGGATGTCCTCCTCGCCCTCCTCCTGGATGACGCCGACGATGTCGTCGACGGTGATCTGGCCGACCAGCCGCCCGCCCGGCTCCACCACCGGCGCCGAGATCAGGTGGTACTTGTCGAAGATGTAGGCGACCTCTTCCTGGTCCATGTCGACCGGGATTTCGGTCACCGGCTCCATGATCTGGGCGAGCGGCGAGTCGCGCTTCACCCGCAGGAGCTGGCTGACGGGAACCGCGCCCACGGGCCGGTAGCTGGGATCGACCACATAGACGTCGAAGAACAGCTCGGGGAGGTCTTCCGATTCGCGGCGGAAGTGGTCGATGGCCTGGCCGACGGTCCAGAACTGGGGCGCGGCCACCACCTCGCGCTGCATCAGGCGGCCGGCGGTCTCGTCGCCATAGGCCAGGGAGGTCTCGATGGCCGCCCGTTCCACCTCGGGCATGGCCGCCAGCACCTGGGCGCGCTTCTCCTCCTCGAGGTCGTCGACCACGTCGACGGCGTCGTCCGAATCCATCTCGCCGATGGCCTTGGCGAGGGTCGCGGACGGCACGTGCTCCAGCACCTCCTCGCGAATCTCGGTGTCCAGCTCCGAGAGAATCTCGGCCAGGGTCTCGGGATCGAGGTGCGGGATCAGCTCCTCCCGGGCGTCCGCCGAGAGGAAGCCCATGAGGTCGGCCACGTCGGCCGGGTGCAGCGCCCCCAGGAGCTCGCGCAGCCGTTCGGCGTCGCCCCGATCCAGGGCGTCCACCACATCCGAGACGAATTCGGGATTGAGCGCGTAGTCCTCGCCGAGGGCGAGGTCTTCCAGGTGTTCTTCGGGCGGGGAAAGCGCCTTGTCCTTCAGGTCAGTGAGGTCGTCCGTTTCACGGCTCATGCGGACCTCCCTGGCAATGTTGCGGACGGGCTAGCTCGTACCTCGTTGAAAACCCTGATTCACTGGCGTGGTCGAGGGCGCTGCTTCGCCCCCGATCACCAGTTCCACTCTAGCCTGACCCCCTGGGAGGGCGAAGCAGGATGGTGCGGTCGAGAAGACTCGAACTTCCACGGGTTGCCCCACAGCGACCTCAACGCTGCGCGTCTACCAATTCCGCCACGACCGCTCGTGGTGAGGCGGGGCAGGTAGCAAACGCCGAGTGCTTTGTGAAGTGCGCCGCGAAACTTAGACGCCGCCGGCCATGTAGTCGTAGACATCCGCCTCGCGCGTGACGGCGATGGCGATCTTGTCGTCGGCGATCTGGATCTCGCCCCGGGCCACCGGATGGTTGTTCGCCAGGATCCAGACTTCCTCATTCACCGTGGCGTCCAGGGGAATCACCGCGCCCCGGCCCATGCGCAGCAGCTGCGCCATCGGCAGGGTGGCGCGACCAAGCACCACCTGGATCTCGACGTTGACGGCCTTGACCTGGGACACGAGGCGGGACTCTCCGGAACACCTTCGGGCTTTGCGCGACGCGCGCCCGACGCCCACATTGACGGGAACATGCTTGACCGCGCGTTAAACACTCCGCCCGCCCTGCGCTTCGGCCGGGACGACCAGACCCCCGCAGGCTGGGCGGTCTCGACGGGCTACGTGGACTATCCCGCCGCCGTGGAGGCCATGGAGGCCCGGGCGGCCGCCATCGCCGAAGGAGCCGCGGGCGAGCTGGTCTGGCTCCTGGAGCATCCGCCGCTCTACACCGCCGGCGTCTCGGCCAAGCCGGCCGACCTGCTTCAGCCCGACCGATTCCCCGTGTTCCAGACCGGCCGGGGCGGCCAGTTCACCTACCACGGCCCCGGCCAGCGGGTGGCGTATGTCATGCTGGACCTCACCAAGCGCCGGCGGGACGTGCGCGCCTTCGTCGCAGCCCTGGAGGCCTGGGTGATCGGCGCCCTGGACCATTTCAACGTCACCGGCGAGCTGCGCGAAGGCCGGGTCGGCGTGTGGGTGGAGCGCAAGGCGCCGGGTGTACCGACCCGCGAGGACAAGATCGCCGCGATCGGGGTGAAGTTGCGCCGCTGGGTCTCGTTCCACGGCATCTCGCTGAACGTGGAGCCGGACCTCGCCCACTTTTCGGGAATCGTCCCCTGCGGCCAGACCGAGCACGGGGTGACGAGCCTCGTGGACCTGGGCCTGCCCGTGACCATGGACGAAGCCGACGCCGCCCTGAAGGCCAGCTTCCGCGAGGTGTTCGGCGAGGTCGTGGACGCCGACCCGCCTGTCTGAGGGTCAGACCGGCGCCAGCGGGCGGAGCGGATTGAGGCCGTAGCGGTTGGCGCCCATCTCGCCCGGCATCACGGCCAGCTCCACCACCGCCCAGATCAGCACCAGGAAGAACGGGAAGTCGAAGAAGCCGATGGGGTGCGGCCAGCAGGCGGCGATGGACAGCAGGATCAGCGCCGCCCACCAGCCCGAGCGGCCGCGGTCGTGCAGACGCTTCGAGAGCACGCAGGCGCCGCAGTAAATCAGCACCGGATAGACCAGCCAGCCGGTCAGGAGCCGCGGCAGCAGCCCCTCCACGAGCGCTTCGTAGAGGGCCGCAAGGCCGAGCAGCACCACGGCGGCCACCAGCGACGGCAGGCGCGGCGCCCGGCCGTTCGCCGAGAGGAACAGCTCCGAAAAGCCCATCGGGCGCCCCCGCCGTGATTCCTACATCAGGCGAACTCTACCAGAACCTCGTCGGCCGCGACGCTGTCGCCGGACTTGGCGTTCACCGCCTTCACGGTGCCGTCCCGCTCGGCGCGGATGATGTTCTGCATCTTCATGGCCTCGAGCACGGCCACCACCTCGCCGGTCTTCACCTCCTGGCCGGCGGTGACGTCGATGGAGACCACCAGGCCCGGCATGGGCGAAAGCACCAGCTTGGAAGTGTCGGCGGCCTTCTTGGGCGGCAGTTTCTCGTGCAGTTCGGCCGAGCGCGGGGTCAGCACCAGCACCTGGGCCTGGGCCGCCCGGTGGCGGATGATGAAGCCCTCCGCCGCCGGCTTCACCGTGACGGTGAACGGCGTCCCGTCCAGCTTGCCGCGGAACAACGGCCGGCCCGGCCGCCAGTCGATGTCGGTCAGCCGCCGGGTGCGACCCTTGCTCTCCACCACCAGCGCCTCGCCATCGGCCGAGACCCGCACGGCCCGCTTCTCGTGGCCGATGACCTCGATCCATTCGTTGCGGAGCAGGTCCGGCGCGACCCGGGCCTGGAGGGTGCGGTGCATGGACAGCGCCACGGCGCCCATGATGTCGCGCTGCAGCTCGGTGGGCGGCAGGCCCTGGAAGCCGTCCGGGAACTCGTCCTTGATGTAGCTGGTGGACAGCTTGCCCGACCGGAACCGCGGCTGATCCATCACCGCGGCCAGGAACGGGATGTTGTGGCCCGGCCCCTCGATGTGGAAGTCCTCGAGGGCCCGGCCCATGGCGTCGATGGCCGCCTCGCGGGTCTTCCCCCAGGTGGAGAGCTTGGAGATCATCGGGTCGTAGAACATCGAGATCTCGTCGCCCTCGCGGACGCCGGCGTCGTTGCGCACCTTGGCCGCCCCCGCCGGGCCTTCCACGGGCGGTTCGTAGCGCACCAGGCGGCCGATGGACGGCAGGAAGCCGCGGTAAGGGTCCTCGGCGTAGATGCGGCTCTCGATGGCCCAGCCGTTGATCTTCAGGTCCTTCTGGCCGAAGGCGAGTTTCTCGCCCGCCGCCACCCGGATCATCTGCTCCACGAGGTCGATCCCGGTGATCAGCTCGGTCACCGGATGCTCCACCTGCAGGCGGGTGTTCATTTCCAGGAAGTAGAAGCTGCGGTCCTGGCCGGCCACGAATTCCACGGTGCCGGCGCTGTCATAGCCCACGGCCCGGGCCAGGGCGACGGCCTGCTCGCCCATGGCGTGGCGGGTCTTGCCGTCCAGCAGCGGGCTCGGCGCCTCCTCGATGACCTTCTGGTTGCGGCGCTGGATCGAGCACTCGCGCTCGAACAGATGGACCACATTGCCGTGCTTGTCGCCCAGCACCTGGATCTCCACGTGCCGCGGGCTTTCGATGAACTTCTCGATGAAGATGCGGTCGTCGCCGAAGCTGGACTTGGCTTCGGCCCGCACGGCCGGGAAGCCCTCCTCCACGTCCTTGCGGCTCCAGGCGACGCGGATGCCCTTGCCGCCGCCGCCCGCGGAGGCCTTGATCATCACCGGGTAGCCGATCTCCTCGGCGATCTGCACGGCGTGGTCGGTGTCGGCGATCTCGCCCACATGGCCGGGCACGGTGGACACCCCGGCCTTGGCGGCGAACTTCTTGGACTCGATCTTGTCGCCCATGGCCTCGATGGCCTTGGGGTTCGGGCCGATGAAGACAATGCTCTCGGCGGCCAGCCGCCTAGCGAAGCTAGCGTTCTCGGACAGGAAGCCGAAGCCGGGGTGCACCGCCTCAGCTCCGGTCTGGCGGACGGCCTCGACGATCTTGTCCTGAAGCAGGTAGCTCTGGGCGGCCGGGGGTGGACCAATGAAGACCGCATCATCGGCCATTTCCACGGCCATCGAGTCGGCGTCGGCCTCGGAGTAGACGATGGCCGTCTTGATGCCCATCCGACGGGCCGTCTTGATGATGCGGACGGCGATCTCGCCCCGGTTCGCAATCAGGATCTTCGAAAACATTCCGTCCCTTACGCGCCGCCGCATGGGCGCCCTGCGTCTTTCACTTGCGAAGCGGCGACCTTAGATTGACGAACATGAGCACGCCAGCGGTCTCCCCCTCCGGTTTTGACCTCTCTCCGCCTGACGCAGAGGAACGCAAGGCCCTCGAAGCGGGCCTCTCCCGCGAGGAGGCCGAGGTGCTGCTGCACCATGGGACCGAGGCCCCGTTCTGCGGCGGCCTGCTCGATCAGAAGGACGACGGAATCTACTGCTGCCGGCTCTGCGCCCTGCCCCTGTTCCGGCACCAGACCAAGTTCGAGAGCGGCACCGGCTGGCCGTCGTTCTGGGCGCCCTTCGACGAGACCCACGTGAAAGCCGTGCGCGACACCTCCTACGGCATGATCCGCATCGAGACGCTGTGCGCCCGATGCGGCAGCCACCAGGGCCATGTGTTCCCGGACGGGCCGCCGCCCACGCGGCTGCGCTACTGCATCAATTCGGTCTCCCTGGAGTTCGTGCCCACCGGCGCGCCCCTGCGCGACCCGCTGCACCGGGGCGATAACGCCGCCCTGGCCGCCGCCCTCGGCAAATAGTCCTCGGGCAAACGGCCGGCGGCCCCTCCCCGGCGTGACCGGGAAGGAGCGCCGGATGTCTTACGACCGCCGGCTCGTAGAGCTGGTCGCAGCGGTATCGTCGCTGGGCGAGACCCCGCCATGGGCGTTGGCGTGGCCGGCGTCCTTGCGCATCTGGGCGTCCAGCACGCTGTCGCCGTAGCCCGGCGCGGCGCTGGTGAAGAACGAGCCCTGGTCCACGCGCAGGTTGTTCTGCACGTGACGCACGCCCGCGATCTCCTCGACGCAGCGCTCGGCCCGATGCTTGGCCTCGCGGGTCTCCACTGTCCCGGAAAGCGTCACCTCCCCGCCGGAGACCGAGACATTGATGTTGGAGGCGTCGACCCAGGGATCGTCGGTCAGCCGCTGATGGGCGTCGTCGCTGATCCGCTCGTCCGACCGCTTGTAGTCCTTGGGGCCCCGGCCGCGATAGCCGCGGTCATCCGCCCAACGGGCTTGCCGGGGCTCGTCGGAGCCATAGGGCTCGCGACCGCCGGAAAGGTCGCGGCGCACCTCGTCCATCGCCTCGCCGAACCAGGTCTTCGCCCGCTGCAAGAAGCCCCCGCCTGACCGGCCGCGATAGTCGGGGCGATCCGCGCCGCGCTCCCAGTCGCGGATGCCGCCGTGGTCTTCGGTGCGCCCGGCGTCGCCGTAGCCTCGCTCGTAGTCGTAGCCGCCGATGCCGCCGGACGCCGGCCGGCGCATTTCACGGGCGTAGCGCCGCTCCAGGTCCCGGTCGGCGTCATAGCCGCGGGGGACATCGCCATAGGCGCGCCCGCCCTGGCCGTATTCCTCCCGATAGATGGGCTGGCGCCGATCGTCGCCGTAGAAGCGGCCGCCGCGGGTGTAGTCCTGGCGCGCGAACCTCAGGCCGCGGGCCCGCTCCAGGTCGTATTCGTCGTTCTCATAGGCGGGGCTGACGCCCTGGTAGTCCGGCTCCTGCCACGCCGGCCGGTCGTGACCGGGCCGCGGGCCGTAGCTCCAGCCGCCCTCACGCTGATCGGCGGCGTAGGACGGCCCCGGGCGGCCAGGCTCGGCGCGATTGTACTCGGCGCCAGTGTCGCGCTCGCCGAACACCCGGTCGCGGTCACGGCCCTCGACTCGGGCCGCATAGCGGTCGCGGCTGGTGGGATAGTCGTCGCCATAGCGGTCGCGACCACCGAAGCCGCCGTCGGGCCCATAGCCGCCGGGGGAGCCGCCGAAGCTGCGGTCCTCCTGCCAGAGACGGCCCTGCCGCGAGTCCGGCCGGTCGTCAGCGCCCCGGCCATAGGCCTCGTTACGCCAGTTGCGCTCGCGCCAGCGCCGTTCGCGCTCCTCGATCCACCGATCGGGCATGGGAACTCCTCCTGTTCTGCAGGCAAATGCTTGCAGGCAGAACCAGGAGCGCCGGGGGTGGTTCCTAGAGCGGGATGTTGTCGTGCTTCTTCCAGGGGTTCTGGAGTTGCTTGCCCTTGAGGCTCTTGAGGGCGCGCACGATCCGGCGACGGGTGCCGTGGGGCATGATCACATCGTCGATGTAGCCTCGTGAGGCCGCCACGAACGGGTTGGCGAAGCGGGCCTTGTATTCGGCCTCCCGGGCGGCGATGGCGTCGGGGTCGCCGATCTCGGCGCGGAAGATGATCTCCACCGCCCCCTTGGAGCCCATCACGGCGATCTCGGCGGTCGGCCAGGCGTAGTTCACGTCGCCACGGATGTGCTTTGAGCTCATCACGTCATAGGCCCCGCCATAGGCCTTGCGGGTGATGACCGTGATCTTCGGCACGGTGGCCTCGGCGTAGGCGAACAGCAGCTTGGCGCCGTGGCGGATCAGGCCGCCCTGCTCCTGCTTGGTGCCGGGCATGAAGCCGGGCACGTCCACGAAGGTGATGATCGGGATTTCGAAGGCGTCGCAGAAGCGCACGAAACGGGCGCCCTTGCGGCTGGCGTCGATGTCCAGCACCCCGGCCAGGGTCTGCGGCTGGTTGGCGACGATGCCGACCGTCTGGCCGTCCATGCGGGCGAAGCCGACCACGATGTTCTTGGCGAAGTCCGGGCTGATCTCGAAGAAGTCGCCCTCGTCCACGACCTTCAGGATCAGCTCCTTCATGTCGTAGGGCTTGTTCGGATTGGCCGGCACCAAGGTGTCGAGCGACGGCTCCTCACGCTCGGGATCGTCGAAGCTCTTCCGGACCGGCGGCTTCTCACGGTTGGACAGCGGCAGGAAGTCCACCAGCCTGCGAACCTGGGTCAGGGCCTCCAGATCGTTCTCGAAAGCGCCGTCGGCGACGCCGGACTTCAGGGCGTGCACGCGGTAGCCGCCCAGCTCCTCGTGGCTGACCTCCTCGTGGGTGACGGTCTTCACCACGTCCGGGCCCGTCACGTACATGTAGGAGGTGTCCTTCACCATGAAGATGAAGTCGGTGATGGCCGGCGAATAGACGTCGCCGCCGGCGCATGGCCCCATGATCACGCTGATCTGCGGGATGACGCCCGAGGCCAGGGTGTTCTCGAGGAAGATGTCGGCATAGCCGCCGAGGGCCGCCACACCCTCCTGGATGCGGGCGCCGCCGGCGTCGAACAGGCCGATGATCGGCGCGCCAACCTTCAGGGCCTGACGCTGGACCTTGAGGATCTTCTCGGCGTGGGCGCTCGACAGCGAGCCGCCGAAAACGGTGAAGTCCTTGGAGAAGACATAGACCACCCGGCCGTTGATGGAGCCCCAGCCGGTCACCACGCCATCGCCCGGGATCTTCTGCTTGTCCATCCCGAACTCGCTCACCCGGTGCTCGACGAACATGTCGAACTCCTCGAACGAGCCTTCGTCGAGCAGCAGGTCGATGCGCTCGCGGGCGGTGAGCTTGCCCTTGGCGTGCTGCGCAGCGATGCGCTTCTCGCCACCGCCCAGACGGGCGTCCGCACGGCGCTTCTCGAGCTCTTCCAGGATGTGCTTCACGAACGACGTCTCCCTACGCCGGCCAAGGCGTAGTCGGGACGTTCCGGCCACGCAAGCTCACGCGGGGTGAGGCGCCTTGCGTCTGTCTGACGTTCAGAGTGACCCGAAAGCGGGTCGCGCTCAACCGGCGGCGAGGCCGCGGAACCAGCGCTCCAGCATGGCCGCCTCGCCGCGCAGGCGCTCGGTGCGTTCCGCCGCCTCGGCGTCGACGCCCCACTTCTCCTGCTGGAACGCCTCGTCGATGCGGGAGAGTTCGAAGGCCTCCGGCCCGGACACCCAGCCGCGCAGCACCGCAACGCCTAGCACCGCCGAGCCGAACAGGGCGACGCCGAATGCGAGACCCGCCAGGGTGAAGTCGTCGAGCTCCAGGGCCAGGGCGCGCACCTTCTCCAGCGTCTCGGCCGGCTGTGGCCGGTGGACGATCCCCACGGTGGTTTCGAAACGCAGGCCCGCCTCGGCCTCCGCCCTGGCGCGCAGCGGGGCCCAGGCCGCTTCCTGCCGCTCCACCAGGGCGGCCGGGTCCTCGGCGAGGTAGCAGACGAGGTCGGCGCCCGCGTACTGCGCCACCTGGTCGGCCACGGCTTCGCGGGTGGCGCCGATGGAGTCCAGCGCGGTGTTGGCCAAACGGTTGGCGTGCATCAGGGCGAGCTCGAGATGGTCGCCCTGCCCGGCCCACTCCTCAGCCACCTGCTCGGCGAGCGCACGCGTCGGCGCCTGGAACACGCGGCCGCCCGGCGTGCGCAGGTTGCGGCCGTCCAGCAGGATGCCGAAACCGCCGCCCTCGACGGCCTGCACGGTCACGTCCTTGTAGAAGCGCCGCGGCTTCTCGCCCGGCTCCACGAAGCCCTTAACCTGCACGTCGCACTCCTGACTCTTGTCCTCTCGGCCCCGCCGCGCCCTAGCGCCGGCGGCCGAAGGGTTCGGGATCGGCCTCGTGCTCGTCGAAGCCGAAACGCTCGAAACCGGCCTTCATCTCTTTGCCGATCGGCGCTTCCAGCAGCAGCGTGCCGCGCGAGGGATGCGGCAGCACCAGCCGGCGGGCGTGGAGCTGCAGCCGCAGTTCACCGGACAGCTCGGCCGAGGCGTCGGTCTTGTACTTGGGATCGCCGAGGATCGGATGGCCCATGGCCAGCATGTGGGCGCGGAGCTGGTGCGTGCGGCCGGTGTGCGGCCACAGCGCCATCCACGCCACCTTGTCCGCCGCCCGGGCCAGGGTGACGAACTCTGTCTCCGCAGTCTCGGCCCGCGGGTCCTTGGGGTCGGCGGGGACCATCATCTCGCGGTCGCCGACGCCCTTCTTGGCGAGCGGCAGGTCCAGGACGCCCTCGCCCGGCTTGGGCAGGCCGGCCACTAGGGCCCAGTAGATCTTCTGCGTGCGCCGCTTGGCGAAGGCCCCGGCCAGCTTGGCGGCGGCGGCCGGCGACTTGCCCAGCACCAGCACGCCCGAGGTGTCGCGGTCGAGCCGGTGGACCAGGCGCGGGCGCTCCAGCCCCTCGCCCCAGGCCGACAGCAGCCCGTCGACGTGGCGGGTGGTCTTGGTGCCGCCCTGCACGGCGAGGCCCGAGGGCTTGTTCAGCGCCAGGACGTCCTCGTCCTCATAGATCACCAGACTCTTGGCGTAGGCGATGTCGCGCGGGTCGAGTTCGCCCTTGGCCTTGGGCGGCGGCGCATCGGGCAGCGGCGGCACGCGCACCTGGGCGCCGGCGGTCAGCCGGGTGTCGGGCTTGGCGCGGGCGCCGTCCACGCGGATCTGGCCCGAACGGGTCAGCTTCTGGATCTGCACATGGTTCAGGTGCGGCCAGCGGCGCTTGAACCACCGGTCGAGGCGCACGCCGTCCTCGGCCTTGTCCACCCAGAGGGTCTTCACCTCTCTCATGCGAACACCCGCCGCGCGAGCATGAGGCCTGCAAACAGGGCCGTCACGGAGAGGATCGCCGAACCCGCGCCATAGGTGAAGGCTTGGCCATAGGCGCGGCGCTCAAGCATCAGAGCCACCTCCAACGAATAGGCGGAAAAGGTCGTGAAACCGCCCAGGACGCCGACGCCCAGGAGCAGACGCCAGGGCTCGGCGCCCTCGCCCCTCTGCGCGAGCACGCCGGCCAACAGGCCCATCAGGAACCCGCCCAGGATGTTGGCCGTGAAGGTGCCAGCCGGCCATCCGGAGCCGAACCAGCGAAGGGCCTGGACCCCCAGGAGGTAGCGCGCGACGGCTCCGGCCGCGCCGCCGGCCCCGACCAGCAGGAGAGCTTGCATCGCGCCCTTATGCGCCGGGCGCGGGCCGGACGGAAGGGGCCGCCTCAGACACGCGGGGCAAGGTTCTGCCGCAGGGCGCGGGCGTCATAGGCGTCGGGGGCGCGAGGCCGCTGGCCACGTCCCATCAGCACCTCCAGGGTGGCGGTCACGGCCGGCCCGCCGCCGAGGGCGAAGCTAGTCCCCAGGCCCACGCCGACGCTGGAGCGACGGCCGAAGTCGGCGCCGCCGACGCCGAAGCCCACCCGCGGGCCGCTGTCGCTCCGCCCCTGCAGCACCCGGTCGGTCACCCGGAACCAGTCGTAGCCGTTGGCCAGCGCGAGGTCTGCGGCCCGCAGCAGGGCGAGGTCGGTGACATGCTGGGCCGATGCGCCCGGACCACCCTGGAAGGTCACCCGGAAGCGTTCTGCCTCGATGCGGTACTCGGAATAGCCCACGCCGTTCGGGACCGCCGCCGGCTGATAGAGCGTCGGCTGGGTGGCGCAGGCCGACAGGGACAGCGCGCCGAGGACGGCAAGCGCGGGAAGGATCAGGCGGTTCATTCGGTCAGGCCTCTTTCCCAGCAGATTGCACGAACAGCTTTGCGGTTCCGGCGCCTGACGGGCGAACGGGGGACGTTCCCCGGCTCATCCCAGTCCGAGGGCAGCGATCAGGCCCGCCATGTCCGCAGACGGCTCGGCCTCCAGCCGCTTGGTCCCCCCGGCGGGATGCGGGAAGGCCAGCGCCCGGGCATGCAGCATCAGGCGCGGGACGGCCTGGCCGCTCACCACCAGGGCGCCGCCATAGCGCGCATCCCCGGCGATCGGCCTGCCAATGGCGGAAAGGTGCACCCGCAGCTGGTGCATCCGCCCGGTCTGCGGCTCCAGCTCCAGCAAGGCGGCGCCGTCGGTGGTCTTCAGCGTCCGGTAGCGGGAGACGGACGCCTCGGCGTCCGGGTGGCCCGGATCGCAGACCCGCATATAGGCCTCGCGCCCCTGTTCCTCCCGGCGCAGCGGCAGCTCGATGACGCCCTGCGGCGGCTCGGGTGCGCCAGGGGTGACAATGGCGTTGTAGGTCTTTGAAAAAGCCCGTTTCATCAGCGCCTTGCCGAGGAAACTTGCGGCAGGCTTGGTCTTGGCCGTGAGGATCACGCCCGAGGTGTCGCGGTCCAGGCGATGGATCAGGCGCGGCCTGGCCTTGCCGGGTCTGGCGAAGGCCCAGAGCAGTTCGTCGAGGGTGTTCACCTGCCCGCGCCCGCCCTGGCTGGACAGCCCGGCGGGCTTGTTCAGCGCCAGAATCTCGGCGTCCTCATAGAGGACCAGGCTCCGGACGAGGGCGATCTCGTCCGGGGTGAGCGGGACGGGCTTGAGCTTGTCGGACTTCGGCGGCTTCACACCGCCATCTAGCGGAGGACTCCCCACTTCGTCATCGCAAAGGCGCACCAGGCGAAGAGGACGCAGGTGACGAAGATCACGCGCCCTGCACGATCTGCATGGCCTGGGTCAGGCCCGCCCCGCCGTCCGTCAGGACGTAGTCGTAGACAAAGCTCGCCACGAACGCGGCCAGCGAGGCGAGAAAGATGGTTATCTCGCTCCCTCCCAAGGAGTCTTGGGAGAAAGCCTAGGCCTCGTCAGGTCGAATAACGACGATCGCCGATCAGGCGCCCTTCTGGCGGCGGAGGGCCGCCCAGCGCTCCAGCCGTTCCTTGATGCGCGCCTCGGTCCCCTCGCCCCGCGGCCGGTAGAACTGCCGCCGCTCCATCCCCTCGGGGAAATAGTTCTGGCCGGAGAAGCCCTCGGCGGTGTCGTGGTCGTAGGCGTAGCCCTTGCCGTAGCCGAGGTCCTTCATCAGCCGCGTGGGGGCGTTGAGGATATGGCTGGGCGGCATCAGCGAGCCGGTCTCCTTCGCCGCCCGCATGGCCTCCCTGTAGGCCACATAGACGGCGTTGGACTTGGGTGCGGCGGCCAGATGGACCACCAGCTGGGCCAGGGCGAGTTCGCCCTCGGGCGAGCCCAGGAAGTCGTAGGTGTCCTTGACGGCGTTGGCGAGCACCACGGACATCGGGTCGGCCTCACCGATGTCCTCGACGGCGGCCCGGACCAGCCGGCGGGCGATGAACAGCGGATCCTCGCCGCCCTGCAGCATCCGCGCGAGCCAGTAGAGCGCCGCATCCGGGTCCGAGCCGCGGATCGACTTATGCAGGGCCGAGATGAGGTTGTAGTGCTCTTCCCGGTCCTTGTCGTAGGCCGGACTGCGCTTCTGCAGGATCTGGCCGAGTTCCTTGGTGGTGAGCGGCCGGGCCGAGCCGATGTTGAACAGGGTCTCGGAAAGCGTCAGCAGGTAGCGCCCATCGCCGTCCGCCAGGGCCACCAGAGCCGCCCGCGCCTCGGGCTCCAGCGGCAGGGCGCGGCCTTCATGGGCCTCGGCCTTGGCCAGCAGGCTCTCCAGGGCCTCCTCATCCAGGCGCTTCAGCACATAGACCTGGCAGCGCGACAGGAGCGCCCCGTTGAGCTCGAACGAGGGGTTCTCCGTCGTCGCCCCCACCAGGGTGACGATCCCCTCTTCCACAAACGGCAGGAAGCCGTCCTGCTGGGCGCGATTGAAGCGGTGGATTTCGTCCACAAACAGCAAGGTAGCCTGGCCGGCCATGCGGCGGGCGCGGGCCTGTTCGAAGGCCTTCTTCAGGTCGGCGACGCCGGAGAAGACTGCCGACAGCTGCTGGAACTCGTAGCCGGCCTCCCGGGCCAGCAGCCGAGCGATGGTGGTCTTGCCCGTGCCCGGCGGGCCCCAGAGGATCATCGACGACAGCCGCTTGGCCTCGGCCATGCGGCGGATCGCGCCCTCGGGCCCCAACAGATGCTCCTGCCCCACCACCTCGTCGAGGCGCTGGGGGCGCAGGCGGTCAGCCAGCGGCGATGGCTGCTGGGGCGTTAGGCCTGCGGCTTCGAACAGATCGGCCATGCGGCGGGCCTTACCACAGCCCGCGTCAGAAGTTGGCGGTGATCGTCTGGCCGCCGCGCTCCAGAGTGATCTGCCAGCCGCGGGACGGCGTCTCAAGGGCGCTCACGAGATCGCGCACGCTCTCGATCCGCCGGCCATTCACCGAGCGGATGATGTCGCCCGGGCGGAAGCCCGCGCCAACGGCGAAGCCGCGACCGACGCCGGAGACCAGCACGCCCGGCCCCAGGAACGGATCGAGCCCCAGTTCGTCGGCGGTGGCCGGCGACAGGTTGATCACCGTGGCGCCGCTCAGCGGATTCTGGCCCTGGATGGTCCGCTGATCGCGGGCCGGGGTGGCGGACGGCGCCTCGGCGCGGACGGTCAGGGTCTGCTCACGCCCACCGTCCCGGCGGACCACCAGGCGAACGGTGTCGCCGGGCCGCTTAGTGGCGAAGAGGTAGTTGAGGCTGGCGGCGTCAACCACGGGCCGCCCCTCGGCGCTGACCACCACGTCGCCCTGCCGAAGGCCCGCCCGATCGGCAGGGCCGCCCGGCCAGACGTCGGCCACGAGGGCTCCCTGCGGCAGCGACAGGCCCAGGGAGCGGGCGATCTCGGAGGTGACGCTCTGGGTGCGCGCCCCCAGCCAGGGACGCACCACGGCCCGGCCGCCGCCGACGGCGGTCTCCACGACCCGCCGGACGACCGCCGCTGGCACCGCGAAACCCACGCCAGACGAACTGCCCGAACGCGAGAGGATGAAGCTGTTCACCCCGATCAGCTCGCCGTCCATGTCCACGAGCGCGCCGCCGGAATTGCCGGGGTTGATGGCCGCGTCGGTCTGGATGTAGGCGGCCGCGCCCTCGTCGTCAGGCGTGCGGTTCAGGGCCGAGACGATGCCGTTGGTCACGGTCTGCCCGACGCCGAAGGGGTTGCCGATGGCCAGCACCAGGTCGCCGACCTGGGTGTCCTCGGAATCGTCGATGGGCAGAACCGCCAGCCGCTCGCCCGGCGGCACGTCGATCTTCAGCACGGCCAGGTCCGTGCGCGGGTCGGCCAGCAGGATGCGGGCGGGGAATTCCCGGCGGTCGGCGAGCGAGACGGTGATCTCCTGGCCGTTCTCGACCACATGGTTGTTGGTGACGATCACCCCGTCGTCCCGGACGATGACCCCCGAGCCCAGGGAGTTGGTCACGCGGGCCCTAGGCGCGCCGAGGCCGAAGAGCTGCCAGAAGGGGTCGGTCTGCTGGCGGACCAGCCGACGCGCCGAGATGTTCACCACGGCCGGCGCAGCGCGCGCGACGACGGGGGCGAACGAGCTCTTCATCGCCAGGACGTTGGCCGGCGGGGCGCGGTTCGGCTGGGCGAAGCCCGAGGTTTGCTGGGCGGCGGCGGGCGTGGTCCCGAGCGAGACGACGGCCAGGGCGGGGATCAGGACGCGGACGGCGCGCATGAAGTCTCCGAAAACACGGACAACGACCGGAAATCGCCCGAGGTTTCAGGCGCAAAAAAGGCGAAGTTTCAAGCGGGCTGACTCGCGGGGGCGGGCGCCCGAGCCGCCCCGAGGGCGATGAGGAAGGCCGCTCCCAACAGGCCCGCGGCCAGGAAGATCGCCAACCCCGGCATGTTCAGCGCCGGATGCCGCAGGGACCAGGCGAACAGCTCGCCGAAGACGATCGGGCCAAAGATGGCGGCGAGGCCCGTCAGGCTCTGGTTCGCGCCCTGCAACTGGCCCTGCTCGTGCGGCGCCACCCGCCGGGTCATCAGCCCCTGGAGGCCTGGCATCAGGAAGCCGGTCAGGGCGAAGATCGGCACGCCCAGCAGATAGATGGTCCCGGTGGGCGCCAGACCGTACCAGACGAAGCCCGCAGCGCCGCCCAGCGTACCGAGCAGGACGGCGTTGCGCTCGCCGATCCGCTTCACGACCGGCCCCACGAGCGTGCTCTGCACCACAAGGCCCGCAAGGCCGGTGAGCATGAAGGTGAAGCCCATCACGGACGGGGTCCAGCCATAGCGGTGGCCCATGTAGAGGACGAAGATCGTCGGCAGCACCATGTGCGAGAGCTGGAACAGGAAGCCGATGCTGGCGAGGCCCAGGAGCCCCGGCCGCGACCGGAGCAGCTGCAGCGAGCCCACAGGATTGGCGCGGCGCCAGTCGAAGGTCTTGGCGCGCTTTTCCGGCGGCAGGGACTCCGGCAGCACGAAGTATCCGTAGAGCCAGTTCACCAGGGTCAGCGCCCCGGCGGCGTAGAACGGCGCCCGCAGGCCGAAATGGTCGGCCAGCACACCGCCCAGCGCCGGGCCGAAGATGAAGCCGACACTGAACGCCGCCCCCATGAGGCCGAACAGCCGCGCCCGCTTCTCCGGGACGGTCACGTCGGCGAGATAGGCGTTGGCGGCGGAGAAGCTCGCCGCGGTCAGGCCGTTGAGGATGCGGCCCACGAACAGCCACCAGAGGCTGGGCGCGAGGGCCATGAAGAAGAAGTCCACGCCAAGCCCCAGCAGCGAGATCAGCAGCACCGGCCGCCGCCCCCACCGGTCGGACATCAGGCCGAGGATCGGACTGGAGAAGAACTGCATCACGCCCCAGGCGGCGGCGAAGACCAGGTTCCACTCCGAGGCCGAGGCGGTGTCGCCGCCGGCGAACTGCTTGATGAGGTTGGGCAGGATCGGGATCATGATCCCGAACGAGATCGAGTTCATCAGCGCCACGGCGAAGATGAAGCCGAAGCTGGCCTGCCGGCCCCTGGTCCCGATGCCCATGCGCGCTCCCCTCACTCCAAACCCGGCGGATCCATCGCCCGCGCAAAGCTTCTAGTCGATCCAGTCCACCACGGCGCGGAGCTGAACCTGCCACCACTCGCCCAGGCGCATCTGCAGCGCCTGATCCGGAAAACCATGCCGCGCGGCGCTGTCGGCCGGCACCCGCGTGAAGCCGCGATGCTCGACGCTGACCCGGGTCTCGTCACCGACCGGCTCGAACGCCACCTCGACCTCGGTGACGAGGTCGGGCGGAAAGCTGGCCTGGCGCCAGGAAAACACCAGCCGGCGGGGGGGCTCCCACACCAGGACTCGGCCGATCTCAAACACCTTGCCGTCAGCCAGGGTCTCGGTCAGGCGTCCGCCCTCCCCGCGCTCGAAGGCCAGCCGCCCCGGCGGGCGCGGCGTGGTCTGGAAGAGGCTGTTCGGCCGCCACCAGTCGCCGATCTCGTCCACGAAGGCGGCGAAAGCCCGTTCGGGCGAGGCCTTCACCCGCAGCGCCACGAAGACCCTGGAGGTCATGCCTCTTGCTCGACGTGAGCTTTGAAGGCCGCCAGCTGAGCGCTCCAGAGCCGCTCACTCTCCTCCAGCCAGCGCAGCAGATGGACCATTGGCTCGGGCCTCAAGGCGTAGATGCGTACGCGGGCGTCGAACTCGGGATGCGATTCCTCCACGAGGCCGCCGGCGCGCAGGGCCTTCAGATGGCGGCTCATGGCCGGCGGCGAAAGCCCCAGTTCACGGGCCAGTTCCCCCGCCGGCCGCGGTCGGTCGGCCAGTAGTTCCACCACCCGCCGACGGTTCGGATCGGCCAGGGCCGCTATGGTGCGGTCGATGGCCTCCCGGCTCACAGCCAGCCTTCGATCTTCAACCCGCTGGCCGCCTCAGCCTCTTCTCGGCTGACCGCACGCACCGTCTGGCCGACCGTCCAGAAGTGGCCCTCCGGATCGCGGCAGCGATAGGTGCGGTCGCCATAGAACTGATCGGCCGGCTCCATGAGGATCTCGAAGCCTGCGGCGCGGGCCCGCTCGCAATGGGCGTCGATGTCCTCGGTCACATGGATGTGGACCGACTGGGTGTTCTGCCCGTCGATCGAGGCCGGACTGCGATGGAGGTCGGTCCACTCCGAGCCGATCATGATCAGGCTGTCGCCGCAGCGCATCTCGGAATGCGCGAGGCGCCCCTCGTCATCCTCGATCAGCATGACCACCTCAAAGCCGAAGGCGGCCTCCAGGAACTTCAGCGCCGCCTTGGGGTCGCGGTAGCACAGCGCCGACGTCAGCGAAGCTCTTTGAGCCATTGGACCATCCTTCCATCCAACGGCAATATTTCACGCATAACGCAATTATCTCGTCAAGACGGATCCGAGTTCGTCCAGGTCGCCGGCATGGGGCGCGGCCGGCACATCCAGCAGCCGGGCGAGCAACGGATAGATGTCCACATTGTCGAAGTCCGGCGCCCAGGCGCCCTTCCGGAACGCCGGGCCGTGGCCGACGAACACCGCCGTCATGTCCGGATGCGCCGGATCGTAGCCATGGGCGCCGTTCTCCGGCTTGCCCGTGGCCACCCAGTCCCGGGTGGTGATGCTCCAGCCTGTCTGCGGCAGGCAGAAGATCGGCGCGACCCGGGGGTTGGACCCATATTGGAAGCGGGCGGGAAACTCGCCCCTGCGCCAGCATTCCATGTGCGGATGGGGCTTCAACAGCGCCCGCTCGGCCTCCACCTCCCGGCCGGGCGCCGGATAGAAGGTCATCAGGGCCCCCATGGCCAGGGCCTGGCCGACATCCTGGGGCAGCAGGTCCTCAAGATAGATCCGACGGTCGGGCGAGGTAGCCGCCATGCCGTGATCGGAGACGACCACCAGGTTGGCGGCAAGGCCTCTCGCCCTCAGTCCTTCGACCAGCGCCCCGAGCGCCCGGTCCACCTCGCCAAGGGCGGCCTCCACCTCCGGCGAGCTGGGACCATAGTAGTGGCCGGCCGTATCCACATGGTGGAAGTAGAGCGCGATGATGCCGGGCCGCTCGCCCTCCGGCAGGTCCAGCCAGCCCAGGACCCGAGAGATCCGCTCGGCGTTGGGCATCTCCTCGTTGTAAGGCAGCCAGTAGGTGGGGCGCACGCCGCGCACAGCCGCCTCGGAGCCGGGCCAGAAGAGGACCGCGCTGCGCACCCCAGCCCGCTCGGCCGTCACCCAGATGGGCTCGCCCTGGTCCCACCAGCGCGCGTCGAGCACCGCGGCCTTGTTGGACAGCTTGAAGGTCACGCCGGGGATCGCCGGGTCGAGCATGTTGTTCTCGACGATCCCGTGCTGGTCCGGCCGCAGGCCGGTCACCAGAGTGTAATGGTTGGGGAAGGTCTTGGACGGAAACGAAGGCCGCATGGCCGCCCGGGCGCCATCCTGCGCCAAAGCGGAGAGCGCCGGGGTGACCCCTCGCTCCAGATAGTCCGCCCGGAAGCCGTCAATGGAGACGAGGATCACCGGCGCGCGCGCCTCGGCCTGCGCCTGGGCCTGCGCCTGGGCCTGAACCGGCGAAGGCGCCGGCGGCGGGCCCTCGGCGGGCATAGCGGCGCAGGCGGCGAGGAACAACAGGACGGCAAGCAACGGAATCACACGCATGCCTGCTCCTAAGCCGCGCCTGTGACCTCCGCGCAAACGAAAAGCCCCGGACCGCGGGGTCCGGGGCTTTCCTGGTCGTTATGTCGCCGGGACTTAGGCTTCGGCGAAGGCGTTTTCAGCCACCGGGCCCGAGTCCTTGCCCTTTTCCGCCGGATCGCGGTCGACGAACTCGATCACCGCCATCGGCGCGTTGTCGCCATAGCGGAAGCCGGCCTTCAGGATGCGGATGTAGCCGCCGTTGCGGTCCTTGTAGCGCGGTCCGAGGACCGAGAAGAGCTTGCCGACTTGCTCGACGTCGCGGACGTGGCTGATGGCCTGACGGCGGGCGTGCAGGTCGCCGCGCTTGGCGAGCGTCACCAGCTTCTCGACAAAGGGACGCAGTTCCTTCGCCTTCGGCAGGGTGGTCACGATCTGCTCGTGCTTGATCAGGCTGGCCGACATGTTGGCGAACATGGCGGTGCGGTGGGCGGTCGTACGACCCAGTTTGCGGTGGGCTTTGCCGTGACGCATTTCAATATCTCCTGGGCTCTGCGGCCCGCCGACGCCTCCGATGGTCTGGACGCGTCTTGCCTAACCAAATCCCAGCCTTGCTCCCGCCTGGGTCAACGCGAAGCGCCGGGGCCCTCCACCGCTGTTGCGGCTTCGTCGAGCCCGGACCGCCGGAAGCGGCCCGGAGCGGCGCGGTAGGATTACATCTGGTCTTCGAACTTCTTCGCCAGCTCTTCGATGTTCTCCGGCGGCCAGTTCGGCACATCCATGCCGAGGTGGAGGCCCATGCCGGCGAGCACTTCCTTGATCTCGTTGAGAGACTTCCGGCCGAAGTTCGGCGTGCGCAGCATCTCGGCTTCCGTCTTCTGGATCAGGTCGCCGATGTAGACGATGTTGTCGTTCTTCAGGCAGTTGGCCGAACGGACCGACAGCTCCAGCTCGTCGACCTTCTTCAGCAGCGCCGGGTTAAACGGCAGCTCCGGCTTGGCCTCGCCCTCGACCTTCTTCTTCGGCTCTTCGAAGGTGATGAAGATCTGCAGCTGGTCCTGGAGGATGCGCGCGGCGTAGGCCACGGCGTCGACCGGGGTGACCGCCCCGTTCGTCTCCACTTCCATGATCAGCTTGTCGTAGTCGAGCGACTGGCCCTGACGGGTGGGCTCGACGCGATAGGCGACGCGCTTGACCGGCGAGAACAGGCTGTCGACGGCGATCAGGCCGATCGGCGCGTCTTCAGGACGGTTCATTTCAGCCGGGACATAGCCCTTGCCGGTCTGAACGGTGAACTCCATGCGCACCGAAGCGCCCTCGTCGAGGGTGCAGAGCACATGGTCGCCGTTCAGGATCTCGATGTCGGCCGGAGCCTCAATCTGGCTGGCGGTCACCGCACCGGGGCCGGTGGCGCGCAGCGTCATGCGCTTCGGGCCTTCCGAGTGCATCCGCAGCGCCAGCTGCTTGATGTTCAGGACGATGTCGACGACGTCTTCACGGACGCCTTCCAGCGACGAGAACTCGTGGACCACGCCGTCGATCTGGACGGCGGTCACCGCAGCGCCTTGCAGCGACGACAGCAGCACGCGGCGGAGGCTGTTGCCCAGCGTCACGCCGAAACCGCGCTCGAGCGGTTCGGCGACCAGACGCGCCTTGCGGCTGGCGTCGGCGCCGGTCTCGATCTGCGGCTTCTCGGGACGGATGAGCTCGTTCCAGTTTCTTTCGATCACAGGGTGTCCCTCGGAACGCAGGATCGCCGGCCGCGAACGCGGTCCGGCGCCTTGAATTGCAGTACGATGTTACTCAGACCCGGCGACGCTTCGGCGGACGGCAGCCGTTGTGCGGGATCGGGGTCACATCGCGGATGGTGGTGATCGTCATGCCGACGGCCTGCAGGGCCCGCAGGGCCGACTCACGACCCGAACCGGGGCCGGAGACGTTCACTTCGAGGGTGCGGACGCCGTGTTCGGCAGCCTTGCGGCCCGCGTCCTCGGCGGCCATCTGGGCGGCGTAGGGGGTCGACTTACGCGACCCCTTGAAGCCCATGAGCCCGGCGCTGGACCAGGAGATGGTGTTCCCCTGGGCGTCGGTGATGGTCACCATCGTGTTGTTGAACGAGGCGTTCACGTGAGCGACGCCCGACGTGATGTTCTTGCGCTCGCGGCGTTTGACGCGCGCCGGTTCCTTGGCCATCGGAGCTAAACTCTCTTACTTCTTCTTGCCGGCGATCGGCTTGGCCGGGCCCTTGCGGGTCCGGGCGTTGGTGTGCGTGCGCTGACCACGGACCGGCAGGCCCTTACGGTGACGCAGGCCGCGGTAGCAGGCCAGGTCCATCAGGCGCTTGATGTTGACCGCGGTCTCGCGACGCAGGTCGCCTTCGACGAGGTAGTCGCGGTCGATCGTCTCACGAATCTGCAGAACTTCCTGGTCGGTCAGTTCGTTGACGCGACGGGCGTCATCGATGCCGACCTTCGTGACGATCTCGCGGGCCTTCGCCGCGCCGATGCCATGGATGTACTGCAGCGCGATGATCACGCGCTTGTTGGTGGGAATGTTGACGCCAGCGATACGGGCCACGTGGGAAGATCTCCTGATCACGCAAGAGAAGCGCAAACGGCGCCCCGGCCCCTCACTGCCATAGGCATAGGCCGGCGCGTCCTTCGCGCTCTTTCGCGGAAGCGCTTCGTTATAGGGATCGGCACGCTTCCGTCAATGGCGGAAACGTCCAAAGGTGAACGATTTCCTGCGCGCGCAAGGGAAAACCCCCTCCCCGCGCCGGCAGCGTTCGTTGCTGGGGAACTTGCCCGCAGATGGTTAAGGAAAGCATGAGGCCCGCAGGCTGGCAACGTGGCCAGGCCTGCGGCGAAAGCGGCCGTCGGGATGCAGCGGCCGAGAATCACGCCTTGGCCAGGGCCGCGTCGATGGCGGCGGCGACGTCCTGGATCGAGCCCATGCCATCCACTTCCACGAGCTTGCCCTGCCCTTCGTAGTACGGCAGCAGCGGCGCGGTCTGGCGGTTGTAGGCGTCCAGGCGGACCTTGAAGCTTTCCGGATTGTCGTCGGGACGACCCGATTCCGCGAATCGGCCGGCGATCCGCTGGGTCAGCACTTCGTCATCGACCTTCAGGCGGATGACCAGGTCGATCTTGCGGCCGCGGCCCTTCAGCATGGCGTCCAGCGCCTCGGCCTGGGCCAGGGTGCGCGGGAAGCCGTCGAAGATCGCACCGCCGGCGGCCTCGGCCTCCGGCAGGCGGCTTTCGATCAGCTCGATGACGATTTCGTCCGACACCAGTTCGCCGCGCTGCATAATGCCCTCGACGCGCTTGCCGAGCTCCGAGCCCGACGCGATCGCCGCGCGCAGCATGTCCCCGGTGGAGAGCTGCACCATGTTGCGCTCGTCCACCAGGCGCTTGGCCTGGGTGCCCTTGCCCGCCGCCGGCGGTCCGAACAGGATCAGGTTCATCGGCTGCCTCCCAGCCGGCGCGCGGTCGCGCCGGCCGCTCTCCCCGTTTAGTTAGCGCTGACGTCCGCCGCGCAGTTTCGACTTCTTGATCAGCCCCTCGTACTGGTGCGCCAGCAGGTGGGACTGGATCTGCGCCACGGTGTCCATGGTGACGCTGACCACGATCAGCAGGCTCGTGCCGCCCATGTAGAACTGCACGTTGTAGAAGCCGATCAGGGCCTCGGGCAGCAGGCAGACGAGGGCGATGTAGGCCGCCCCGATCACGGTCAGACGGGTCAGCACATAATCCAGGTACTCGGCCGTCCGCTTGCCGGGCCGGATGCCGGGCAGGAAGCCACCGTACTTGCGCAGGTTCTCCGCCGTGTCGTCCGGATTGAAGACGATCGAGGTGTAGAAGAAGCAGAAGAAGACGATCAGCAGGCCATACAGGATCATGAACAGCGGCCGGCCGTGTTGCAGCTGGCCGGTCAGGCCCGGCAGCCACTGCATGTACTCGGGCAGGTTCGCATTGGCCGCGAAGCCCATGACCGTCGTCGGCAGCAGCAGCAGCGATGAGGCGAAAATCGGCGGGATGACGCCCGCGGTGTTGATCTTCAGCGGCAGAAACGAGGTGTCGCCGCCGAACATGCGGTTGCCCATCTGGCGCTTCGGATACTGCACCAGCAGGCGGCGCTGCGACCGCTCCATGAAGACGATGCCGACCGTCACACCGACCACCAGCACGGCGATGAGCAGCAGCGCGCCGCCGCTCATAGCGCCCGTGCGGGCCATTTCGAAGGCCTGGACGACGTAGCGCGGAAGCACCGCGACGATACCGGCGAAGATGATCAGGCTGATGCCGTTGCCCACCCCGCGGCTGGTGATCTGCTCGCCCAGCCACATGAGGAACATGGTGCCGCCGGTCAGGGTGACGACCGTCGAGATCACGAAGAACAGACCCGGGTTCTCGACCAGGCCGGGGCTCTGCGACAGGCCCATGGCGATCCCGAACGACTGGAACAGCGCCAGGACCACGGTGAGATAACGGGTGTACTGGTTCAGCTGCTTGCGGCCGGCCTCGCCGCCTTCCTTACGCAGCTTCTCCCACGGCGGATACACGCTGCCGAGGAGCTGAACGATGATCGAAGCCGAGATGTACGGCATCACGTTCAGGGCGAAGAGCGCCATCCGTTCGACGGCGCCGCCCGAGAACATGTTGAACATGCCCAGGATGCCCTGGGCTTGGCCCTGGAACGCCTGCTGCAGGGCGGCCGCATCGATGCCGGGGATCGGGATGTAGCACCCCGCCCGGTAGACGATCATCGCCAGAAGCGTGAACCAGATGCGCTTGTGAAGTTCCGTGGCCTTGGCGAAGGCCTGGAAGTTCATGTTCGCTGCGAGCTGTTCGGCGGCCGAAGCCATTCAGCAAATCCCCTGACTCGTGTGCCGATCACATAGGACGCGCCGGCCTCGGAAGCGAGGCCGGCGTCATCCAATTCGGATCAGGCTTCCGCCGAAGCGGGGGCTTCCGCCTTGGTCGTGGTCAGCTTGCCGCCGGCCTTTTCGACCGCGGCGCGGGCCGAGGCGGTGGCCGCATAGACGTTCAGGTCAAGCTTCGACTTCAGCTCGCCCTTGCCCAGCAGCTTCACGCCGTCCTTCACGCGGCGGATCACGCCGGCCTTCAGGAGGGCTTCGGCGTCGATGGTGGCCTTGGCGTCGAGCTTGCCGGCGGCGATCGCCTGCTCGATCCGCCACAGGTTCACCTCGGCGAATTCCTTGCGGTTCAGGCTGTTAAAGCCGCGCTTGGGCATGCGCATGTGCAGCGGCATCTGGCCGCCTTCGAAGCCGGCGATCGAGACGCCGGTCCGGGACTTCTGGCCCTTCACGCCGCGGCCGGCGGTCTTACCCTTGCCCGAGCCCGGGCCGCGGCCGACGCGCATGCGATTCTTGGTGGAGCCTTCGCGCGGAGCGAGTTCGTTCAGCTTGGTCATGTGGCCTCTCCTTGGAGATCTGTCGCCGGGGCCGTGCCCCGACTCGGCGATGATTGGGTTGGCGTAGAAACGCCGACGGGCGAGGCTCGCGCCCCGCCCTCAACGTCCGTGCCTATGGCACGAAACCGGTAGCTATTCCACCACCTCGACGAGGTGGGCCACCTTGGCCACCATGCCGCGGACGGCGGGGGTGTCTTCCAGGGTGGAGACGCGGCCGACGCGGTTCAGGCCAAGGCCGATCAGCGTCGCGCGCTGATCCTTGGTCCGGCGGATCGGGCTGCCGGTCTGACGAACGGTGATCTTGGCCATGTGCTTAACCTTCCGCATCCGCGGCGGGCTGGGCCGCCGAGGCGCCATCGGCGCGACGGCCGATCACGTCGGAGACCTTCTTGCCGCGCTTGGCGGCGACCTGACGGGGCGAGGACTGGGCCTTCAGCGCCTCGAAGGTCGCGCGCACCATGTTGTAGGGGTTGGACGAGCCGACCGACTTGCCGACGACGTCCTGGACGCCCAGGGTTTCGAGCACCGCGCGCATCGGACCGCCGGCGATGACGCCGGTGCCGGGAGGCGCCGCGCGGACCATCACCTTGCCAGCGCCCCAACGGCCCGCGCCGTCGTGGTGCAGGGTGCGGCTCTCGCGGAGCGGCACGCGGATCATCGACTTCTTGGCTTCCTCGGTCGCCTTGCGGATAGCTTCCGGCACTTCACGCGCCTTGCCATGACCGAAGCCCACGCGGCCCTTCTGGTCGCCCACCACCATCAGGGCGGCGAACGAGAACCGGCGGCCGCCCTTCACGGTGGCCGCGACGCGGTTGATGTGGACCAGCTTCTCGACGAGTTCGCTGTCGCGCTCTTCTTCGCGATTGCGACGGTCGCCGCGCTGTTCGTCTCTGCGAGCCATGCGATCGTTCCTCAGAAATTCAGGCCGGCTTCGCGCGCGGCGTCAGCCAGGGCCTTGACCCGGCCATGGTACAGGTAGCCGCCACGGTCGAAGACGACGTCCTTGACGCCCTTTTCGATCGCACGTTGGGCCACGAGAGCGCCGACGCGAGCGGCGGCCTCCTTGTCCGAGCCCTTTTCCTTCTTCTCGCCTTCCAGCGAGGAAGCGGCCGCGACGGTCACGCCGCGCTCATCATCGATGATCTGGGCGTAGATGTTCTTCGACGAGCGGAAGACCGACAGGCGCGGACGGCCGTTCGCCACCTTGCGCAGGCGGGTGCGGACGCGCTGGGCGCGACGCTTGGTGGAATCGCGGGGAGAGAGCGCCATGGCTTACTTCTTCTTGCCTTCCTTGCGCCGGACCTTCTCGCCGGCATAGCGCACGCCCTTGCCCTTGTAGGGTTCCGGCGGACGGATGCGGCGGATCCGGGCGGCGGTTTCGCCGACCAGCTGCTTGTCGATGCCCGAGATCTTGATCTCGGTCTGCTTGGGCGTGGCGAAGGTGATGCCCGCCGGCGGCGGGATGTCCACGTCGTGGCTGAAGCCGAGCTGCATCGAGAGGGCCTGGCCCTTCATCGCGGCCCGGTAGCCGACGCCCACCAGCTCGAGGGTTTCCTCGTAGCCCTGGGTCACGCCGACGACCATGTTGTTCACCAGGGTGCGCGAGAGGCCCCACATCGCTTGAGCGCGGGTGGTGTCCTGGCGCTTCGAAAGCACCAGTTCGGCGCCTTCCTGGCGGACTTCGATCTCTTCGGCCACGGTCCAGGCGAGCTGACCCTTCGGGCCCTTCACCGTCACCGTCTGGCCGTCGATGGTCACCGTCACCCCAGCGGGGACAGGGACCGCCTTCTTACCGATACGAGACATATTAGTAGACCCGGCAGAGCACTTCGCCGCCAACATTGGCCTCGCGGGCCGCGTTGTCGGACATGACACCCTTGGGCGTCGACAGGATCGAGATCCCGAGGCCGTTCTTCACCGGCTTCAGGTCCTTGATCGACGAATAGACGCGGCGGCCAGGCTTCGAGACGCGGCTGATTTCGGCGATGACCGGCTGGCCATCGAAGTACTTCAGCTCGACTTCGAATTCCGGGAAGGCGCCCGGGCGTTCCACCAACTGGTAGCCGCGGATGTAGCCTTCCTCGGTCAGCACGTCGAGGACGCGAGCGCGCATCTTCGACGCCGGCGTCGTCAGCTTGGACCGGCCGCGCGCGGCGGCGTTCTTGATGCGGGCGATCAGATCGCCGATGGGGTCGTTGACCATCTGAAAGACCCTCCTACCAGCTCGACTTGACGAGGCCGGGGATCAGGCCGAGGGAGCCGAGCTCCCGCAGCGAGACGCGGCTCATCTTCAGCTTGCGGTAATAGGCGCGCGGACGGCCCGTCACCTCACAGCGGTTGCGGATGCGGACCGGAGCCGAGTTGCGCGGCAGTTCGGCAAGCTTCAGCCGGGCTTCGAAACGTTCTTCGAGCGGGAGGCTCTCGTCGTTCGCAATGTCCTTCAGCGCCTGGCGCTTGGCGGCGTATTGCTTGACGAGCTTCTTGACCCGTTCGTTGCGGTTGACGGCGCTCTTCTTGGCCATGGTGTGCTTTCCTTCCCGCCGCTTATTGCTTGACGAACGGGAACTGGAATTCCTTGAGAAGCTCGCGAGCTTCGTCGTCGGTCTTCGCAGTCGTGGTGACGATGATGTCCATGCCCCAGATCTGGTCGATCTGGTCGTAGTTGATCTCCGGGAACACGATGTGTTCCTTCAGACCCATGGCGTAGTTGCCGCGGCCGTCGAAGGACGTGGGCTTCAGGCCCCGGAAGTCCTTCACGCGCGGCAGCGCGATGGTGATCAGCCGGTCAAGGAACTCGTACATCCGGTCCTTGCGCAGGGTGACTTTGCAGCCCACCGTCATCCCTTCGCGCAGCTTGAAGCCGGCGATCGAGTTGCGGGCCTTGGTCGGCACGGGCTTCTGACCGGCGATCTTCGCCAGGTCGGCCATAGCCGATTGGATCTTCTTGGAGTCGGCGACGGCTTCGCCAACACCCATGTTGATCACAATCTTCTCCAGCTTCGGGATTTGCATCTCGTTGCTGTAGCCGAACCGGTCCTTGAGCGCCTTGCGGATGCGCTCGCGGTACTCGGTCTTCAGCCGCGGTTCGTAAGCTTGATCAGCCATTGATCACCTCGCCGGTCGTCTTGGCGAACCGCACCTTCTTGTCGCCTTCCATGCGGAAGCCGACGCGGGTCGGCTTGCCGTTGGAGTCGACCAGAGCCACGTTCGACAGGTGGATCGGCGCTTCCTTGTTCTTGATCCCGCCCTGGGGATCGAGCTGCGAGGGGCGCGTATGCCGCTGGACGATGTTGATGCCCTCGACCAGGACGCGTTGCTCCTTCGGGAACACCTTGGTGACGGCGCCCTGACGGCCCTTGTCCTTGCCGGTGAGGACCACGACGCGGTCCCCCTTCTTGATCTTCGCGGCCATTACAGCACCTCAGGCGCGAGCGAGATGATCTTCATGTGGTTCTTCGCACGCAGTTCGCGGGGAACCGGCCCAAAGATCCGCGTGCCGATCGGCTCGGATTGCTTGTTGACGATCACGGCCGCGTTCTTGTCGAAGCGGATCACCGAGCCGTCCTTGCGCTTGATGCCCTGGCTGGTGCGCACGACGATCGCCTGCAGCACGTCGCCCTTCTTCACGCGACCGCGCGGAATGGCTTCCTTCACGGAGACGACGATCTTGTCGCCAACGCCGGCGTAGCGGCGCTTGGCGCCGCCGAGCACCTTGATGCACATGACCCGGCGGGCGCCGGAATTGTCGGCGACGTCCAGGTTAGTTTGCATCTGGATCATAGGTCTCGATCCTTAGGCTTGGGCCGCGCCGCCCTTAGGCAGCACTTCCCAGGTTTTGAGCTTCGACTTGGGCGCGCATTCGATGATGCGGGCGACCTCGCCGACCTTGTACGTGTTGCCCTCATCGTGGGCGTGGTACTTCTTCGACCGGCGGACCGGCTTCTTCAGCACCGGGTGCAGGAAGGTCCGTTCGACCTTCACCACGACGGTCTTGTCGCCCTTGTCGGAGACGACAACGCCTTCGAGGATTCGCTTCGGCATGTCCTAGTCTCCTCAGGCCTTGGCCTTGGCGCGCAGAACGGTCTGAATGCGCGCAATGTCCTTGCGCACTTCGTTCACGCGGTGGGTCTTCTCAAGCTGGCCGGTGGCCTGCTGGAAGCGCAGGTTGAACTGCTCCTTCTTCAGCGCCACGAGCTGCTCGTTCAGCTGGTCGGCCGTGAGGCCGCGAACTTCGTCGATCTTCATCACGCGTGCTCCACGGCGGCGTCGATGCGGGTGACGATGCGGGTCTTCACCGGAAGCTTCGCCGCGCCGAGGCGCAGGGCTTCACGGGCGACTTCGTCCGGCACGCCGTCGATTTCGAACATGATGCGGCCAGGGTGGACGCGGGCGGCCCAGTACTCGACCGAACCCTTGCCCGAACCCATCCGGACTTCCGCCGGCTTGCCGGTCACCGGCACGTCGGGGAACACCCGAATCCACACCCGGCCCTGACGCTTCATCTGGCGGGTGATCGCGCGGCGGGCCGCTTCGATCTGACGCGCGGTGATGCGCTCGGGCTCCAGCGACTTCAGGCCGTACGAGCCGAAGTTCAGCGTGAACCCGCCCTTGGCCGTGCCGTGGATGCGGCCCTTGAACTGCTTACGGTACTTGGTCTTCTTCGGAGACAGCATGGTTCAGGTCCTTAGGCGTTCGCCGACTCGCGGCGCTCGCGACGGGGGCCGCGCTCCGGACGATCGCCACGCTCACGGCCGCCGCCCTCGCCCGCCGGGCCGCTTTCGCCAGCCAGGCGCTTGTCGAGAGCCATCGGGTCGTGCTCGAGCACTTCGCCCTTGAACACCCACACCTTCACGCCGATGACGCCATAGGTGGTCTTGGCTTCGGTGAAGCCGTAGTCCACGTCGGCGCGCAGGGTGTGCAGCGGCACGCGGCCTTCGCGGTACCACTCCATGCGGGCGATTTCGGCGCCGCCGAGGCGGCCCGAGACGTTGATCCGGACGCCCTTGGCGCCCAGACGCATCGCCGACTGCATCGAACGCTTCATGGCGCGGCGGAAGGCCACGCGGCGCTCGAGCTGCTGGGCGATGTTTTCAGCGATCAGCTGAGCGTCGGTTTCCGGCTTGCGGATCTCGACGATGTTCAGATGAACCTCGCCGTCCGTCATCGCCGCGATGTCCTTGCGCAGCTTCTCGATGTCCGCGCCCTTCTTGCCGATGATCACGCCGGGGCGCGCGGCATAGATGGTGATGCGGCACTTCTTGTGCGGACGCTCGATGACGATCCGCGACACGCCGGCCTGATACAGGCGCTTCTTCAGCGCACGACGGACCTTGAGGTCTTCGTGCAGCAGGCGGCCGTACTCGGGGCCGTCGGCGAACCAGCGGCTGTCCCAGGTGCGGTTGATGCCGAGGCGCAGCCCGACCGGATTGATCTTCTGACCCATTAGGCGGCCTCACCTTGCTCGCGGACCACGATGGTGATCTCGCTGAACGGCTTCTCGATGCGCGAGGCGCGACCGCGCGCACGGGCGTGGAAGCGCTTCATGACCAGGTTCTTGCCCACGAAGGCCTCGGCCACGACCAGGTTGTCGATGTCGAGGTTGTGGTTGTTTTCGGCGTTCGAGATGGCCGAGTAGAGCGCCTTGCGCACATCCTTGGCGATGCGCTTCGGGCTGAACTCCAGCTCGTTGAGGGCGCGCTGAACCTTCAGGCCACGGATCGACTGGGCCACCAGGTTGAGCTTGCGCGGGCTGGTGCGGAGGGTCCGCACCTTGGCCATCGCCTCGGAGCCGGCAAGACGGCGGGCTTTAGCTTGCTTGGCCATCTTACTTCCTCTTCGCCTTCTTGTCGGCGGCGTGGCCGGGGAAGAAGCGGGTCGGCGCGAATTCGCCGAGCTTCATGCCGACCATGTCTTCCGAGATCAGCACCGGCACGTGCTTGTGACCGTTGTGCACGCCGAACGTCAGGCCCACGAACTGGGGCATGATGGTCGAGCGGCGCGACCAAGTCTTGATCACGTCCTTCCGGCCCGAGGCTTGAGCAGCCTCGGCCTTCTTGAGCAGGTACCCGTCGACGAACGGGCCTTTCCAGACGGAGCGGGTCATCGGTTAGCGAGCCTTCCGAGCGTGGCGCGAGCGGATGATGAACTTGTCCGTCGCCTTGTTCTTGCGGGTCTTGCGGCCCTTCGTGGGTTGGCCCCACGGGGTGACCGGGTGACGGCCGCCCGAGGTGCGGCCTTCACCGCCGCCGTGCGGGTGGTCGATCGGGTTCATGGCGACGCCGCGGACGTGCGGACGACGGCCCTTGTGACGCGAGCGGCCGGCCTTGCCGAGGCTCTCGTTCATGTGGTCCGGGTTCGACACGGCGCCAACGGTGGCCATGCAGCTGTCCTGCACCATCCGCAGCTCGCCCGAGTTCAGGCGGATCTGGGCATAGCCGCCGTCGCGGCCGACCAGCTGGGCGTAGGCGCCGGCCGAGCGGGCGATCTGCCCGCCCTTCAGCGGCTTCAGCTCGACGTTATGGATGATGGTGCCGATAGGCATGCCACGCAGCGGCATGGCGTTGCCCGGCTTCACGTCGGCCTTTTCCGAGGCGATGACGGTGTCGCCGGCCTTCAGGCGCTGCGGCGCCAGGATGTAGGCCAGTTCACCGTCCTCGTACTTCACCAGGGCGATGAAGGCCGAACGGTTCGGGTCATACTCCAGGCGCTCGACCGTGGCGGGCACGTCGAACTTGCGGCGCTTGAAGTCGATGACGCGGTACAGGCGCTTGGCGCCGCCGCCGCGAAAGCGGACGGCGATGCGGCCGTTGCCGCCGCGGCCGCCCGACTTCGTCAGGCCTTGGACCAGCGACTTCTCCGGACGGCCCTTGTGGAGCTCGGACTTGTCCACCAGCACCAGCTGGCGGCGACCCGGCGACGTCGGATTGAACTGCTTCAGAGCCATCGGATCAGAGCCCCGTGGTGATGTCGATCGACTGGCCTTCGGCCAGCGTCACGATCGCTTTCTTGACGTCGGAACGACGGCCGACGAGGCCGCGGAAGCGCTTGGTCTTGCCCTTCACGTTGAGGGTGTTGACCTTGGTCACATTGACCTTGAACAGCGCCTCGACCGCAGCGGCGATCTCGTCCTTCGTCGCATCGCCGGCGACGCGGAAGACGACCTTGTTCTGCTCGGAGAGCACGGTGGCCTTCTCGGTGATGACCGGCGACAGGATGGTGTCGTAATGGCGGGCGGTGGGCTCGACGGCCATCACGCGGCCTCCTCAGGCTGGAAGCGCGCCTGGATCGCTTCGACCGCGTCCTTGGTGAGGACGAGGGTGCGGCGACGCAGCACGTCGTAGACGTTCAGGCCGGCGTTCGGCAGCACGTCCACGTTCGGGATGTTGCGGGCGGCGAGCTTCAGGTTGTTGTCGACCTGGGCGCCGGCGATCACCAGCGCGTTGGTCACGCCGATCTTGCCAAGCTGCTCGCGCAGCACGGCGGTCTTGGGCTCAGGCAGAGCAGCCGAGTCCAGGACGATCAGCGAGCCTTCCTTGGCCTTCGACGACAGCGCGTGGCGCAGGGCCAGGGCGCGGACCTTCTTCGGTAGGTCGAAGGCATGGCTGCGGACCACGGGACCGTGGGCCTTGGCGCCGCCGACGAACTGGGCCGCCCGGCGCGAGCCGTGACGGGCGCCGCCGGTGCCCTTCTGCTTGTACATCTTCTTCCCGGTCCGCGAGACTTCGTTCCGGACCTGGATCTTGTGGGTCCCGGCGCGGCGCTTGGCCAGCTGCCAGGTGACGACGCGCTGCAGGATATCGCCGCGGATCTCTTCGATGCCGAAGATGTCGTCGGCCAGCTCGATCGAGCCGCCCTTCCCGCCGTCCAGTTTGATGACGTCGAGCTTCATTACGCTTGATCCCCAGCTTCAGTCGCCTCGGCGGCCGGCGCTTCGGTCACGGCTTCGGCCGGCGCAGCTTCCTCGGCGGCGGCTTCGACCGGAGTCGGAGCGCCAGCGGCGCGGAACGCACCCGGCTTCGGCGCGTCGGCCGGCAGCGGGCTCTTCACCGCGTCGCGGATCTTCACGAACGAGCCCTCCGAGCCAGGGACAGCGCCCTTGACCAGGATAAGGCCGCGCTCGGCGTCCACGCGCCAGACGGTGAGGTTGAGGGTGGTGACGGTTTCCTGGCCGTAGTGACCGGCCATCTTCTTGCCCGGGAAGGTACGGCCCGGATCCTGACGGTTACCGGTCGAACCGTGCGAACGGTGCGACACGGACACGCCGTGGGTGGCGCGCAGGCCGCCGAAGTTCCAGCGCTTCATGGCGCCAGCGAAACCCTTACCGACCGTCGTGCCGGTGACGTCGACCTTCTGACCCGGAACGAAGTGGTCGGCGGTGATCTCCGCGCCCACGTCGATCAGGTTGTCTTCGGACACCCGGAACTCGGCCAGCTTGGCCTTCGGCTCCACCCGGCCCTTCGCGAAGTGACCGCGCAGACCCTTGGTGGTGTTCTTCGCCTTCTTGGCGCCCGCGCCGAGCTGCAGGGCGACATAGCCGTCCTTGTCAGCGGTGCGGTGAGCGACGACCTGGCAGCCTTCGAGGCTGAGGACCGTCACGGGCACATGGGCGCCCGCTTCATCGAAGAAGCGCGCCATACCCAGCTTCTTGGCGATCACGCCGGTACGCATCGGACCGATCCCCTTAGAGCTTGATCTCGACGTCCACGCCGGCGGACAGGTCGAGCTTCATGAGCGCGTCCACGGTCTGCGGGGTGGGGTCGACGATGTCGAGCACGCGCTTGTGCGTGCGGATTTCGAATTGCTCGCGCGACTTCTTGTCGATGTGCGGCGAGCGGTTGACGGTGAACTTCTCAATGCGCGTCGGCAGCGGAATCGGGCCGCGCACGGTGGCGCCGGTCCGCTTCGCAGTGTTCACGATCTCGCGGGTGGAATGATCCAGCACGCGGTGATCGAAGGCTTTGAGCCGAATGCGGATGTTCTGACGATCCATATCGCTCTTACATTTCCCTACAGACGGCGGCCCGCCCGCGTGATCTCGACCATTTCAAAGACCAGCCCGAACCCTCGTAAGAGAGCCCGTACGCGAAAGTCCGCACAAACGACTTAGGCCCACGCGAAACCCCGCGAGGGCCTTCTCCCGAAACGCTTAGATTAAAGCACTCTCAGGTCGTTCCGCGGACCGCGTCTGCGCTTCAAATCGCTTCGAAGCACACAGCCGGTCCAACAGGAGGCGGGTAGATACCCATACGACTCGCCTGCGTCAAGGGTCGCCGGGCGGTTCCGGCGCCGCCTTTTACACTCAGGCTCCGCCGACCGTCACGCCGCCCGAGCCCATCACCGTCTTCGCGACCTCGCCCCTCACCTCCTGGACGCGGACGTCGCCTGAGCCGGCGATGCGGGCCTTCAGGCGCTCGGCCACGCCCCGGAAGTTCACATCGCCCGAGCCGGCGATGGAGACGCTCATGGCGCTGGCGCGGCCGCCGGCCACGTTGACGTCGCCTGAGCCGGCCACGCTCACGTTCAGGGGGCCCTGCACCGAGCGGACGGCCACCGAGCCCGACCCGGCGATGGAGACCTCGAGCCCGTGCCGGACATCGGCCATGGCCACATCCCCCGAACCGGCGACCCGGACCTCGGCCGAGCCTGCGGAACCCGCGCGCGTGTCCCCTGAGCCGGCCTGACGCAGGCGCAGCTGGCCCTCCACATTGGCCACGGTCCATTCGCCGCAGCCGGCGTTGGAGAGGGTCAGGCTCGCCGAGCGGCCCACCGAGCCGAACACCGCCCCACCCGCCTCAACCTTGGCGTCTCGTGGCGTGCGGATCACCACCTGGGGCATGTCACGCCAGCCGACGGAGCCGACCCCGCGGACCTCGACCGCGCGGCCCTCGCCCTTGCCCCGGCAGCTGCGGATCTTGCGGTCCAGGTCGCCGTCCACGATCACTCGGTCGCCCCGGGACCGCACCTCGAGCGGCAGGCGGGCGTTGGGATGGATGATCTCGACCTTGATGTCGCGACGGTTCTCCGGGATCACCGTGACCCGAGCCACCGCATCCTTCACCTCCACCGAAGCGGCGCTTGCGGCGCCGGCGGCGGACAGGGCGGCCGTGGCCGCCAGCAGAGCGATCGTAAGGCGCATCGCCGTCTCCCCAAGTTCTATTGCGGGCAGGCTAGTGCGGCGCGCGCCAGGGGACAGCTTAATTCGAGGTCATGACCCCGATGTAAGAGAAAAGGCCGCCGGGGGTGTCCCGACGGCCTCTTCGAGGTGTTCAGCGCTGTGGCGCGATCTTACTTGATGATCTTGGCCACGACGCCAGCGCCGACGGTCCGGCCACCTTCGCGAATGGCGAAGCGCAGGCCCTGGTCCATGGCGATCGGCGTGATCAGCTCAACGTTCAGCTCGGCGTTGTCGCCGGGCATGACCATCTCCACGCCTTCCTTCAGCTTGATGATCCCCGTCACGTCCGTCGTCCGGAAGTAGAACTGCGGACGGTAGTTCGTGAAGAACGGGGTGTGACGGCCGCCTTCTTCCTTCGTCAGGATGTAGGCCTCAGCCACAAACTCCGTGTGCGGGGTGATCGAGCCCGGCTTGCACAGCACCTGGCCACGCTCGACTTCTTCCCGCTTCGTGCCGCGCAGCAGCACGCCCACGTTGTCGCCCGCCTGACCTTGGTCCAGCAGCTTGCGGAACATTTCCACGCCCGTGCAGGTCGTCTTCTGCACCGGACGAATGCCGACGATCTCAACTTCGTCGCCAACCTTCACGATGCCCTTCTCGATCCGGCCCGTCACCACGGTGCCCCGGCCCGAGATCGAGAACACGTCTTCCACCGGCATCAGGAACGGCTGGTCCACCGGACGCTCAGGCTGCGGGATGTAGCTGTCCACCGCAGCCATCAGCTCCAGGATCTTCTGCTCGCCGATCTCCGGATCACGGCCTTCAACCGCCGCCAGGGCCGAGCCCTTCACCACCGGAATGTCATCGCCCGGGAACTGGTACGAGCTCAGCAGCTCGCGGACTTCCATTTCCACCAGGTCCAGCAGCTCGGCGTCGTCGACCATGTCGACCTTGTTCATGAACACCACCAGCGCCGGAACGCCAACCTGACGGGCCAGCAGGATGTGCTCACGCGTCTGCGGCATCGGACCGTCAGCCGCCGAAACCACCAGGATCGCGCCGTCCATCTGCGCCGCGCCCGTGATCATGTTCTTCACGTAGTCGGCGTGCCCAGGGCAGTCCACGTGCGCGTAGTGACGGCTCTCCGTCTCATATTCCACGTGCGCCGTGTTGATCGTGATCCCGCGCGCCTTCTCTTCCGGCGCCGCGTCAATCTCGTCGTACTTCCTCGCCGTCGCGCCGCCCGTCTTCGCCAGCGTCATCGTGATCGCCGCCGTCAGCGTCGTCTTGCCGTGGTCAACGTGGCCGATCGTGCCGATGTTGCAGTGCGGCTTCGTGCGTTCAAACTTCTCTTTGGCCATGGGGGTCCTGCCGGCTTCTCTTCAAAATCTAGGGTTCCAAAGGAGCTGGAGCGGGTAGCGGGAATCGAACCCGCATCCTCAGCTTGGAAGGCTGCTGCACTACCATTGTGCTATACCCGCCAAAACCGGTGCGGGGCCGCCGCAACTCCTCACTTCAGTTCACTCCGGCGCGTGGTGGGGGAAGTAGGACTCGAACCTACGAAGGCTGACGCCAGCGGATTTACAGTCCGCCCCCTTTGCCGCTCGGGACATTCCCCCAGCGCGCTTGGAGCCTCTTTGGAGACCTCGGAAATAAGGCTTCCGCTTCAGGACGCGAGGGGCCTATGAGCGCCGACACACAGTCCGAAAAAGCGGCGTCCCGTCCGGGGGCCCCAATTTGGAGCGCGTCTTATAGTGGCCTCGCATCCCGAACGCAACGACGCCCGTCAGGGGAAAAAATTCCGGCCCAAAACCGGGCCCCGAAAGCCGCCCCACAAGGGGAGAGAAGCCCCCTCTGACGAGTGGATCTGGGGGTGGCACGCGGTGGAGGCGGCCCTGGCGAATCGGGCTCGCGGCGCCCCGCTGCGCCTCCTCGCGACCCCCGAAAAGGCCCGTCAGCTCGAGGCGCGATTCGGCCGGCTGCCGGTCCTTGAGTCGGTCGACAATCAGGCCCTGGCTCAGATTCTGCCCCAGGGCGCGGTGCATCAGGGCGTGGCCCTCCGGCCCGCCCCGTTGCCCGACCTCGGCCTCGACGACCTCGAAGCCGCGCCGGGCGCGGTGGTGCTCATGCTGGACCAGGTCACCGACCCGCAGAACGTCGGGGCGATTCTCCGTTCGGCCGCCGCCTTCGGCGCCGCCGGCATGATTCTGCAGGACCGCCACGCCCCGAAACTGACCGGCGCCCTCGCCAAGGCGGCCGCCGGCGCCGTGGAACGCACACCCATCGTCCGGGTGGTGAACCTCTCCCGCGCCCTGGACCAGCTGGCCGACGCCGGCTGGCGCACCGTGGGCCTGGCCGGCTCGGGCGAACGGACCCTGGCCGAGGCCCTGGACGGGGCCCCGACCGTGCTCGTGCTGGGCTCGGAGGGCGAGGGCCTGCGTCGCCTGGTGGCCGAGCACTGCGACGAGGTGGCCCGGATCCCCATGCCGGGCGGCTTCGAAAGCCTGAACGTCTCCAACGCCGCGGCGATCGCCCTGTACGAAGCAGCCCGTCTGCGCGGCTGAGGTTGCAGGCCGCGCGTCCGTAAAGCATTGAGGCCGAATGATCGAAGAGCTGTTCAGCCCCGGCGGCATCTCCGCCCTCCTCCAGGTCCTCATGATCGACCTGGTCCTCGCCGGCGACAACGCCGTGGCCGTGGGCCTCGCGGCCGGGGGACTGCGGCCGGAGCTCAGGCGCCGGGCGATCTTCTGGGGCCTGGTGGCCGCGGTCGCCATCCGCATCGGCTTCGCCCTGATCACGGCCGAGCTCCTGGGCATCGTCGGCCTGCTGCTGGCGGGCGGCATCCTGCTGCTGTGGGTCTGCTGGAAGATGTGGCGCGAGCTGCGCGACCAGGCGGTCCACGAGGAGGCCGCTGCGCAGGCGGCGATGGACTCGGACCCGAGCACCGAGCCCAAGGTCCAGCCTAAGACCTTCGGCCAGGCGCTGATCCAGATTCTCGTCGCCGACGTCTCCATGTCGCTGGACAACGTCCTGGCGGTCGCCGGCGCGGCCCGGGAGCACCCGACCATCCTGGTCTTCGGCCTCCTGGTCTCGATCGCCCTCATGGGCGTGGCGGCCCACGGCATCGCCCGGCTGCTGCACCGCTTCCGGTGGATCGGCTACGTCGGCCTGCTGATCGTGCTCTACGTGGCCCTGCACATGATGTGGGAGGGCGCGCACGACGTGATCCTGCGCACCGGCAACGCCGAGGCGTTCAACGCCGTCGTCCCGACCTTCATGGAAGCCCATCCCAAGACGCCGGCGCCTGCGCATTAGCGCCTCGCGCCCCCGCTCGGGGGCGCGGCGTCAGGCTATCCAGCGCGCCGTGAAGTTCAGCCCTCGGCGCCGCCGAAACGTTCGGCCCACTCGGCCACCTGGGGGTCCTCGACCTTGGCGAAGAGCACCGGCGGAGCCGCAATCCTGGAGCCTTCCTTGAGGCGCGAGAGTTCGGCCTTGCCATCGGCCGACGGCCAGTCCGTGGGCGCGCCCTCGAAGGCGGCCAGGATCTTCTCGGCCGCGAACGGGATGAAGGGCCGGGAGATGCGGCCGAACAGGGCCGCCAGGTTCAGGCCCGTGCGCACCACCACCGCCGCCCGCTCGGGATCGGTCTTGATCGCCGTCCAGGGGGCGGCCTCGGTGAGATAGGCGTTGCCCGCCACCCACAGCTCGCGCACGTCCTGGGCGGCCCGGCGGATCGAAATGGCCTCCAGCGAACTCGTCAGCGAGGCCAGCCCCTGGCCGATCTCGGCATAGAGCTTCTCTTCCAGCGGGCCTGGCTCGCCGCCGCTGGGCGTCACGCCGTCGAAGCGGCTCTCGGCGAACTTGCAGATGCGGTTCACGAAGTTGCCGAGCACGTTGGCCAGGTCGCTGTTCACCGTGTTCTGGAAGTGCTCCCAGGTGAACGGGCTGTCGGCGCTCTCGGGCGCGTTGGCCGTCAGGTACCAACGCCAGTAGTCGGCGGGGAGCAGCTCCAGGGCCGCGTCCATGAACACGCCGCGCTTCTGGCTCGTGGAGAACTTGCCGCCGTACCAGTTCAGCCAGTTGAGGCTCTTCAGCAGGTCGACGGTTTTCCACGGCTCCTCCGAGCCGAGGATCGTCGCGGGGAAGCTCACCGTGTGGAAGGCGACATTGTCCTTGCCCATGAACTGGACGTAGCGGACGTCGTCGGCGCCCTTGTCGGTGCGCCACCAGCGCTCCCAGTCCGCGCCCGTCGCCTCGGCCCATTCCACAGTGGCCCCGATGTATTCGATAGGGGCGTCGAACCAGACGTAGAAGACCTTGTCCTCGAAGCCCGGCCGCGGGAAGCCGCCCTTGGTCACCGGGATGCCCCAGGCGAGGTCACGGGTGATGCCGCGGTCGATCAGGCCCTCGTCCAGGTGCTTGTAGGCGATGGAGCGGGTGAGCGCCGGGAACTCGGTCTTGCTGTCCACCCAGGCGCGGATCCGCCCCTCCAGCTTGGACTGCAGGAGATAGAGGTGGCGCGTCTCGCGCACCTCGAGGTTCCGGGAGCCGGAGACCGCCGAATAGGGATCCTTCAGGTCCAGGGGGTCGAGCAGCCGGCCGCAGTTGTCGCACTGGTCGCCCCGCGCCTTGGGATAGTCGCAGTGCGGGCAGGTCCCCTCGACGTAGCGATCGGGCAGGAAGCGTTTGTCGTCGAGCGAATAGATCATCCGATCCGTCCGCTCCTCGATCAGGCCCTTCTCCTCCAGCACCTCGCAGAAGTGCTGGGTCAGCCGGTGGTTCGGCGGGTTCGACGAGCGGCCGAACCAGTCCCACGACAGGCCGAAGCGGGCCCCGATGTCCTTCTGCAGCTGGTGCTGCTCGTCGCAGTAGGCGCGCACGTCCTGGCCGGCGGCGGCGGCGGCCAGCTCGGCCGGCGTGCCGTGCTCGTCGGTGGCGCAGACGTAGAGCACCTCGTGCCCCTCGGCCCGCTTGAAGCGCGCGAAGACGTCGGCCGGCAGCATGGAGCCCGCGAGGTTCCCCAGGTGCTTGATGCCATTGATGTAGGGCAGCGCCGAGGTGATCAGGATGCGGGACATGGCTTCCGGGAGGTGGATGGGCAGGAACGGGGGCTTATAGGACCGCTCAGGTGGTTCGCCAAAGAGGGCCGCGCAAGAAAGGCTCGCCAACCGCCGTTATCGGCGCAAACCTTGGCCGGGGCCGCGGCGGGCCCGAATCGAAAAGAACAAGCCGCCGCGCAGATCGGAGGAGACGAACCATGCGCAGGTTCATTGCCGTGGCGGGCGCCCTCGCCTGCCTATCGCTCGCCGCGTGCGACAACCAGGTCAGCCAGGCCGAAGCCACGCCCCAGCCCGAACCCAGGAAGTCCCTGGCGCGGCCCGCACCGCTCTACGCGGGCCAGGAACAGGTGCTGTCGGTGGAATCAGGGACCGTGGAGGTCGGGCACACCGGCGGGCTGAACCTCACCGCCAAGGCGACCACGGCCGGCCCAGGCTGGACGGCTCCGGCCTTCCTGCCGCGCATCTACGCCGCCCAGCCCGCCGATGGCATCTATGAGGTGGACGTCATCGCCACTGCCCCGGCCGCGCCCGGCGCCCAGACCGCCACGCCCATCGAGGTCAGCGGCCACTGGAACCGCTACACCGACGGCCGGGTGAAGGGGATCAAGTTCATGTCCAAGACCAACGAGGTCACGGTCATGGTCCCCGGGGCGGGCGGCAGCGGCGGCTAGAGCGAGATCGGCCCCCTGAACACGAACCACGCGCCGGCGGCGATCAGGGCGAAGCCGACCATGTGGTTCACGGTGAGCTTCTCGCCCAGGTAGGTCACCGAGAAGACGGCGAAGACCGCCAGGGTGATCACCTCCTGCATGGCCTTCAGCTCGGCCGGTTCGTATGCGAGCCGGCCGATGCGGTTGGCCGGCACCGCCAGCCAGTATTCGAAGAAGGCGATGCCCCAGCTCGCCAGCACGATGATCCACAGCGGCCGGTGCTCCACCTTCAGGTGGCCGTACCAGGCGAAGGTCATGAAGACGTTCGAGGCGATCAGCAGCAGGACGGGAGCGACGAAGGTCCAGACGGCGGGCATGGGGCCTCCAGGAGCGACCGGCCCGCTGTAGCGGCCCGCCGCGGCGTCCGCCAAGACCGCGTGCGAGGCGGCTGTGCTATTCGCGACAATACGCCCCGAAGGCCCTCGCAGGACTCGACATTTCCGCCCGACTCTTGCGCTTGGGCCCCGAAAGGGCTTTGTCCCCCTCTGGCGGTAAAAAGGGGAGCTTCAATGGGGCGGATTGGAACGAAGCTGGCGCTTAGCCTGGCGCTCCTGCTCGCGGCGTGCGGCGGCAAGCCGGCCGAAGAGCTGCGCATCTACAACTGGTCGGACTACATCGACCCTGAGCTGCTGGATCAGTTCACCAAGGAAACGGGGATCAAGGTCACCTACGACACCTTCGATTCCAACGAGGTGCTCGAAACCAAGGTGCTGCAGGGCGGCACCGGCTACGACATCGTCGTCCCCTCGAACCACAACCTGCCCCGCTACATCGCGGCCGGGGCCATCCAGCCGCTGGACAAGGCCCAGCTGCCGGGGCTCTCGAACCTCGCGCCCGACCTGATGGCGCACATGGCCGCGTTCGATCCCGAAGCCGCCTACGCCGTGCCGTACATGCAGGGCACCGTGGGCATCGGCTACAATGTCGCCGAGGTGGCCAAGCGCCTGCCGGGCGTGGCCATCGACAGCTGGTCGGTGGTGTTCGATCCCAAGAACCTGGCCAAGCTGCAGGACTGCGGCGTCTATTTCCTCGACGCGTCCGAGGACATGTACGCCGTGACGCTGAACTATCTGGGCAAGGACCCGAACTCGACGGCGCCGGCCGACTACGCCGCGGCCACCGACCTGCTGCTCAAGGTCCGGCCGCATGTGCGCAAGTTCCACTCGTCGGAATATGTCGAGGCCCTGGCCAACGGCGACGCCTGCGTGGCCATCGGCTACTCGGGCGACATCCTGCAGGCCAAGATCCGCGCTGAGGAGGCGAAGAACGGCGTCCAGGTCGCCTATGTAGTGCCCAAGGAAGGCAGCCAGATCTGGTTCGACGTCTTCACCATTCCGAAGGACGCGCCGAACCCGGCGGCCGCGCACCGGTTCATCGCCTTCATGCTGCGGCCCGAGGTGATCGCCAAGGCGTCCAACTACATCCAGTACGCCAACGCCAATGCCGCGGCGACGCCGCTCGTGGATGAGGAGGTCCGGAGCGACCCGAACGTCTATCCGACTCCTGAGATGTCCAAGCGGCTGTTCGTGACCACCACCAAGGACCAGGCCCTGCTCCGCGACGTGAACCGGCAGTGGACCCGGGTGCTGACGGGACGGTGAGCAGGTCTGTGAGCGTCCCGGGCGACATCGTCCGGTTTGAAGGGGTGACCAAGCGGTTTGGCGACCACACGGCCGTCGACGGGATCACCCTGGCGATCCGCGAGGGCGAGTTCTTCGCCCTCCTTGGTCCCTCAGGCTGCGGCAAGACCACCCTCATGCGCCTACTGGCGGGCTTCGAGACGCCCGACGAGGGCCGCATCCTCCTGGACGGCCAGGATATCGCCGGCCTGCCGCCCCATCGGCGGCCGGTCCACATGATGTTCCAGAGCTATGCGCTGTTCCCGCATCTCACGGTGGCCGGGAACATCGCCTATGGCCTGCGGGGCCTGCCCAAGGCCGAGGCCGCCGACCGGGTGGCCGAGATGCTCGCCCTGGTGAAGCTGGAGCGTCTGGCTGCCCGCAAGCCGCACCAGCTGTCGGGGGGCCAGCAGCAGCGGGTCGCCCTCGCCCGGGCTCTCGCCCCGCGTCCGCGCATCCTGCTGCTGGACGAGCCGCTGGGCGCCCTGGACCGCAAGCTGCGCGAAGAGACCCAGGGCGAACTGGTGGCCCTCCAACGTCGCCTCGGCCTGACCTTCGTCGTGGTCACCCACGACCAGGACGAGGCATTGGCCATGGCCGACCGGCTGGCGGTGATGCAGGCCGGCCACGTGGCGCAGATCGGCGCCCCGCGGGAGGTCTATGAGCGGCCCGCCACCCGGGCCGTGGCCGAGTTCCTGGGCGAGGTGAACGTCCTGGCCCACCCCGACGGCGGCTGGGTCGCCGTTCGCCCGGAGACGGTGGTGCTCGGCGAGAGCGGCCTTGAGGGCTGCGTCCAGGAGACCGCCTACTTCGGCGACCGCACCCGCTATGTGGTGGCCACGGTCCAGGGGCCGATCCGCGCGAGCCGCGCCAATGTCGCCGGCGAAGCGCCGCTGCCGGTGGGTGCGAACGTGCGGGTGAGCTGGCCGCCCGACGCCCCGAGGCTCCCCGCGTGAAGCGCGACCGTTCACGCCTGGCGGCGCTGCTGCCCGGCCTGTGGTTGGCGATCTTCTTCGCCTTTCCGTTCCTGCTCGTCCTCAAGCTGTCGCTGTCCGACAGCGCCCTGGCCATGCCGCCCTATACGCCCCAGCTGGACTGGAACCGGGGCCTGGCGGGCGTGCAAGACTTCATCGCCGGCCTGGACTTCGAGACCTATGCCCGCTTCACGGCCGACCGGCTTTATCTGGACGCCTATGTCTCCAGCCTGCGGATCGCCGGGACCGCCACCCTGATCCTGCTGCTGGTAGGGTATCCCATCGCCTATGGCATCACCCGTTGCCCGCCGCGCCTTCGGCAGATGCTGGTGATGGCGGTGATCCTGCCGTTCTGGACCAGCTTCCTGATCCGCATCTACGCTTGGATCGCCATTCTCAAGCCGGCGGGCCTGCTGAACGCCGCCCTCGGGGCCCTCGGCCTGCCGCCGGTCAATCTGCTGAACAGCGAGGCGGCGGTGCTTCTGGGCCTCGTCTACGCCTATCTGCCCTTCATGGTGCTGCCGCTCTATGCGGTGCTGGAGCGGCAGGACCCCCGCCTGGTGGAGGCGGCCCGCGACCTCGGATCTTCGCCCATAAGGGCGTTCTGGACAGTGACCTTCCCGCTGTCGGTCCCGGGCGTGGCGGCCGGCGCCCTGCTCTGCTTCATCCCCATGGCCGGCGAGTTCGTCGTCCCCGACCTCCTCGGGGGATCGGAGACCCTGATGCTGGGCCGGGTGATCTGGACCGAGTTCTTCGCCAACCGCGACTGGCCCGCCGCCTCGGCCGTGGCCGTGGCCCTGCTGGGCGCCTTGGTGATCCCGATCCTGCTGTTCGAGCGTCAGCCCGGGAAGGTGATACGATGAGGCCCTCGGCGTTCAACATCGCCGCCGTGGTCCTGGGGCTGGTGTTCCTCTACACGCCCATCGCCCTGCTGATCCTCTACTCGTTCAATGACGGGCGGCTGGTGACGGTCTGGTCGGGCTTCTCGCTGCGCTGGTACCGCGCCCTGCTGCACGACCGGCAGATGCTGGAGGCGGTCTGGACGACGGTTCGGGTCGGGGTGCTGTCGGCCACCTTCTCCACGGTGCTCGGCACGCTCGCGGCGGTCGCGCTGGTCCGCGGTGGGCGCTTCCGCGGCCGCACCGGGGTTGCGGGGATGGTCTACGCCACCCTTGTCATGCCCGAAGTGATCCTGGGACTTTCGCTGCTGCTGCTGTTCGTGGCCGCGGGCGTGGCCCGGGGGTTCTGGACCGTCACCCTGGCGCATACGACGCTCACCCTGGCCTACGCCACGGTGGTGGTCCAGGCGCGGCTGGCCAGCTTCGACCGCAGCCTGGAGGAGGCCGCCCAAGACCTCGGCGCGCCGCCGTGGAAGGCCTTCGCCACGGTCACCCTGCCCAATATCGCCCCCGCCGTGGCGGCGGCCTGGATGCTGGCCTTCACCCTGTCGCTGGACGACCTGGTGATCGCGAGCTTCACCTCGGGCCCCGGCGCCACCACCCTGCCGATGCGGCTCTACAGCCAGGTGCGCCTGGGGGTGAATCCGGAGATCAACGCCGTCTCCACCCTGCTCATTGGCCTGGTCGCCACCGGCGTCATCGGCGCCTACCTGATCCAGCAGCGCCGGGGCCGCTAGAGTTCAGGCACGCGGTCGAACCACGGCCGCGCCTGCTCCAGTCGCCCCGCCAGACGGAAGAGCCCGGCCTCGTCGCCCACCCGGCCGACGAACTGGATGCCGATGGGCAGGCCCTCGGCGCTCCAGGCCAGGGGCACGGTCATGGCCGGCTGGCCCGTGTTGTTGAACGGCTGGGTGTTGGGCATGAAGCTGAACAGCCGCTCGGTGATCTCCCGGGGCTCCTCGAAAATCCAGCCGACTGGCACGGGCGGGCGGCCCAGTGTCGACAGCAAGAGGACGTCGTAGGTCTCGAACAGCCGCGCCATGTCCCGGCCGAAGGCGTGCAGCACGGCAAGCGCCCGCACATAGTCCGCCCCCGTCACCGCCTTGCCGCGGCGGTAGGTGGCCATGGTCAGGGGCTCGATCTCGTCCGGCTCCACCGGCCGGCCACGGCGCTCGGCCTCGGCGTCCAGGGTCGCGGCGACGCTGGCGGCGATCACGAGCCCGGCTGAAGCCTGCATGCCGGTCAGGTCGCCAGGAACGGCCACCTCCTCCACCTCATGGCCGAGGTCTGCGCAAAGCCGGGCGACGTCCAGGACCGCAGCGGCGCATTGGGGATCGAGGGCCGTGGACTGCAGCGCCTTGGCGGTGAAGCCGATCCTCAGGCGGCCGGGATCGCGCCCCACCTCCTCCAGGAACGGCCGCTCGGGCGCCGGCAGGAAATAGGGATCACCGGGCTGAGGCGTACAGACGGCGTCCAGCAGGGCGGCGCTGTCGCGCACCGAGCGGGTGACCGCATGCTGGATGGACGCGCCGGCCCAGCCCTCGCCGGCCGGGGCGAAGCTGACCCGCCCGCGGGAGGGCTTCATGCCGAACAGGCCGCAGCAGGCCGCAGGCGTGCGGATCGAGCCGCCGCCGTCGCTGGCGTGGGCGGTCGGAACGATCCCCGCCGCCACGGCCGCCGCCGCGCCGCCCGAGGAGCCGCCCGGCGTGCGGCTCACGTCCCACGGATTGCGGCAAACGCCCAGGTGCGCCGGCTCGGTCACCGGCCACAGGCCGAACTCCGGGGTGTTGGTCTTGCCGAAAATGTTGAGGCCTGCGGCCCTGTAGAGCCGCACGATGGCGCTGTCGGCGGGCGCCACGGCCTCGGCGAACAGCCTCGAGCCGCTCGAGGTGACCGTCCCAGCCATCTGCGCCCCGAGGTCCTTCAGCAGGAACGGAACGCCCGCGAAGGGCCCTTCGGTCGGCGCGGTGCGGGCGAGGCCGGACAGGTCGGTGGTGACGGCGTTGATCCTGGGATCGATCTCGGCCTTGCGGGCCAGGGCGGTCTCCAGCAGCTCGGCCGCCGACACCTCGCGCCGCCGCACCAGTTCGGCCAGTCCCAGAGCGTCGTGCTTCCGGTAGTCCTCGAACCGCATCCTTCGGGCCTCCCTGTCCTTGTTCTCTCAGGCCAGCCAAGCACAGGCCGCCCGCCCCTCCAACCCGCCCTATGCCCTGCCGGTCGGCCAGGCGGCCGCGGAACTGGTGCGACCCGGCGATTTTTCGGTGGGTCGCGGCCGAGCGTCGCTGTGGTTTTCGAACGCCGCTGCGTCTTGGGACCGGCGCGCAATGGGCGCGTCGAACGAAATACCGAGCGGGGATAGATCGGATGAGAGCGAAGTCCTTGAGGTGGCTGATGGCTGGCGGCTGCGCGACTGGCGCGCTGCTGTCGGGGGTCGCCTTTGCGCAAACGCCGGATGGCGAGACGGTCCAGGAGGTGGTGGTCACCGGCTCCCGCATCGCCCGTCCTGACTATTCGGCCAACAGCCCGATCGTCTCCGTCGGCCAGGCCGCGATCGAAAACACCGGCCAGGTGACGGTCGAAAAGTCGCTGTCGCAAATGCCGCAGTTCACCGGCTCGTTCGGCCAGGGCAACACCGGCAGCACCAGCACCGGCCTGAACGGCGGCCAGTCCTACGCCAGCCTCCGCGGCCTGGGCGCCAAGCGCACCCTGATCCTGCTGGACGGCCGTCGCCTGCAGCCCTCGAACCCCGACGGCTCGGTCGACCTGAACATCATTCCGGAAGCCCTGATCGAGAACGTCGAGGTCATCACCGGCGGCGCCTCCACCGTCTACGGCTCGGACGCCACCGCCGGCGTGGTGAACTTCCGCCTGCGCCGCAGCCTCGACGGCGTGATCGTCGACACCCAGTACGGCATCTCGGAGCGCGGTGACGGCGAGTCCTTCCGCGTGTCGGTGATGGGCGGCTCGAGCTTCGCGGACGACCGCGGCCGCGCCATTCTGTCGTTCGACTACAGCAACCGCGACCGGGCCCTGAACGGCTCGCGCGACTACTACATCTTCCGGACCAGCACGCCCGGCCTGTCGACCATTCCGCAAGGCACGGTGCTGTTCGGCGCCAACATGCCGACGCTGGCGGCGGTCAACGGCGTGTTCGTGGGCAACTACGGCACCCCCGCCCTGACCGGCAACGCGGGCGGCCGCTACACGGGCCAGATCGGCTTCAACACCGACCAGACGCTGTTCTCGACGGCGGGCGTGCCGGTGCTGAACTTCCGCGACCCGGAAACCGACGAAGCCTACATCGTCAACACCAACGCCGCGGGCACCGCCCAGCAGCTGAACTTCGGCTATGCCGGCGGTTCGCTGCAGTCGGACCTGGACCGCTACTCGGTGTTCGGCAAGGTCGACTACGACTTCACCGACAGCCTGCGCGGCTTCGCCCAGTTCACCTTCACGGACTATGAGTCCGTGGGCGTGACGAACCCGACCCTGGCGTCGAACGTCTATGGCCTCACCGCGCCGGTGACGAACCCGTTCATCCCGGCCGACATGCGGACCATCCTGGCCTCGCGGACCGACCCGACCGCCGACTTCACCCTCTACAAAGCGTTCAACATCCTGGGTCCGCGGATCCAGTCCTACAAGTACAACGTCTATCAGCTGATCGGCGGCCTCTCGGGCGACGTCGGCTTCCGCGACTGGACCTGGGACGCCTACGCCGCCTACAGCCGCGCCAAGTTCGACAACGAACAGTTCGGCGGGGCCAGCGCCAGCGCGGTGCGCAACCTGCTCTACAGCCCGACGGGCGGCGCCGAGTTCTGCGCGGGCGGCTTCAACCCGTTCGGCAACCTCACGCCGTCGGCCGAGTGCATCAACTACATCAGCCGCCGCACGCTGAACCAGAACGAGCTGGAACAGCGCATGGTCGAGCTGAACCTGCAGGGCGGTCTCTTCGCCCTCCCCGCGGGCGACGTCCGCTTCGCGGTGGGCGCCGGCTATCGCGCCAACGAGTACACCTTCAAGGCCGACAGCCAGCTGAACATGCCCGGCGGCGTCAGCGACGTCCTCGGCTACAGCGTGCTGCGCGACGCTGAGGGCGCCGTGGACACCTACGAGCTGTTCGGCGAACTGCTGGTCCCGGTCCTGAAGGACCTGCCGTTCATCCAGGAGCTGAACCTCGACCTCGGCTACCGCTTCTCCGACTACAGCTCGGTGGGCGGCATCCACACCTACAAGGTCGACTTCGACTGGCGGATCATCGACAGCCTGCGCCTGCGCGGCGGTTACAACCGCGCCATCCGCGCGCCCAGCGTCGGCGAACTCTACGCGCCGATCTCCACGGGCAGCGTCGGCATCGGCAACCCGTCGGCCACCACGACCAACGGCGACCCGTGCGACGTGCGCTCGTCCTTCCGTCAGGGCCCGAACGCGGCCCAGGTGCGGGAGCTCTGCCTCGCGCAAGGCATCCCGACGGCGGTCATCGACAGCTACCAGCTCGGCACGGCCCAGGTCTTCGCCCTCACCGGCGGCAACCCGGACCTCGAGGAAGAAACCGCCGACACCTACTCGATCGGCGCGGTCGTGCAGTCGCCGTTCGACCACCCGCTGCTGAGCCGCATGTCGGCCTCGGTGGACTGGTACGCCATCAAGGTGAAGGACGCCGTCGGCACCCTGTCGATCGCGGACGCCATTCGGTTCTGCTTCAACTCGGGCGGCAACAACCCGACCTACGATCCGAACAACTACTACTGCGAGCTGATGACCCGGAACCCGTCCAACGGCGTCCCGGTCAATCCGGTGCAGCCGCTGCTGAACCTCGGCCAGTTCGAGGTCTCGGGCGTGGACTTCCAGTTCGACTGGACCCTCAACGCCGAGGACCTGGGCCTGGGCGACCGCGGCTCGCTGGCCCTGAACGTCGCCGTGGGCTACCTGGACACCTTCAAGATCCAGACCCTGCCGGGCGCGGCCACCTACGACTACGCCGGCACGATCGGCACCGGCGTGGAAGCCAACGCCGGTACGGCGCACCCCGAGTGGAAGATCGCCACCTCGGCCACCTACACCTACGGCCCGGCCAGCCTCGGCCTCCGTTGGCGTCACCTCAGCTCGATGATCGCCTCCGCGCGCAAGGTCTCCCCGACCAGCACCGCGCGCGGCGTCAAGGCCTATGACGTCTTCGACCTGAACGGCCGCGTGAAGCTGCCGTACGACGCCGACCTGCGCTTCGGGGTGACCAACCTGTTCGACAAGGCGCCGCTCCAAGTGGGCGACACCGAGGGCACCTACGATCCCCAGAACCACGACATGATCGGCCGCTCGTACTACGTCGGCATCCGCAAGCGCTTCTAAGCCTTACGGAACGATCTGAGACTTCGGCGCTGGCCCTCGTGGCCGGCGCCTTTTTCTTTGCCCGTCCGCCGGCGGCCAGTCGGCCATCTGCGCGCGGCGGCCGCCGCCGGCGCCGGCCTGCCCTTCCTGAGCTCGGGGTCGCCCTCGCCGAGCCTTTGCCAGCCCGGCCGCCCTTCCCGTTTGCCTGCCCCCTGCCCTGATCGGCCTGCGGATCGACGCCTTGGCGCCTGGCTTCCCGCAGACACAAAGAAGGCGTCGGTCCGCAGACCGACGCCTCAAGTTTTCCGCACGAGATGGGTGGGCGGCTCGGGGGACTAGCCGCCCACCCTGGGGATCCTCGGGGTTACCGGGTCGCGGCGACCGCCGGGCCGTAGAGCAGCCCGTTGAACAGGAACTTGAAGGTCCCGTACGACTGGGCGCGGTGGTTCACCTCGGGGCCCATGACCAGCAGCTTGCCCTTGCCGTAGTCGACGTCGACGATCGCCGCCGAACCGTCCAGGCGCTCCTGGCCGACCGCCCAGCCGCTGCGGACAAGCTCCTTGCCCTCGAACCAGGAAACCGTGGAGGCGCCGGCGGTGGTCTTCACCCGGTAGGTCGGAGCCCGGTCGTAGAACATGTCCACTTCCGAGTTCATGCCGTAGGCCAGCGGGTGCTTTGGATCGACCTTGGCCCGCAGCACCGAGCCTGGGATGTAGAACTCGGTCGCCGGCAACGGCTTGGCCTCGCCGCCTTCGTTCTTGGCCACGGCGACCTCGAGCGGTGCGCCGAGTTCCAGGGCCAGGCGACCGGCCGAGCCCATCGCCACGACCGTGCCGCCCTTCTCGAGGAAGGCCTTGATCTGCGGCAGGGTCTTGTCCGACGTGATCGACCCCAGCCAGCTGCGATATTCGACCGGAATGTCCTCAGGCTTGGGCTGACGCGATTCCCAGCGCCCGCGGAAGACGCCGCCTTCCTTCGCCGGCACCACCGCGTCGGGGAACAGCAGGACGTCAAAGTCCTTGTTCAGGTCGCCCGCGTCGAGGCGTTGCGGGAACACCACCTCGAACGGAGCCTGGAAGCGTTCCAGCAGCCAGCGGGTCCAGCCGGACGGCATCGAGCCGCCGTAGACATCCACGAGGCCGATGCGCACGGGCTTCAGGGCCAGGGCGTCAGCGGACGGCTTGGCGCCCACGGCCCAGGCGTCCACGCCCAGTTCCTTCACGCCCTGCTCGATGATGGCCGTGGCCTCGTCCGACGCCGGGACCCAGATGGCGCCGGGGCCGAAGCTCTTGCCCGAGGCCTTGGTCTCGGCCTTCAGCCAGTAGACCTGCTGGCCGGCCTTCAGCAGCCGGTTGGTGAGGTCGAAGGCGCGGTTCGGCGCATGGCTGATCAGCCAGCCGGCGCGGCCCGAGCCGCGGATCTGGCCGGGCGGCGGGGCGATCAGGTCAGGGATGCGCTCGAAGGGACCGTCGAACCCGTCGAGGATCCGGTCGAACTGCACGCCCATCTGATAGGCCAGGGTGTAGCCCGTAATGTCGTACGGCGGGATCGGCGGGCCGCCCGGATAGGCGAAGTTGTGCGGGTGATCCTGCGGCTCGAACATGTCGAGCACGTGCGGACGGTAGGCCTGGGCCGTCTTCACCACGTACGAGCCGGCCGGATAGGTCTTGTCGCCCACCTTGAAGGCCTTGGTCGCGCGCTCGACGTCGACGCCGGTCTTGATGAGGGCGTTCACGAAGTCGACCACGGTCGGCAGGTCTGCCTGGTCGGCCGGGATGACATAGCCGCGCGGATCGCGTTCCGCGGGGTTCTGCAGCACGGCCTTGTAGAGCTCGGGATCGACGACGCCCTGATCCCAACGGTTCCCCGTCTTGATCTCCTTGCCTTCGGCCTTGGCGACGGCCCGCAGCTTCTCGACCTTCTTCGGGGTGATGGTCCAGGAGTCCTGGGAGCCGCGCGCGATGCTGTCGGCGCCCATCTTGTAGATGTTGAACAGCAGGCGCTCGCGGTTGCGCGAGGCGTAGTCCAGGACTGCCCGGTTCAGGCTCCACTGGTACTCGACGGTGTCACGCAGGTGCCAGGGCCGCGGCGCAATCGGGTCGGGCCGATCGCTGTTGGGAAGCTGCAGCTCGGGGACCAGCTTCACCTCGGCGGGCGTCGGACCGCCGATGATCTCGGTGAGCAGGCCGATCGAATTGTGGAAGTAGGCGATCGAACGCTCCATCCCGTTGTGCCAGGTGGAGTAGTTCGCAGCGCTGCGGGCGCCGGAGCCAGGCTTGTCCTCGGCCACCAGGCGGCTGTGCATCGCCATGCCGACTTCCTGGAGCGTGGTCATCACCAGGGGGTCGTAGTTGTAGTTGAACGGGTCGCGGAACGGCGGGACGAACACCACCATGCCCGTCGGGCCGGTCTGGTGCTGGTTGAAGACGATCTGCGGGAACCACTCCCGGAACAGCATCCGGTTGATGTTCGTGGTTTCCGCCATCTGCGACATGTAGCTGTCGCGGTTGTTATCGTGGCCCACGTACTTCTGGTACAGGCGCGGGATGGAGTCGAACTCCCGCTCCTTCGGGTCGGCCTTGCGCATATACCAGTCGGAGACCAGCTCCATGCCGTCCGGGTTGGCGTGGGCGAAGAGGATGATGACGTCGTCCAGAATCCGGAGCGTCTCCGGATCGTTCATGGTCAGCATCCGGTAGAGCGCCTGGATCTGCCCCTGCGAGGTCACCGTCTCGGTGGCGTGCAGGCCGGCGTCGATCCAGACCACAGCCTTGCCCTCGGCCGCCAGCGCCTTGGCCTCTTCGGCGGTCAGCCCCTCGGCCTTGGCCAAGCGGCGGGCGATGTCACGGTAATGGTCGAGCTTGGCGAGGTTGGCCGGCGAGCTGACGATGGCCGCCCACTGGGTGCGCCCCTCCTCGGTCTTGCCGAAGTCCACCAGCTTCATCCGGTCGGACTGGCCCGCGAGGGTCTTCAGATAGGCCTCGTATGCAGTGTAGTCGGCGAGGAAGTAGTCGCTGCCCGGATCCTGGGCGAACGCATCCTTCGGCGGCGTGATCGTCGCGCTGTGCGCGGCGGATCCGAACATCAGGACCAGCGCCAGCGCGGCGCTGCTCATTGCATGGGACCGCATGCTCTCTACTTCCCCTATTTGAACCCCACGGCTTACGCGCCGTCATTCCCATGACGCGGCTGGCGCCGCATTCCACAACAAAAAGACCGCGCGGCCGGAGCCGCGCGGTCCAGAAGCTTACTCAGCCCCCGCGCCCTTGCGGTAGTCGAGCGGCGGCGGCCGGTCGCCCACCAGGGCCTTGTAGGTGAAATCGGCCCCGCGACGCTCGTTCAGCTCCGCCTTGGCCTCGGCGATCAGCTGCGGGTCGGTGAACACCCGGGCGCCGGTGAGCGCCAGGGTCTTGGCGGCGACCTGCGCGCCCTTGAGACCGATGGTCGTGCCGGCCGCGGCCACGTTCTGCCAGCTGTGGCCCGGCGAGCCCGGGACGAAGGTGGCGGTGGAGAGGCCCACGGTCGGGGTCACCCAGCTCACGTCGGCCACGTCGGTCGAGCCGCCGCCGCCCGAGTTGGGGTCGGCCGTCCGGTAAGGCATCACGCGCTCCACCGAGCTCAGGTCTTCGCCGCCGTTCGGCAGGTGCTTCGCGAGCTCGCGAGCGAAGGCCTTCTCTTCCTCGGTCCAGGTGATGCCGCCCACCGTCTCCAGCGACTCGTGCATCACCTTGCCCAGGGCTTCGTTGGGCAGGAGGTTGTAGACGCCGCCGGTCTGCTCGAACTCGACCTGGGTGCCGGTGATCAGGGCCGCGCCTTCAGCCGCGCGCTTCACCTTGTCCATCACGTCCACGACCACCTTCGGATCGGTGTGGCGGACGTAGTAGTAGACCTCGGCGTAGTCCGGCACCACGTTGGGCGCCTTGCCGCCGTTGGTCACCACATAGTGGATGCGCGTGCGGTCGGGGATGTGCTCGCGCAGATAGTTGGTGGCGACGTTCATGATCTCGACGCCGTCCAGGGCCGAACGGCCGTTCCACGGCTGGCCGCCGGCGTGTGCGGACTGACCACGGAAGCGGAACTTGCCGCTGATGTTGGCCGACGAGGTCCCCTGGCTGGCCGAGTTGGCGTTGCCCGGGTGCCAATGCAGGGTGATGTCGACGTCGTTGAACAGGCCGTCGCGCACCATGTAGGCCTTGCCCGACCCGCCTTCTTCGGCAGGGGTGCCGTAGACCCGGATCTCGCCCTGGATCTTGTTGGCGACCATCCAGTTCTTCAGGGCGATGCCGCTCGCCACCGAGGCCGCGCCGAACAGGTTATGGCCGCAGCCGTGACCCGCTTCCCGGCCCGCCACGGGCTGCTGCGTGGGAACCGCCGCCTGGGACAGACCCGGCAGCGCGTCGAATTCCGCCAGGATCGCCACCACCGGGCCATCACCGTTGCGGAAGCTGGCCACGAAGGCGGTGGGCTCGCCGGCGACGCCGGCCTTGATGTTGAAGCCTGCAGCCTTCAGCTGCGACTGAAGCAGGGCCGAGCTCTTGGTCTCAAGGTAGCCCAGCTCGGCGTAGTTCCAGATCTTCAGCGCCGCATCGTTCATCTTCGGCGTAACGGCGTCCACCGCCGCCAGCACCGCCTGGCGATCCGCAGGCGCCAGCGGCGCGGCCACGGCGGACACGGCGCTGGCGCAGGTCGTCGCGCACAGCACGGCCGCCAACGCCTTGATCGTTGACTTCATGGAGTTCCCCTTAGGACTGGCCGGTCGACCCGGCGTACAGTCCCAAGACGCAAGCGGGCCTCAAATCCTCAGCGGCCCACCGGCCGAAGCGTGATGGTCCGGTCCGCTTCCCGCACGGGCGTTGCGAGGCCGTAGGCCTCGAGCATGGCCACGAAGCCTTCCACGTCGCCGGCCCGGAACCGGCCGCTCAGCTTGGCCTGGGCCAGGCCGGCGTCGGCGATCTGCAGCTTGGCCTCGGAATAGCGGTTCATCTCGTCGGCGATCTCGCCCAGGGGCTGGTCATGGAAGACGAGCCGGCCGTCGCGCCAGGCCGACATCTCGGCGACGTCGCGGCGGAGGATGCGCCAGGACTGCGGCCCTTCCTGCACGAGGCGTTCGCCGGGCGAGAGTTCGGCGGCCGCCCCGCCGCTGCGCACCCTCACCCGCCCCTCAAGCAGGTCCACCGACCAGCGATCGGAATCGAGGCGGACGTTGAAGGCGGTTCCCAGCGCCGTGACCGTGCGCCCGTCCGCCGTCACGGTGAACGGCCGCTGCGGATCCTTGGCCACCTGGAAGAAGGCTTCCCCGCGCACCAGGGTTATCGCCCGAGCCTTGGACCAGTCGCCCGCCCGCACCTCGGTGTCCGTGTTGAGGACGACCTGCGACCCGTCGGGCAGGTCTACCGCCAGGCGACCGCCCACCGGGGTGCGGTAGACCGTGGGGCTGGCCTGGCCCGCCACAGGCCCGGCGGCCCGCCAGGACTGGTAGCTCAGCGCCCCGCCGCCGATGACCGCCAGCAACACGGCCGCGGCCGCCGCCATCCGCTGGCGCCGGACCTTCTGGCCCCGCCGCAGTTCGCGCTGCAGGTCCGCCCGCGCGGCCCGGATCTCCGGCGCCTCGGCCAGTTCGCCCAGGCGCGACCAGGCGCCGCCGATCTTGTCCCAGGCGGCCGCATTCGCCGGATCTTCGTGGAGCCAGGTCTGGAACGCCGCCTGAGCCTCAGGCCCATCCTGACGCTGCAGCCGAACGAACCACTCTGCGGCTTCCGCGTCAGCGTTGCAGGCGTGCAGTGGCCGATTGTCGTTCATCATCGTCCTGCAGACGCGCCGCGACGACCTGGAGCGCCTTGGCGACTTGCTTCTCGACCGCGCTGACCGAAACGCCGAGCAGCTGCGCGGCCGCCTTGTAGCTCAAGCCTTCGAAACGGACCAGCATGAGCGCCGCACGCGTCCGAGGCGGCAGCTCGCCAAGGGCTTCCATCACGCGGGCCACGTCTTCCTTGCCCTGGAGCACCCGGTCCGGCGTGACCTCGTCCAGCGGATGGAACGAATCTTCCAGGGTCGTGTGGGCGCCCCGGCGGCGCGCAGCGTCCCGCCGCCGGCGGTCCTGCAGCACATTGGCCGCGGTCTGGAACACGAAACTGATGGGATTGCGCACGGCGTCCGTGGCGCGCCGGTTGTGGATCCGGAGCATCACGTCCTGCACCAGGTCGTCGACCTCGTGCCCGTCCACCCGCCGTCGGAAATACGCACGCAGCGCTTCCCGATAGCCCATGGCCGCGGTCATCAACCCGCGCTCTGGCAGGTCCTCGGTCGTCTCAGGCCACGCCAATCCCCGTTCCCCCGCGTTTTCGCGTTTTTATGGTCGCGCAGTCCAGACGCGCCGATGACGCCCCGTCAAGCCTGCGTTGTGGAACGCCCTGAGCTCGCCGCCCCCTGCACGCCGATGCGGCACAGGCGCCATGGCGACGATTTGCCTCGGTGGGGCTATGGCCACGCCGCGTTCGAGGTCCTATCCAGACCCGCGCAAAATCTGGGGAGAGGCGTCACGAAGAGCGACCGCAATGTCCCGCCGATGCGTCGTCCGTTCGTGGCGACGACCGCGATTCTCCTGGCGAGTCTCGCGGCAAGCACCGTTTGCGCGGCCGAGCGAAAGCGCCATTTCGACATCGCCGACGGCATGCGTCTCGAGGACGCCCTGACCTCATTCTCGTGGCAAGCCGACCGGGACATCCTCTTCCAGCCCGGAATCGTGGCCGACGCCCGCGCGCACGGCGTGACCGGCCTCCAGGCGCCGACGGCGGCGCTCACCCAGCTCCTGCAAGACACCGGTCTGGTCTGGCGCGAAGTCCAGGGCCGGCTGCTGATCGAGCGCGGCGTCACGGCCTCGTCGGTCGGCGCCGCGCCTTCGGCGACCCTCGACGCCCTGGTCGTCACCGCCACCCGCCGGCCGACCATCGACCAGCTGACCCCGATGTCGGTCCGGGCGCTTTCGGGGCACGAACTCGCCCACGCGGGGGTGAGCGACCTCAGCGACGCCCGCGCCATCCTGCCCGGCCTCAACCACCTGCCGGCCGGGACAGGGCGGAACCGGCTGAGCCTTCGGGGCGTCCACGCCTCGGGCGAGATGACCACCGCCCTCTACTACGACGACATGCCGGTGACGGGGCCGAGCGGCACCACCGCCGATCCGGGCGGCGGGCCGCCGGAACTCCTGCTCGTGGACCTGGACCGCATCGAGGTTCTGCGCGGGCCGCAGGGCACGCTCTACGGCTCCGGAGCCATGGGCGGTGCGCTCAAGGTGATGTTCAAACGGCCCGACGCCACCCGCCAGACGGCGCAGATCGGCGGCGAGGTCGAAGCGGCGGCTGGCAATCTGGGGACGACCACGACGGCGGTGTTCAACACCCCCCTGCCGCTGGCCGGGGCGGCGGCCAGGCTGACCGCCTACCGGCGGGTCGAGCCGGGCTACATCTACAACCAGCGGCTCGACCAGACCGACGTAAACGAGACCCGCATCGAGGGCGCGCGCCTCGGGCTGGCCATGGAAGCGTCCAGCGCGCTCCAGTTCGGCCTGACAAGCGCCATCCAGACCTCGGATTTCGACGACAGCGGGACGGCGGTTCGGGGCGGCCCTGCGCTGGTGTCGGCGGTCCCGGTCCGCTCGCCATTCCGCAGCCGACTGGCGCTCCACCAGGGCCAAGCCCGGGCCCGCCTGGGAGGCGTGGAGCTGACCGCCAACGCCGGCGCCTATACGTGGCGCACCACGCGGCAGAGCGACTACACCGGGGTGCTGACTGCGGAACGGATGAGCCCGGCGGGTTGCGCCCGCTACTTCGCGGACCTGGGCGGCTGCGATGCGAACCAGCTGGCCGCCTATTCCGCCTATGTGGACAGCCGCTCGCCCGGCGTCCTGCACCAGCCCGACAAGATGGATGCCCAGGTCCAGGAGCTTCGCCTGCAGTCCGCGGGTTCGGGCTTCCTCGCCTGGACACTCGGCGTCTTCCGGGAAGTCCGTAAGGACACTATGGACAGCCAGGTGCTGGCCGCCGATCCGCGGACCGGGGCCGCGCGCCCCGACCTCGGCTTCACGGGCCGGCGGCTGGTCTCGAGCCGCCTGCGCCAACGGGCGGCCTATGGCGAGACCACCCTGGGCGCCGACCGGCCCAGTTCCCTGACGCTCGGCGCCCGGCGCTTCGAATACAATCGCCGCACGGTGGGCTCGGTGCTGGTCCCCAACATCATCTCCAACACCACCAACGCCAATTTCGACAGCACGGCGGACGAGGCGGGCTGGAGCCTGAAAGTGCTGGCCAGCCACCGGTTCGGCTCTGACAGCCTCGCCTATGTTCAGGCCGCCCAGGGCTTCCGCCCCGGCGGCGCCAACACCGCCCCGGTGCCGCAGGACCTGGCGATCTACCGGTCCGACAGTCTCTGGAGCTACGAGGCCGGCGTGAAGCTCGCCTGGCCCGAACGGCCGGCCAGCCTGAACATCGCCGTCTACCGTATCGATTGGCGCGACATGCAGTTCAGCGCCGCCAGCGCCAACGGCGCCTTCAGCTTCATCACGAACGTGGGGCGGGCGCGGATCGACGGGGTCGAGCTTGACGCCGCCTTGGCCGACGGCCCGAACCGGGCAGGACTCAACCTCACCCTCAACCGGGCCGAGCTCATCGAGGACCAGGAGTCGGCGGAGGCCATCGGGCTCGGTTCGGCCGGCGACCACCTCCCCTTCGTCCCGCATGTGGCGTTCAACATCTGGGGCGAGCACACGCGCCGCCTTCCCTGGGACTTCGACCTTCTGCTCCGCGCCGACATCGCCTACCTCGGCCGCGCCCACAGCACGTTCCGGCCCGGCGCGGCCAACGACACTGCGATCGGCGACGCCTGGCAGATCAACCTCAGGGCCAACGCCTTGCACGGCCCCTGGCGGTTCGGCGTCCACATCGAGAACCTGCTGGACAGCCACCGCGCCGTGACCGCCACCACCGGCAACACGCCGCAGGTCTATCCCATGCGACCGCGGCGCGTGGGCATGAGCGCCACCTACGAATTCTGAATCCCCGGCAGAAGCCGCGGCGCGGTTCTGAAGTCCAGATTCCGTCTTCCAAATAATAGAACGTCGTTCTTTCAACGATCACAAAAAAGAGAGAAGTTGTTGGGTTGCAACCTTGGCTATTCCCTAGGTAGCGTTTTGACATTCTCCGGTTGGGGAATTTTGGATTTACAATGTATCGAGGATCCACATGGGGAGGATGTCTCGCGGCCTGACGGCTTCCGGATATCAATTCAACGGCTTAACAAGCGCTAGTCCCCGCAGCGGGAAGTTTCGAAAGAAACTGCTTCTTGGCTTTACTGGCGCAAGCGCACTTGCTCTTGCCTCTTCGGCCTATGCTGCCGACCAATGCGGCGATCCGCAGGTCATCTGCAGCGACCCCACCCTGAATCCTTATCCGGGCGGGATGAGCTATGCGGCCACTTCCAGCTTCAATCTTGTCGTCCGAAGCGGCACGGTCGTGTAACGCAGCGGCGCCGGGTATGACTTCGACGGCGTCCATGTCGACGGCTTCGGAGACGGACTGTTGCGGCTGACGGCCGAGCCCGGCGTGGCCATCGCCACAGATGGCCTGCTGGCCGACGGGATTCAGGTTCACAGCCAAGCCAGGAACGATATCGAGATCGTCTCCGGCGCGAACATCGTCGCCTTGAACTCCGACGGCTTCTCCAACGGCATTCTCGGGCGGATCGACGACCAGTCGCAACCGAACCAGCTGAGTACGAGCACCGCCAGCATCACCATCGAGCAGCTCGCCGGAAGCACGGTTGAGGTGCGGGGCGAATATGGCGCCGGCGTCTATGGCCTGCACCATGGCCTGGGATCCGTGCACATCGACGCGGCCGGCGAGGTCCGAGCCTCGGGTCTCGGCAGCTACGGGGTCGTCGGCTACATCCTGAACCCTGAGGCCACCGGAGACATCCAGATCAACCTGGCGTCAACCGGCCAGGTGGTGACCGATGGCGAGGGCGTGATCGGCCTGTTCGCCCCGCACCTGGGGCTTGGAGGAAGCGCGATCACCGTTGCGGGCCGCGTCGAAACGAACCTGCTGAATTCGGATGGGGCGCAGGTCAGCCTCACCAAAGAGGCCAACCTCAGCGCCGCCACCATCGACATCCTCGAAGGCGGGGCGATCACGGCCTGGGGCCCCCGGTCCTATGCCGCCTGGGCCTACAACCAGGGCCAAGGCCTGACCCGCATCACCCACCGCGGCTCGGCGGTGGCGAGCGGGACGCAATCGGCGGGGCTGCGCGCCGAGGCCCGGGGCGAGGCCCGGGTGATCATAGCCGGAAGCGTCGCCGCCCCGGTGAGTATGGCGTCGGCGTCCAGGCCTCGTCTTCCGAAGACGCCGCCACCGTCGAGATCGCTGCCGGAACCACCGTCACGGGCGGCTGGCAAGCCGATGCGACCAGCGTGGGGGATGAGAGCAAGACGGCCTCGGCCGGCGTCGTCCTCTGGTCACAGGACAGCGCCCTCGCCAACGCCGGCGCCATCACGGCCGCGTCCGACCGGGCGATCGCCGATGCGGGGCGCTGGGACACGGCGCACGGCGCGCTGACGGTCGCCAATAGCGGCGCGGTCACCGGCTTCGTCGAACTGGCCAATGTGGCCGGCAACCGGTTCACCAACGCGGCCGGCGGCGTGTTCGAGGCGCGCCATTTCGCCGACACCAACGGCGACGGGGTGCGCGACACCAAGCGCGTGGCCATCTCCGACTTCGGCGGGACAGGCAGCCGCTTCGACAACCTCGCGGGCGCCACGGTGCGTCTGGCCCAGGCTCAGGGGGCCGTCGCCGTCGACGCCGCCGGCTACTATGCGCCGGGCGGACTGGATGCGGGCTTCTACAGTCTCGCCCGGTCGGGCGTGGCGCAGGCGCAGTTCACCAATCTCGCCGCCTTCGACCATGCCGGGACCATCGACCTGCGGGGTCCTGAGATCGGCAACAGCCTGGTCATCACCGGCGCGGGGTCGGCGGCCTCCGGGCCTGGCGGCGGCGTGTTCACCGCCAACGGCGGCCAGCTGCTGATCAACACCGTGCTGAACGAAGGCGGCGCGGCGTCCCGTTCGGACGTGCTCGTCGTCGATGGCACGGCCCGTGGCGGCGCGCCCACTACTATCGTCATCGACCGCCGCGAGGGCTCGGGCGCCCGCTCGACCGGCAACGGCATCCTGCTGGTCGAAGTCCGCGACCCCGCCGCCTCGGCGGCCGACGTGTTCACTCTGCAGGGCGACTACACGGTGAACGGCGAGCAGCGGCTGGCCGGCGGCCTCTACAGCTACGGCCTCTACCGCAATGGCGTGGGCGCCGACGCCGCCGACGGCAACTGGTACCTGCGCACCGCCGGCTACACGCCGACCGTGCCGGTCTACCAAGAATATCCGAAGGTCCTCGCCGGACTCATCCGCCTGCCGACGCTCGACCAGCGGACGGGCACGCGGCACTGGCCCGACACGGCGGCCGGGGCGCAGAACGACGCCGTGGTCGTGGAGGCCAATGGCTTCTGGGGCCGGATCGAAGGCGTGCACGGCGAGTACGAGGCGGCCGCTTCCAGCGCCGCAGCCGAGTACGAGACCACCACCTGGCGGCTGCAGGCCGGTCTCGACCGCGTCCTGCGGGAGAACGACTCGGGCAAGCTGATCGGCGGCGTCTCGGTCCACTACGGCAAGCTCGACGGCGAGATCACCGCCGTGGACGGCTCGGGCGACGTCGACAGCACCGGCTACGGCCTCGGCGCGAGCCTCACCTGGTACGGGACGAACGGCCTCTACGTGGACGCCCAAGGCCAGGCCACCTGGCTGGACAGCGACCTGACGTCCTCGAGCCTGGGCGCCCGGCTGCTCGATGGCCATAACGGCTTCGGCTACGCCCTGGGCCTGGAAGCCGGCCGCCGGTTGCGGCTCAACGCCGAGTGGTCGCTCACGCCTCAGGCGCAGCTGGTCTATTCGAAGCTCGACTTCGACGATTTCACCGACCCGCTGGGCGCCCCGGTCTCGCTGGAGGATGGCGACAGCCTCCGCGGGCGACTGGGCCTGGCGGCCGAACGGGCCAAGACGTGGCAGGCGGACGACGGCACGACGTCGCGGACCAACTTCTACGGCATCGCCAATCTCTACAACGAGTTCTCGGACGGCTATCGCGTCTCCATCCTGGGTGAGGAGTTGACGACCCGGAACGACCGGCTGTGGGGCGGCCTCGGCCTTGGCGGCGCCTACAACTGGAAGAACGACAAGTACTCGCTCTACGGCGAAGCCACGGTCACGACCTCGCTGAAGAACTTCGGCGACAGCCACACGGTGGGCGGCGTCCTGGGCCTGCGGATCAAGTGGTAGCCGGTCACAGGTCCTGAAGTCCTGAAGGGGGCGGAAGAACCTTCCGCCCCCTTTTCTTGTCAGGCGCTTGCCGGGCGTGGCCGGTTGTGCAATCCGAACCACGCCTCGTGCGCCGGCCCCGCGGCCGGCGCACGAGGCGCAAGCCGCCGATCCTTGCGGCGCCGGATTAGCTCAGCTGGTAGAGCAGCGGTTTTGTAAACCGAAGGTCGCGGGTTCGAACCCTGCATCCGGCACCATCGGCAAGGGGCCCTCCGCATGCGGATCTTCATCGACGCCGACGCCTGCCCGGTGAAGGACGAGGCCTACAAGGTCGCTGCCCGCTATGGCCTGAGGACCTTCGTGGTCTGCAACAGCTGGATCCGCACGCCGCAGAGCCCGACGATCGAGCTGGTGGTCGTGGAGGCCGGCCCCGACGTGGCGGACGACTGGATCGCCGAGCGGGCGACGACGGGCGACATCGTGGTCACCAACGACATTCCTCTCGCCGACCGGGTGCTGAAGGCCGGGGCGGCGGCGATCGCGCCGAACGGCCGCGCCTTCACCGCCGACAGCATCGGCCAAGCCCTGGCCCAGCGGTCGATCATGGAGCACATCCGCTCCACCGGAGAGATCACCGGCGGTCCCAAGCCCTTCGGCCCCGCCGACCGCTCGCGCTTCCTTCAAGCCCTGGACGAGGCGGTGAACCGCGAACGGCGGCGCCGGCGCTGAACGCCGCTTGCACGACGCGCCGGCCACGCTAGCTTCTCGCCGCAGTCAGGAGACCGAAATGCGTCTGGGACCGATTCTCGCCGTCGCCTTCACCGCCACCGCCCTGGCCGCCTGCGGCCAGTCGGGCTCCGGCTCCAGCGACGAGGCGGCCTCCAGCGGTCCGGCTCCGGCGGCCGCTCCGGAAATGTCCGAGGCCGAGAAGCAGGCGCTGCTCGCGTCCCTCCCCGCCCCTTACAACACCGCCGACCTGGCCAATGGCGAGGCGAAGTTCGCCCTCTGCCGCTCGTGTCACACGATCACCCCCGGCGGCGCCAACATGACGGGCCCCAACCTGCACGGCGTCTTCGGTCGCAAGGCGGCCCAGGTGGACAAGTTCCGCTATTCGGAGGCCCTCAAGACCTCCGGCATCGTCTGGGATGCGAGCCACCTCGACCAGTGGCTGGCCAAGCCGATGACTTACCTGCCCGGCACCAAGATGTCGTTCGCCGGGGTGAAGGACGAGAAGGATCGCATCGACCTCATCGCCTTCCTGATGGTCGAAACCGGCCACAAGCCCGAGTAGCGTCGCCAGCTCGCGCGGCGCGAGCAGAACACCCGACGGGACAACCTTGACGCGCATATATGGGCGGCGCATGGTGCCGCCTGTCGATACGCATCTGTCGACCACACCCTTCAGCCGGTTCGCCCCGTGGGCCGGAATGTGCCTGGATCGCCGATCCCCCTTGCCGGTCCAGGCGTCGCCTTTCCTCGGCCTCCCCTTCGTGGGGAGGCCTTTTTCTTTGCCGGGACGGCCCTATTCGGCGGCGTTCGCCACCCGGGCGCGCTCGGCCTCCTCGAAGGCCTCGATGCGCCGCGCGGTCGCCATAGGCGACTTCGTGAAGCGCCCAAGCATGTTGTAGAACACCGGCACGATGAACAGCGTGACGAGGGTGGCGAAGATCGCCCCGAAGAAGATCGTCACGCCGATGGTCCTCCGGGCCTCGCCGCCCATGCCGCCCCACACGATCAGCGGGATCGCCCCGGCCGCCGCCGCAATCGAGGTCATGATGATCGGCCGCAGGCGCAGCGCGGCGCTCTCGATCACCGCCTCGCGCACCGACAGTCCCTCGTCACGCAGCTGGTTGGCGAACTCGACAATGAGGATGCCGTTCTTGGCGGCGATGCCCACGAGGATGATCAGGCCGATCTGGCTGTAGGTGTTGATCGACGAGCCGGCCAGGAGCAGGCCGAACAGGCCGCCCAGGGTGGCCACCGGCACGGTCAGCATGATGACCGCCGGGTGGATCCAGCTCTCGAACTGGGCCGCCAGCACCAGGAACACCAGCAGCAGGGCGAGGCCGAAGGCCACGCCCACCGCGCTGGACGACTCCAGATAGTCCCGGGCCCCGCCGCCCCACTTCACGCTGCCCGCCACGCCCTGCTTCTCGGCCTCGGCGCGCAGGAAGTCGATGGCCTCGCCCATGGAGTAGCCCGGGTTCAGCTGCGCCGTCAGGGAGATGGCCCGCAGCCGGTCCACGCGCGCCCGGTCGGGCGTGTCGCCGCGCACCCGGGTGGTCACGAGGGCGGACAGAGGCACCGTCTCGCCCGAACTGGCCCGGACGTAGAGCTTGGCGAGGTCCTGCTCGGTCTGACGGTTGGAGCGGTCGGTCTGCAGGAGCACGTCGTACTCCTGACCTTCCTTGATGTAGGTGGTGACCCGCCGGTTGCCGAACATGGTCTCCAGGGCGCGGCCGACGGCCTGGGTCGAAACGCCGAGGGCGGCGGCCTTGTCACGGTCGATGTCCACCACCACCCGCGGGCTGGTCGGCTCATAGTTGAGGCGCGGCCGCGCAAGACCCGGGTTCTGCTCGGCGGCCTGCAGGATCGGACGGATGCGGCGCTCGATCTCGGGGTAGTCGTTGCCGGTGAGGATGAGCTGCAGGCTGGAGCCGCCGCCACCGCCGCCGCTGCCCGGACCGCCGCGCTGCAGCCCGCCCTCCGGCGAGACGATGGCGCGGACCGAGGTGATGGAGCTGAGCTCGCGGTTCAGCTTGGCCGCGAACTCCTGGGTGGTCATGTCCGCCTTGGGCGACAGCATGGTGTTGCCGCCGGCGGAGTTGAAGCTGCTGGCGCCGCCGAAGCGCGGGATCGAGAGGACGTAACGCTCCAGCGTCCCGTTCTCCACATAGCCCATCAGGATCTTCTCGAGCTGGTCGGCGGCCGCCTTGGTGTAGTCGTAGCCGGCGCCTTCCGGGCCGATGATCATGACCTGCGCCCGACGGCGGTCTTCCTCGGGTGTCAGCTCCTTGGGCAGGACGTTGAAAACCACCACCGCCAGGCCGGCGAGGAGCAGCACCAGGGCGGACGCGCCGAGGGTCACGGACCGCTTGCCCAGCATGGCTTCGAGGGAGGCGTGGTACGACTCCTTCAGCTTGTCCATGGCGGTGTCGATGATGTGGGCCAGCCGCCCCTGCGCCTTGGCCGGACGCAGCAGTTTGGACGCCAGCATCGGCGACAGCGACAGCGCCATCAGGGCCGAGAAGCCCACGGCGGCGGCCACGGCCACAGCCAGTTCGACGAACAGCCGGCCGGTGAAGCCCGGCATGAACATCAGCGGCGCGAACACCGAGATCAGCACGATGGTGGTCGCCACGACCGCGAAGAACACCTGTCGGGCGCCGCGTTCCGCCGCCACCAGAGGCGGCTCGCCCTCGTCGATCCGGCGCTGGATGTTCTCCACCACCACGATGGCGTCGTCCACGACGAGGCCGATGGCCAGCACCAGGGCCAGCAGGGTCAGCAGGTTGATGGAGAAGCCCAGCGGAGCCAGGACGATGAAGGTGGAGAGAATGCAGATCGGCGCGACGATCGAAGGGATCAGCGCCGCCCGCCAGGTGCCCAGGAACAGCAGGTTCACCAAGGCCACGCAGCCGAGCGCGATGCCCATGGTGATCCACACTTCCTCGATCGCGTGTCGGGTGAATTCGGTGTAGTCCACCGCTACCTGGATGTCGGTGCCCTTGGGCAGGCTCGAGCGCAGCTCCTTGATCGTCTCGCGGACGCCCTTGGAGATCTCCAGGTCGTTGGCCAGGCTCTGGCGGAAGATGGCGATGCCGACCTGGTCCTCGCCGTTTGAGCGGTAGGCGCGCCGCCGCTCGTCGGGCCCTTCCTCGACCCGAGCGATGTCGCCGAGGCGGGTGATGTAGGCCTGGCCGGCGGTCGCCGTGGCGACCTTCTGGGTGGCGCCAGGCGCCGCGCCGGCGCCCGCGGCCGCGCCGCCCAGGGCCGCGGAACCGCTGGTCGAGGCCGGGCTGCGCGACGGGGTGATGGGCAGCCGCGCGAACTGCTCGGGCGTGGCGTAGCCCCGAGCCACGCGGATGGTGAAGTCCTTGTCCGGCGCTTCGAGCGAACCGGCCGGAAGCTCCAGGTTCTGGCTGTTCAGCGCGGTCTCGACGTCCTCCACGGTGATGCCGCGGGCCGCCATGGCGTCCGGATCGAGCCAGATGCGCATCGAATAGTACTGGGACCCGCCCACGCCGACGTTGGCGACGCCGGGCACAGTGGAAAAGCGCTCCACGAGGTAGCGCTGGGCGTAGTCCGAGAGCTCCAGACGGTTCAGCGTCGTCGAGGTGAAGCTCAGGAACATGATCGGCGACGCGTCGGCGTTCGCCTTCTGCACTGTCGGCGGGTCGGCCTGCTCAGGCAGCTGCTGCAGGGTCCGGCTGACGGCGTCGCGGACGTCGTTGGCCGCCGCGTCCAGGTCCCGGTCAAGGGTGAAGGAGATGCTGATGCGCGAGGAACCGTCCCGCGAAGCCGAGTTGATGCGGTCGATGCCCTCGATACCGGCCACCTGCCGCTCGATGACCTCGGTGATGCGCTCTTCGATGACCTCGGCCGAGGCGCCGCGATAGGTGGTGCTCACCGACACCACCGGCGGGTCGACGCTCGGCAGTTCGCGCACCGTCAGCGACTGGAAGGCCGCAAAGCCGACCACGCAGAGGATGATCGCGGCGACCGCCGCGAACACCGGACGCCGGACAGATATGTCCGAGAGCATCATGCCGGGGTCCTCGCGCCTTGGCCGGCGGGCCGCCCCCCGACCTGGATCGGCTGGCCGGGCTGGATCTTGTTCAGACCGTCCGCGACGATCCGCTCACCTGGCTGCAGGCCGTCGCGGATTTCCACCAGGCCCTGCTGACGGACGCCGGTGACCACCGGACGCTGCTCGGCCACCGCCCGGTCGCCGCTCTGGCGGATGACATAGACGAAGGCGGCGTCGCCCTGCACCGACACCGCAGCCTCGGGGGCGCTCAGGCTCTGGCGCTCGCCGCGGGAGATGCCGACCCGGATCAGCATGCCGGGCTTCAGCCGGCCGCCGGGGTTCGGGAATTCGGCCCGGGCGGTGATGGCCCGGGTGCGCTCGTCCACGCGGGTGTCGAGCTGAGAGATGCGGCCGGTGATGGTCTCGCCCGGATAGGCGTCCACCTTGGCGAGGATGGTCTGCCCCTGGCGCAGCTGGGCGAGATAGCGTTCGGGCACCTGGAAGTCGACGCGGATGGCCGAGATATCGTCCAGGGTCACGATCGGCGCGCCGGGATTGACCAGGGCGCCCGGCGCCACGTCCGACAGGCCCACGACCCCGGCGAACGGGGCGCGGATCACCCGGTCGGCCTCGCGGGCCTGGGCGGCGCGAAGGTCGGCTTCGGCGGCGCGGTAGGCGGCTTCGTACTGATCGATGGTGGCCTTGGAGGCCCAGCCCTGCTCGCCGAGGGTGCGATAGCGCTCGTAGGCGCGCTGAGCCTGAACCAGCCGGGCCTGAGCCTGGGCGACGCCGGCGCCCTGCTCCGTCGCCCGGAGCTCAACCAGCACCGCGCCGCGCGCCACCTGCTGGCCGTCGCGGAAATGCACGCGCTCGACCAGCTGGGTGGCCGCCGCCGTGAGCGTGACCGACTGGCGGCCCTTGGCGACGCCCAGAACCTCGATGGTGTCGTTGAAGGCGCGCGGCTCCACCACCGCCACCGACACCTGGGTCGCACCGAAGCCCCCGCGCCCCGGACCGCCGCCGGGACCTCCGGGGCCCTTCGCCATGGCGCCGGGCGGGCCGCCCGGTTGCCCGCCGCCCGACCGCAGGCCGAACACCTTCAAGCCGCCGACGACGACCATGACCACCAGCACGACAAGGGCTGCTGCAAGGAAGAAATGCCGTCGGATCAAACTCAGATGCTCCATCGCCCTGCCGGGGGCGCACGTTCGTAAGAGGGAAGCTCCGTTACAGCGCCTCTAAAGCTCCATCCAATGACTGGGGGATGGCTTAGCGTTTCGCCTATGAAACTTTCCCATTAAAAAGACGTCATGCCGCGGCAGAACCACAGCGGCGCCCGCGGTGGCGGCAGCTTTTTCGTCAGCCCACGCCTGTCAGGCGGGGCCGCAACGTCCCTGAGGCCGGAATCGCTGCGCCGGCATATGGCCGGAAATCAGGCGGGCGGGGCCGAAGCCCCGCCGGATCAGGCGTCGTAGCCCGGAAGCTCGCGATCGAGGCGGCGCAGACAGCCCGGCCAGGCCAGGTTGCCGCCAATGCCGCGGGAGGTCTGCATCTTCACCTCCGCCTGAGCGGCGTCCGGGGCGAACAGCACGTTCTCGCGGCCGGCCGAGAGGGCCATGATCTGCTGCTTGCAGGCCCGCTCCAGGAAGAACATCCCGACCCAGCAGTCACCGGCCGTGGCGCCCACCGAAAGGGTGCCGTGATTTCGCAGCAACATCAGTTGCTTGTCGCCGATATCTGCCACGAGCCGCTCACGCTCATCGAGGTTCAGGGCGATGCCTTCGTAGTCGTGGTAGGCCAGCCGGGGCAGCACGATCAGCGCATGCTGAGTGAGCGGCAGGAGCCCTTCCTTCTGGGCCGACACGGCTACGCCCTGGTCCGTGTGCAGGTGCATCACGAACTTGGCGTCCTCACGGGCGTCGTGGATCGCCGAGTGGATCGTGAAACCCGCGGGATTGATGAAGTAGGGCGTCTCCTGAAGGATGTTGCCCTGCAGGTCGATCTTCACCAGGGACGAGGCGGTGATCTCGTCAAACAGCATCCCGTAGGGGTTGATCAGGAAATGGTGATCCGGGCCCGGGATGCGCGCCGAGATGTGGGTGTAGATCAGGTCGTCCCACCCATGCAGCGCCACCAGGCGGTAAAGCGCCGCCAGATCGACCCGCGCCTGCCATTCCTCGGCGCTCACCTTGCCCTTCAGCGAGACCACGCCTGCCGCCGAACCGTCCGCCATGGGGCTCCTCCCTCGAGCTTGTTCCTTATCGCCGTTCAGGGTCGCGCCCGCCCGGCCAGCCGTCAAGTCGCGCGGACCCGCGCCACGGCGTCGAGCCAGCGGGCATAGGCGGCCTCGCGGAACGCCTCGTCGCGCCGGGGGCCGTAGCCTTCGGTCCGCGGCCGCGAAGCGGTGGCCTCGGCCACGTCGCGATAGACTCCTGCGCCGACCCCGGCGAACAGGGCCGCGCCAAGGGCGGTGGTCTCCTGGTAGGTGGATCGGCAGACCCGCACGCCGGTGAGGTCGGCCAGCCGCTGGCTGAACCAGGGACTCTTCGACATGCCGCCGTCGATCCGCATCTCCACCGAGCCGGCGAAGGCCTGGGGGGCGTCGGCCCGCATGGCCTCGATCAGGTCTCGCGTCTGCAGGGCGCAGGCGTCGAAGGCCGCCTGGGCGATCTCGGCGCGGCCGGCGTCGCGGGTCAGGCCGAAGATCGCGCCTCGGGCCCCGGCGTCCCACCAGGGCGCGCCGAGCCCGGTGAAGGCGGGCACCAGCACCACCCCGTGATCGTCCCGGGCCTTGGCCGCCAGAGCCTCGGCCGCCTGTGGGCCTCCCTCCACGCCCAGGCCATCGCCCAGCCACTGGATAGCGGCGCCGGCGATGAAGATCGCCCCCTCGAGAGCATAGGTGGTCCGGCCGCCGACCCGGGCCGCGATGGTGGTCAGGAGCCGCGCCCGCGACGGGGCCCGGCTTTCACCGGTGTTGATCAGCATGAAGCAGCCGGTGCCGTAGGTGGCCTTCATCTCGCCCGGCCGGATGCAGCCCTGCCCCATCAGCGCCGCCTGCTGGTCGCCCGCCACCCCGCGGATCGGAATGGGGCGGCCCAGCAGCTCCGGCTCGGTCTCGCCGAAGTCGCCCGCGCAGTCCCGCACCTCGGGCAGGAGTGAGAGCGGCACGTCAAGCAGCTCCGCGAGCTCGGCCGACCATTCGCCCGCGCCGATGTCGTACAGCAGGGTGCGGGAGGCGTTGGTGGCGTCGGTGGCGTGAACGCGCCCGCCCGTCAGTTTCCAGATCACCCAGGCGTCGATGGTGCCGGCCAGCAATTCCCCCCGCTCGGCGGCCTGCCGGGCGCCGGGAACATTGTCGAGGAGCCAGGCGAACTTGGTCCCCGAGAAGTAGGGATCCAGGAGAAGGCCGGTCAGGTCGGTGACCCGGGGCTCGTGGCCCGCGTCCCGCAGGCTCTGACAGGCCGGTTCGGTCCGCCGGTCCTGCCAGACGATGGCGTTGTGGATTGGCCGCCCGGTGCGCCGATCCCAGATCACCGCCGTTTCGCGCTGATTGGTGATGCCAATGGCCGCCACGGCGTTCGCCCCCGCACCGGCCGCCGCCAGGGTCTCCCGCAGGACCTCCACCGAGGCCGCGAAGATCTCCTCGGCGTCGTGCTCCACCCAGCCGTCGTGCGGATAGATCTGCCGGAGCGGCCGGCCCGCGTCGGCGAGCGCCCGGCCGTCGTGGGCGAAGAGGATCGCGCGGGTGCTGGTGGTGCCCTGGTCCAGCGCCAGGATCAGCGGTTCGGCCATCGTGCCCCTCGTCTCCCTGATTGCGACCTGTGCGTGCAGAACGCGTGCGTTTTAAACATGTCTTCATCCGCCCCGTTCAGGATCGCTTATAGCCGTGTTCGGTCTGGGGATTGGGGGGATTTGGCTTGGGCGTCGCGCTCAGCAGCGAACGGCTGCTCGATCTCGCCAAGAGCCGTGCGCCCGCCGACCGGGAGCGCCTGCTGCTGGCCATCGCCGACCTGTGCGACACGCCCCATGCCGGCGAGGCGATGAAGGAGCCCCAGATCCAGGGGCTGCTCTCCTCCATCTTCATGAGCCTGGTGGTCGAAGCCGAGCGGGACATCCGCCGCCGGCTGGCCGAAAAGCTGGCGGACGCCGACTGGGTGCCGCCGGCCCTCGTCAATGTTCTGGCCCTCGACGAGATCGAGATCGCCCGCCCGGTGATCGCCCAGAGCCCCCTGCTCCGTGACGTCGACCTCGTGCGCCTGCTGGTCGAAGCCACCATCGAACATCAGATCGAGATCGCCCGCCGCCCGCGGCTGTCCCAGAACATCGTCTCGGCCATCCTGCACCAGGGCGAGCCGGCGGTCCTGACCGCCCTCGCGGGCAACGACACCGCCGAACTTTCGCCCCGCGACATGGCCGAACTGGTGGAGCGCTCCCGCCAGATCGCGGCCCTGCGCCAGCCGCTTGCCCGCCATCCGCGGCTGACCAGCGACCTGGCCGAGCGCCTCTACCTCTGGGTGGGCCAGGCGCTGCGCAGGTCGTTGGCCGACCGCTTCCGCCTGGACGCCGCCGCCCTCGACCGGATGCTGGCCGAGTCCGTGCTCGAAGCCCATGCCGGCTCGCCCCGGGCGGCGAACGCCCCCCTGGTCATGGCCCGCGACGGCGAACGCGAGGAGATGGAGCTGCGGCTCATCGAAAAGCTGCACGCCGCCGGCCAGCTCAGGCCGGGCTACCTCGTCCGCGCCCTGCGCGAGGGGCGGCTGACGCTCTTCATCACGGCCCTGGCCACCCTGGGCCGCTTCGACGGCGCTCACGTCCGGCGGGCGATCGATTCCGACCGGCCGGAGCTTCTTGGCCTCGCCTGCGCGGCGGTGGGCATCGATCGCAGCGTCTTTCCGACCATTCTTGAGCTCGTCCGGAACCTGAATGACGGCAAGCCCGGGGGCGGCCTCGAATCGGCCCGTCGCGCCGCGGGCGCCTTTGCGCCGGTGACTCCGCGGGTGGCCGCCGCCGCCTTCCGGCAGGCGGCCAAGGCGCTCTAGCGCATCCGACGCTGGACAGACGCCTCGGGTTGCGGCGTTCTCCTCCGCCATGTTCACGCCCGAGCCCTTCCTCACCCGCCTGACCTTCACGGCGAGCGACCGGCCCGAAGCCCAGGAGGCCCGGGCGCGGCTCGTGGAGCGCTACGGGGACGTCGGCGAGGCGGACGCCCAGGTGATCGTCGCCCTCGGCGGCGATGGCTTCATGCTGGAGACGGTGCACGAGACCGTCCTGCGCAATCCCGCCGGGGCCAAGCCGATCTACGGCATGAACCGCGGCTCGGTCGGCTTCCTCATGAACGAATACAGCGAGGACAGCCTGCTTGAGCGGATCAACGCCGCCGAGCGCGCTGTCATCCATCCGCTGCGGATGATCGCGCTCGACATCTGGGGCCGCAGGCACGAGGCGCTGGCCTTCAATGAGGTCTCGCTCCTGCGCCAGACCCGTCAGACGGCCAAGCTCCGCATCTCGGTGGACGGCAAGGTGCGGCTCGGCGAGCTGTCCTGCGACGGCGCCCTGGTGGCCACCCCGGCCGGCTCGACGGCCTACAACCTCTCCGCTCACGGGCCGATCATTCCCCTGGAAGCCAAAATCCTGGCCCTGACTCCCATCAGCGCCTTCCGCCCCCGGCGCTGGCGCGGCGCCCTCCTGGCGCACACCGCCAAGGTGGATTTCCGCATCCTCGAGGCCGAAAAGCGGCCGGTAAGCGCGGTGGCCGACAACTTCGAGGTGCGCGACGTGACGGACGTCAGCGTCGCCGAGGACCGCAACGTCTCCATCACCATGATGTTCGACGCCGGCCGCAGCCTTGAGGAACGGGTGCTGGCCGAACAGTTCGCGGTCTGACGGCGGACAAGGCCCCGCCGCCTCTCCGCACGGGCGGCCATGCCCGACTTATCAGGTGTTATTAACGGGTTGCGCCTTAGGGTCTCCGTGCGACCCGCCAGGAGAGCCCCGTGAGCGAGCAGAAGTCCGGTCACCTGATCCAGCCGTCGAACGCCCTGCGCCTCAAGGTCGGAGGCGGTCGCCTCGGCACGATCGACGCTGCGGCCATCGCCAAGGCGGAGGCCGCCCTGAAGAGCCTCTCCGGCAACTTCGCCCAGTGGCTGAACGACGAGGTCGCCAAGCTGGAGGCCGCGCGCCAGGTCGTGCGCAGCGAGGGCGCCTCGCCCGAGACCATGGAGACGCTGTACCTTCGGGCCCATGACCTCAAGGGCCTGGGCGCCACCTATGGCTTTCCGCTGATCACCCGCGTCGCCGGCCTGCTGTGCCGGCTGATCGACGACCGCGCCAAGCGGGTGAACGCGCCCATGGCGCTGATCGACGCCCACATCGACGCCATCAAGGCGGCCGTCCGCGACGACATCAAGGACCTCGACCACCCCATCGGCAAGGCCCTGGTCCAGGAACTGGAAACCCGGATCACCGAGCTCGGCGCCTAGACCGGGCGCGATCGCGGGCTTCAGCCCATGATCCGCTCCAGCGGCTCGGCCACGTCGCCGTAGCCGGCCTCCGGGGGCAGGACGAGGACGCGCTGGTCGCCATGGGTCTCCACCTTCGGCTCCACCGTCACCAGCGTCCGGGTCCGGGCCCGCGCCACAGCATCATCCGCGTTCTGCGCCTCGCCCAGCAGCTGCAGGTTCATTCGCGTGGGGAAGATTACGGTGCGCTGCCCGGCCGCCGCCAGGCGCAGCGCCTCGTCCGGGGCGATCCATTCGGCGTCCACCGTCTCGCGCCCGTCACAGGCGGCGAGCTGGCCGTCGGGCGCGCGCACCACATAGAACCAGGTGTCGAAGCGCTTCGGCATGATCGGCGGCGTGATCCACCGGGCGAAGACCGTAAGCGCATCGAGGGTCAGACGCACGCCGAGCCCCCTGACCACGTCCAGGAACGCCGCCTCGCCGCGATCCACCGCCTGCCGCACCGCCGGGTCGCAGGCCTCGGCGAAGGGCCGGCCCTGGGCGTCCTGGGCGAGCAGGATGCCCGCCTCCTCAAACACCTCTCGGATCGCCGCCACCCGCAGCCCCCGCTGCTCGGGCTCGGAATCCTCCCAGCCGAGAGCGTGCGCGGCCCAGGCGGGATCGTGATCGCCCGCGTGGGTCTTGCCGCCGGGAAAAACCAGGGCGCCTGAAGCGAAGTCGATTTGCTGGTGGCGCTTGACCATCAGCACCTGGAAGGCGGGGTCGTCGCGCAGCAGGAGGATGGTGGCGGCGGGTTTGATCTCGACGGCGGCGGTCATGGGCCAAGCTTGGGACGCGTCGTCAGCGCGGACAAGCATGCCGCAAGGTCAGGCGCTCAGGCGGCTACGCCGGTCCGGCCGGACGCTGTCGCGCCCATGCGTGCAAGCAGATAGTCGACGTCCTCGCGGGAAGCGGCCTGAGGCTGGGTGAGGAAGCGCTGCAGCATCCGCTCCTGGAATCGCTCGCGGTCCCGCGGGCCGCCGTCGAACTCCATGGCGTGGAAGGCGTCCACCGCAGCCCGGAAGGCCGGGAACAGCCGGGCCGGCAGCCCCGCCCGCTCGTAGATCGCCCGCAGGCCCAGCGGCCCGGCGTCATGGATCATCAGCCAGGTGCGGTGATGCGGCACCCCGGCCAGTTCGGCGACGCCCCATTCGAAGAAGGTCATGTGGCCATGGGCCAGAGCCCGTAGCAGCAGCGACGGCGTCAGCCGGCCAGTGGCGTGGAGATGAGTGACGAAGGCCTTCACATCGGCCGTGCGCCCGGCCTCGTCCACCAGATCGATCGTGGCCCGCTCCGCCGCGCTCACGGCGACCTCCAGGGCGACCTCGGGCGAGACCGAATGCCTGGCGATCAGGTGGTCCCGCACCTGATCGCTGACCAGGGTGATCAGCCGCTCAGTCACCGACAGCGGCAGGGCACGGCGGTAGGCGATGGCCGCGAGGACCTTCTCGGACTCCGCAAAGCGGCTCACCGCTCGCTGGAGCGAGTCCTCGGCGAAGTCCGCCCCTTCGTTGGCGCAGGCCGCGGCCACGGCCCGCTCAGCGCCATGTTCGGCGATGGCGTCGGTGACCTTGCGCGACAGGGCCGGCCGCTTGGCGATGACCAGCTGCCGCACCGGCCCGCCCAGTCGAACAACCTCGGCCAGATCGTCGTCGGTGAAAGCCGGCGAGAAGGCCAGCATCGGCAGGCAGACGCTCTCCACGTCCCGGGCGAGCCGCCGGGCCACATCCCGGGGCACCACCGGCGAGGCCTTGAGCACATCCACCAGCGCCCGGCGCACCATCACGGCCGCATCGGCGGCCATCACCCGGAGGATCTCGGCGGCTACCGCCCGCTCCTCGTCGGTGAGGACCGAGCGCTCGATGGAAATGCAGAGTTTGCGGGCGGCTCGGGCGCGCTCGTCCGGCGTGGCGCCCTTCACCAGCGTACGGATATCACTCTCCGTCAACGCCGATCGCGTCGTCGCCATCAACCCGCCCAAGACCCTGCTCCGGTCCCACCGGAGTCCCACGAGTCGAGTTATCAACCGTTAAGCTTAATGAGTGGTTGTGACCCGAATCTGTGGATTAAGGGTTGTCCTTCGACCTCAACCCAACCAGACGGCGACCAACCGCCGCACGAGCCGGGCTCACGTGGCGGTCACCGCCGCGTGGTGGCCTGACAAGCGGTCCAACAGCCGTTTAAACTGCCCGAAAACGGGGGAGAGAACGCGTGCTGCTGAAGGGCCTGAAGGTCGTCGACTTCACCGCCTACATCGCCGGGCCGGGGGCTGCGGCCATCCTGTGCGACTGGGGCGCGGACGTGGTGAAGGTGGAGCGCCCCGAGGGCGACGCCATGCGCCACATCTTCGGCGATGTCGATATCGGCTCCAATCCCACCTTCGACGTCGACAACCGCGGCAAGCGGGGGATCGTTCTTGACATCGGCAAGCCCCAGGGGCGCGCGGCCCTGACCAGGCTGGCGGCCGAGGCCGACGTCTTCCTGACCAATGTGCGGCCGGGCTCCCTCAAGAAGTACGGCCTTGATGCGGACACCCTGCGGGCCGCCAACCCGCGGCTCGTCTATGCCGTCATCACCGGCTACGGGCTGGAGGGGCCCGAGGCGCGCAAGCCCGGGTTCGACGTGACCGCCTTCTGGGCGCGTGCGGGCGTGGCGGCCATGACCGCGCCCAAGGGCATGGATCCGTTCATGCTGCGCTCCGGCGTCGGCGACCACACGACCGCCCTGGCGACGGTCTCGGCGATCCTGGCGGCCCTCTACGAGCGCGAACGGACCGGCCAGGGCCGCCTCGTGCAGACCTCGCTGCTGGCCACCGGGGTCTATGTGATGGCGTCGGACCTGGCTGTGCAGCTGAAGCTGGGCCGCCTGGCTTCGGCGAGGCCGCGGGACAATCCGCTCAACCCCCTGGCCAACTTCTATCGCAGCTCGGATGGACACTGGTTCGTGCACAATCCGCGAGGCACCAGCGGCGGCTGGGAGGCGTTCTGCGCGGCCGCCGGCCGACCCGACCTCGTGACGGATCCCCGCTTCGCCACTGGCCGGGCGCGGCGGGAGAACGGCAAGGCGCTGACCGAGGAGTTCGACCGGGCCTTCGGCGCCCTGCCCTTCGACGAGATCGCCCGCCGGCTGGATGAGGCCGACCTTGTCTGGGCGCCCGTCCAGACGCCGGCCCAGGTTGTGGCGGACCCCCAGGTCGCCGCCGCAGGCGCCTTCATCGAGATCGAGGACGGCCAGGGCGGGACCCATCGCTCCATCGCCGCGCCGGCGCGCTTCCCGGGCGCGGACGCCGACCGCCGCCCCCCCTCGCCGAAGCTGGGCGAACACACCCGCGAGGTGCTGGCCGAGCTGGGTTACGGCGAGGCCGAAATCGAGGCGATGTTCGAGGCGGGCGCCGCCGCCTGACCCGTCAGGAGCACCCGTCAGGAGTCCTGGCGGCTGTCCGACAGGACCTTCAGCATCTCCGAGGTGAACAGGGAGCCGCTCAAGCGCGAGCCGACGCCCAGCTGATCGCTCGGCTGCGAGCCCTTGAGGATCAGCTGCACCAGGAGCTCCTCCTCGCGGAGGCGGGCGGCCCGCCGGGCCGAGGCGTATTCCACGAAGCCGCCCTCCTCGTCACCGGTGCGCCGGCCCGAGGTGGCGGCGCCGGCCCCGCCCGTGCGGGTGAGGTTGTCATAGACCTCGGCTACCGTGGCCGCTCGGCCATCCCGATAGAAGATCGAGCGATTGGCCTGGGCCGCCTCGGGGAACAGGGCCGCAGCCGAGGCGGCCGGCCGGGTCTGCACCGCCTCGATCAGTCGGGCCGAGCCCTGCGGCCCCAGGAAGTGGGCGGCATAGAGTTCACCGGCGGTGGGCGTCCGGCCCGTGCGGCCCTTCAGATAGGCGGCATGGTCTGAGGCCAGCTCCCCGGCCATCAGCGAGGCGGCCTGGGGATCGAGCCGCAGGTCCATCACCGCCCGGCGGGCCTCGGCGCCCTGCACCCGATAGCGGCCGTCCGTCCCTTGCGTGATCAGGTCGGCGTAGCGGGCGTAGCCGTACTTCGCCCCATGGGTCTTGAGCGTCCGCAGCCAGGTCTGCTCGACGAACTGGAACAGCCCCGCCGCCGAGGACGAAGACGCGCGCGCCGTCGGGTTGAAGCCGCTCTCCCGGTGGGCGGTCTTCATCAGGAAGCTGAAATCGACGCCGGTCGCCTTTGAGGCGCGATCGATCGCAGCCTCGACGATCCCGCGAATCCCCTGGACGGCCATGACATCCGGGGTGCGCCCCTCATGGTTAATGGGCCGCTAACCATGTCCCTGGAGGCCGAACCGGCCGCCCGGCGGGAGAGGCGCCTAGTAGCTCTTCGGCAGACCCAGGACGCGCTCGGCGATGAAGTTGAAGATCATCTCGCGGCTGACAGGGGCGATGCGCGGGATCATCGCCTCCCGGAAGTAGCGCTCGACGTCGTATTCCTTGGCGTAGCCCATGCCGCCGTGCGCCAGGACGGCCGCCTCGCAGGCGCGGAAACCCGCCTCTCCCGCGAGGTATTTGGCCGCATTGGCCTCGGCGCCGCACTCGCGCCCGGCGTCGTAGAGGGCGGCGGCCTTGAAGGCCATCAAGTTCGCCGCCTCCAGTTCGGCCCAGGACCGGGCCAGCGGATGGGCCACGCCCTGGTTCTGGCCGATGGGCCGCCCGAACACGACCCGCTCCCTGGCATAGGCCGCCCCCTTCTTCAGCGCGGCCCGGCCCAGGCCCACCGCCTCGGCGGCGATCAGCACGCGCTCGGGATTGAGCCCCTCCAAGAGATAGCGGAAGCCCTGCCCCTCCTCGCCCACCAGGGCGTCGGCCGGCACATGCAGGTCGTCGATGAAGACGGCGTTCGATTCCACCGCCTTGCGTCCCATCTTCGGGATCGGGGTGGCCTGGATCTTCGACCGGTCGAAGTCGACATAGAACAGGCTGATGCCTTCGGTGGGCTTGCGCGCCTCTTCCCGCGGCGTGGTCCGGGCGACGATCAGCATCTTGGTCGCCCGCTGGGCCATGGTGGTCCAGAGCTTGCGGCCCGAGATGACATAGCCGTCGCTGGTGCGCACCGCCCGGGTCGCGACACGCGTCGTATCGAGGCCCGCGTCCGGCTCGGTGACGCCGAAGCACATGCGGTCCTCGCCCGAGATGAGCCTGGGGATCAGCTTCCGCTTCTGCTCCTCGGTCCCGAACTTTGCGAGCGGCATGGGCCCGAAGATGTTCAGGTGCAGGGCGCTGGCGCCCGAGAAGCCCGCCCCGCTCTCCGCCACCGCCTGCATGGCGATGGCCGCCTCGGTCAGGCCAAGACCTGAGCCGCCCAGGTCCACCGGCATGGCCGCCCCAAGCCAGCCGGCCTTGGCCATCTCGGCCACGAATTCCTCGGGGAACGCTCCGGTCTCGTCAGTGCGGCGCCAGTAGTCAGCGTCGAACTTGGCGCAAAGGCGCAGCACGCCGTCGCGGATCGCCTGCTGTTCGTCGCTGAGCCAGAAGCCTGTCATGAAAACCGCCGGGGATCGAAGCCGGCGGCATAGGGCCCCGGGTCACCTCCCGTCACGCAAGCCCGGACCACCTGGGCCACGAGCGGCGCCAGTAGCCAGCCGTTGCGCCGGGCGCCGGCGGCCAGGATCACGCCGGGCTCGGCCCCGAAGCCGACGAGGGGCAGGCCGTCCGGGGTCGCAGCCCGCACGCCGGCGAACGCCTCGAACGGAGCCTCCGCCAGGCCCGGAAACAGGCGCGCCGCCACCGTTCGCAGGGGCTCCACCTTGGCCGGATCCACGGCGGCGTCGGCGACTCCGGCCTCCATGGTCGCACCGACGGTCATCAGCCCGCCCCCGGCCGCGGCATAGGCGCCCTGCCCGCGCACCGTCACGCCGTCGGCCCAGGGCGCCTCGGCGCGCAGGATGTGGCCCTTGATCGGCGACAGGACGGACAGTTCCGGCGCCAGCTGCGTGCGCCCGGCCCCGGTGGCGGCCACCAGCACGTCTGCATCGCCCCGTCCGGTCACCTCGACCTGGCGGAACACCACCCCCGCAGCCTCGGCGGCGCGGCGGAGGGCGGTCAGGGCCTGAACCGCCTCAACGCGCCAGTCTTCGCGCGTGAGCAGGGCCGCCGGCCAGGCGTCCGAGAGCCCCGGAGCCAGCGCCTGGGCTGTATTGGCCGGGATTGCCGCCGGATGCAGGCCGAGGGCCAGGAAGCCGACGGCGATGTTCTCGAGCCAGGACGCCTCGCCCACCGCCATGGCCCCGTCGCGACGCAGCATGACGCCGGAGCGCTCGGCGAGGGCCGGCCACAGGTCGCGGGCGGCGAGGAGCACCTGGAAATGCGGCCGGGCGGCCGCATCCAGCACCGCCTCGAACACGGGCGCGATCATGCCTGCCGCCACGCCTGAGGCGTTGGCCGCCGGTTCCGCCGGGTCGCACACCGTCACGGCGCACCCCGCATCGGCCAGGGCCAGGGCGCACGTGAGGCCCAGGGCCCCCGCTCCCGCGATCGTCACCTTCGGCTTTCGGCTCATGGGCCCTAACCACCCGGCCCGCCGCCGAAAATCAAGGCCGCGGCCCCCGGAACCTGCACTGTCGGCAGGGGTTCAGACGATTAGCCTCAACCTGATGCCCAGGGAGCCCCCCATGGCCACCGCGTCCCAGTCCGAATCCCGGAAGAAGAAGTCGTCCTCGCCGACCCGCTCGGGCGTCACCAAGACCGGCAAGGCGTCGATGCAGATCGACGACGCCGTCACCTCGCTGATGCGCGACCACCGCCGGGTCGAGGACCTGTTCAAGCAGTATGAGGCCGCCAAGGACGACGACGCGAAGAAGCAGCAGATTTTCCAGCAGATCAATCTGGAGCTGAAGGTTCACACCCAGATCGAGGAGGAGATCTTCTATCCCGCCTCGCGGGCCTATGTGGACGATCAGGAGACGGTCAACGAGGCCGTCGTCGAGCACCAGTCGGCCAAGGACCTCATGGCCCAGCTCGAGAGCATGGAGCCCTCCGACGACTACTACGACGCCAAGGTCAAGGTGCTGCAGGAGATGATCGAGCACCACGTCGAAGAGGAGGAACAGGAATACTTCCCCGAGTGCCGGCGCTCGGAAATGGACCTCAAGGCCATCGGTGAAGAGATGGACGCCCGCAAGCAGGAGCTGATGGGCGAACTGGGGATGCGGCCTCACTAGCCCTCATGGCCGAAGCCCTCGATCCTGCCGTCACGCCAGATATAGACCGCCTTGCCGAGCGCGTGCTTGGCGAGGCGTGCGACCGCAACCTGCGTCTGGCGGCGGCGGAAAGCTGCACCGGAGGCCTCCTGGCCTCCCTGCTCACCGACCTGCCAGGGCTGTCCCACGCCTTCGAGCGCGGCTTCGTCGTCTACACCCACGAGGCCAAGCACGAGATGCTCGGCGTGCCCTTGGCCGTCCTCGACAAGGACGGGACGGTGAGCGAACGGTGCGCCCGGGCGATGGCCGAGGGCGCCCTGGCCCATTCCAGGGCCGATGTGGCCATCGCCATCACCGGATTCGCCGAAGGCGGCCCCGGCCAGCCCGCTGGTCTCGTCCACTTCGCCTGCGCGCGCCATGGCAGCCCAACCCACCACCGCAAGGAAGCTTTCGGCGAGGTCGGCCGGGCCGAGGTGCGGCTGCGCGCGCTGAAGACCGCCCTCGAAATGCTCTGCGCCCAGGTCGCGCCGGAGCCCGTTTCGGACGCGGCTGACTGAACACCGATCACGAATCCGCCTAGCGTCCCGGCGTTTCCGAAGTTTGCGTGTTGCCAAGCGGCAGCAATTCCGCAATGGAGGGAACGCAAGTCTTCATTAGAAAGACTGGTATGTCGTTTAGCCGCCGAAGACGGGCGGCGGGCTCTGTAGGGGGGCGCCGAGGGTGCTGCGAGACTTCCTGGTCTGGCTCGCAACTGAGCCGGGTAAGGGCGAGGGCGAATATGCCCAGTCCTGGAGCGAGGCGCTGGCCTCCTCGCTCAACTTCTGGGGCCTGCTTGAAGGCACCCATGTCCTCACGCTGATGCTGTTCGCGGGCACCATCTTCCTGGTCGACCTGCGGCTGCTCGGCCTCGCCTTCAAGCGGACGCCGGTGTCGGTAGTGAGCGACCGGGTCCTGCCCCTGACGGTGTTCGGCTTCGTGCTGATGGTGCTGACGGGCGTCGCACTTTTTTACGCCAAGCCATTGGTTTATTACCACAATCTTTGGTTCCGCCTGAAGCTGATCTTCCTGGCGATCGCGCTCGTCAACATCATGATCTTCCACTGGCGGGTCCAGCGGAACCGGCATGAATGGGACACCCTCGCCCGCCCGCCGGCCAAGGCCCGGCTGTCGGCCACGCTCTCCCTCGTGTCGTGGCTGGCCGTGATCACCTTCGGCCGCTTCATCGCCTACGACTGGTACGAGTGCGGCAAGGCCCTGCCCCATTGGGCCAACGTCGCCCAGTCCTGCGCCACTTCCGACGTCGGCGCGATCGACATCGAGGAGAAGCTGCAATGAGCCTGGCTCCGCAGGATTTCCTGCCCGCCATCGGGCCCTGGGTGACCACCCTGGACGACGTGTGGCCGGGCGCGGCCGTGAAGCCCTACTTCGCCCACTGGGAGGTGCTGCACATCCTCTCCCTGGCCCTGCTGGGCGGGGCGAGCATCCTTCTGAACCTGCGCCTGATCGGCCCGGGCTTCCCCGAACAGTCCCCGGCCGAAATGCGCCGGGAGGTCTCGCCCTGGCTGCACCTGGGCGTCTTCGGGATCATCTTCACGGGCCTTCTGATCGGGGCCTCGAACCCAGACCGCCTCTACACCTCCGAGGCCTTCACCGCGAAGATGCTCGGCCTCGCCGCGGCCCTGATCCTCACCTATGGCGTGAGCCTGCCCCTGGCGGGCGGCCGCGGCGGCGCCGGCGTGCGCCTTATGGGCCTCCTGGGGATCGTGATCTGGGCGGCTTCGCTCTACGTCTTCGCGGCGGCGAAGCTGGTGAACCCCGGCCTCTGGCACGTGATTTCGGCGGCGGCGCTGATCGTACTGTTCGTCACCCGGGGCCCGACCCGGATGGTCTATCTGGCGGGCCTGATCGGCCTGATCGTGGTCCAGTTCGTGACCACCCACATCATCATCAAGCCCGACGACTATGCGGCGCTCGACCCGGCCAACAAGGCCTTCTTCTCGGTCTTTCTCGTGTGGATCCTCGGCGCCGCCGCCGTGCAGGTGGTCTCCACGGGCCGCGGCGAGACCGGCGGGCCGTTCGCCAAGGCCATGGCCTATGCCGCGATCCTGGTGTGGGTGACCACCGCCGCCGCCGGCCGCTGGATCGCCTTCGCCTGACGACGACGCCCCGCCCGGCTCAGGCCGCGGCGGGGTGATCGCCCCAGCCCTGGTGCCATTCCGGCTCGCCTGCGTAGCGCTCGGCCAGGAAGTCCACAAAACCGCGCACCTTGGCCGCCAGATGCCGGGCGTGCGGATAGACCGCGTGAATGTAGATCATCTCCGGCTCGTAGTGGCAGAGGATCGGCACGAGCCGCCCCGCCCTCAGGTCCTCGGCAGCCGCGAAGGCCGGGGTTCGCACCACCCCGAACCCGGCCCGGGCAGCGGCGACACAGGCGTCGGCGCCTCCGAACCGCAGCCGGCCGCGCACCCGCACGTCGTGGGGCTCCCCGTTCCGCTGGAACCGCCAGACCGTCGGGTCCTTCAGATTGGTGTCGAGAATGGCCTCGTGATTGCCGAGGTCCGCCAGGTCCTTGGGCGTCCCAGCCCGGGCCAGATATTCCGGTGAAGCGCAGGTCACCAGCCGCACCGCGGCCAGCTTGCGGGCCACCAGGGAAGAGTCCGACAGATGGCCGATGCGGATGGCCACGTCGAAGCCCTCCTCCACCAGGTTCACCATCCGGTCGCTGAACACCACGTCGAGGGACACGGAATGACACCTGGCCGCGAAGTCCAGCAGGGCCGTGGTAAGCTGATTGCCCCCGAACGACATGGGCGCCGAGACCTTCAGGAGGCCCGACGGGCCGCTCTGATCGCGCACGGTCGTCTCCAGGGCCACGAACTCGTCGAGCAGGTCCCGGGCGCGCTCCAGATAGGCCCGGCCTACATCGGTAAGCGAGACGTCGCGGGTGGTGCGGTTCAGTAGCCGCGCCTTCAGCCGGTTCTCCAGCCGGGCCACCAGCTTCGACGCCTGGGCCGACGACACCCCCAGCTTGCGCGCGCCCTGGGTGAAGCTCCGCGCATCAGCCACCGCGACAAAGGCGGCGATCTCATCCAGACGGTCCATCGGATTGCTTCCTTTCTGGAAATACAGTCCTCCAACCGCACCGGATTATCAACGCGTCAGTGAAGGACCACCTTCCGCTCACCCCGAACGACTCCGCTTCGGAAACCCTCGCGAAAGGACCCGTTCATGTCCCAAACCCGCACCGTCGCCGTGCTCGTCGGCTCCCTCCGCAAGGATTCGGTGAGCCGCAAGATCGCCAAGGCCCTGGCCGCCCTGACGCCTCACCTCAAGTTCGACATCGTCGAGATCGGCGACCTGCCGCACTACGACCAGGATCTCGAAACCGACGCCCCGCCCGAGTCCTGGACCCGCTTCCGCCAGGAGATCGCCGCCCATGACGCGGTGCTGTTCGTCACCCCCGAGTACAATCGTTCGCTGCCCGGCGTGCTGAAGAACGCCATCGATGTGGGCTCGCGTCCGTGGGGCGCCAGCATCTGGAACGGCAAGCCCGGCGCGGTGATCAGCGTCTCCCCGGGGGCCATCGGCGGCTTCGGCGCCAACCACCACCTTCGCCAGGCCATGGCCGTGCTGAACGTGCCGCTGCTCGGCCAGGAAGCCTATATCGGCAACGCCTTCTCGCTGTTCGACGACAACGGCGAGCTGAACGAGAGCACCGCCGACTTCCTCAAGGGCTTCGGCGCGGCGTTCACCGCCTGGATCGAGCGGCTGCTGGCCGACGTTCCGAGCGCCGCCAGGGTGGCGGCCTGACGGCCATGCGCCTCCCGGCGTTCTACATCCCCCACGGCGCGGGTCCCTGCTTCTTCATGGAGTGGACCCGCGGCCCGGCGGACACCTGGGCGCGAACGGAAGCCTTCCTCCGCGGCCTCGTCGACGGCCTGCCCGAACGGCCGTCCGCCATCCTGGTCGTGTCGGGACACTGGGAGGCGCCCGTCTTCACCGTGGGGTCGGGCGCAGCCCCGGGGCTGATCTTCGACTACTACGGCTTCCCCGAGCACACCTACGCCCTCACCTTCCCTGCGCCGGGCTCTCCGGCTCTGGCGGGGCGGGTGCGCGAGTTGCTGGCGGGCGCCGGCATCGCCTCAACCGAGGACGCCGAGCGCGGCTTCGACCACGGCGTCTTCGTGCCGCTGCTGCTGATGACGCCTGAGGCCGACATCCCGGTGGTGCAGCTCTCCCTCAAGGCGACGCTGGACCCGGCCGAGCATCTGGCCGCCGGCCGCGCCCTGGCGCCTCTGCGCGACGAGGGCGTGCTGATCGTGGGCTCGGGGATGAGCTGGCACAACATGCGCGGCTTCTCGCCCGCCTACACCGCCGCCTCGGCCGAATTCGACGCCTGGCTGGCGGAGGCGGTGAAGGATCCCGCCGCCCTGGCCCGGTGGGCGCAGGCTCCGAACGGGCGCCTCGCTCACCCACGGGAGGAGCATTTGGCCCCGATCTTCGTCGCCGCCGGAGCCGCCGACGGCGAACCAGCCCGCGCGGTCTTCCGCGACACCGTCATGGACGTGGTGGTGTCCGCCTTCCAGTTCGGCGAGCCCCAGGCCGCCTGACGCCCCCCCCCAGCGAGGGACCCGGAGGCCCTCGTTCCCCCACGGCGCGCACACCCGCCGAGAGGGCCTCCGGACGTCGCTTCCCTCGCTTGGCTACGCCGCGGCCGCCCGCGCCGCCCCGCCCTTCTCCAGGGCCGTCTGCAAGACCTCGTAGAGCCTGGCCGCCTCGATAGGCTTGGCCACATAGCCGTCCATGCCCGCCGCCATGTACTCGGCCACCTGGTGGCTCATGGCGTTGGCGGTGAGCGCCACGATGGGCGTACGGCGCCGCCGGGTCGCCACCTCGCGCGTGCGGATCAGAGCCGTCGCCGTGGGGCCGTCCATCACCGGCATCTGGATGTCCATCAGGATCACGTCCCAGTCCGCGCGCTCCCAGGCCGCCACCGCCTCGCGCCCGTCCGGCACGATCACCGGATCGACGCCCACCTGGGCGAGCAGGGTCCGCAGCACGAGCTGGTTCATGCCGTTGTCCTCGGCGGCCAGAACCCGCACCGGCCGTTCGGCGTCCGTCTCCTGCGGCGCCGGCGGCGCCGGCTTGGGCGGAGCCTTCCGCCGGGCGACCTTCTGCAGCGGCAGGCGCACGGTGAACGTCGCCCCGTGACCGCGGGTGCTGCTGGCCGAGATCTCGCCGCCCATCAGCTCTGTCAGCTCCCGGCAGATGGCCAGGCCCAGGCCCGTGCCGCCGAACCGTCGGGTCGTGGAGGCGTCGGCCTGCTCGAACTTGCGGAACAGGTTGGCCAGCTGGTCGGGGGCGATGCCGATGCCGGTATCGGCCACCTCGAAGACCAAGGCCCCGCCCTTGCGCGCCACGCGCACCTTCACCCTGCCGCGGTCGGTGAACTTCAGGGCGTTGGAGACCAGGTTCCACAGCACCTGCCGCACCCGCACGGGATCGCCGTGATAGACCCCGCGCGCGCCGCGTTCGAACGACAGCTCGAACGACAGTCCCTTGTTCTGGGCCACCGCCGCGAAGGTGGCGTGCACTGCCCGGGCAAGGTCCGCGAGATCGAACTCGGCGTCCTCAAGCTCGAGCTTGCCCGCTTCGATCTTGGACAGGTCCAGTACGTCGTTGAGGATCGCAAGCAGGCTCTCGCCCGACTGGTGGATCACCTCCAGCCGCTCGCGCTGGGTCGGAGTGAGTTCGTCGGCGCCCATGGCCTGGGCCATGCCGAGGACGCCGTTCAGCGGCGTGCGGATCTCATGGCTCATGGTGGCCAGGAAGGCGCTCTTGGCGCGGTTGGCCGCCTCGGCCTCCTCCTTGGCGCGGATCAGCGCCCGCTCCTGAGCCTTGCGTTCGGTGACGTTCTGCAGCGCGCCCAGCAAGCGCCGGGGCCGGCCGGTCTCGTCGGTGATGAGGCGGGCGGTGCCGGCGACCCAGACCTCCTGCCCGTCGGTGCGGGCCACCCGGTATTCCGGATAGAACGGCGCGCCGTCCGCGGCGTGCCGGTTCCAGGCCTCTTGCACGGCCTCGCGGTCCTTGGGGTGCACCACCTTCCAGATATCGCGCTCGAGGCCTTCGTAGGTGTTGGTCACCTCGAAGAAGCTGTCCTCCGCCCCGACCTTCACCAGCTCCCTGCGGAGATAGTCCATCTCGAAGACATGGATGTCGGCGATCTGCAGGGCCAGCTTGAGCCGCTCCTCGGAACGCTCGGTGCGCTCCAGGGCCTCGACCATGGCCGTGATGTCGTACGAGCACATGATCATGCCGCCCACATCGCCGTCCGGCCCCCGCCACGGCGTCACCTCCACCCGGACCCATTCGGTGCGGCCGTCGGCGGCCGGCAGCGGGTGGCGCTCGACGTTGTAGCTCGAGCCCGTCTCCACGGCCCGGGTCAGGTGCTCTCTGGACGGTTCGAAGATGTCGGGACGCAGGTCGTAAAGGCTCTCGCCGATCACCTTCTGGTCGACGAGGCCTCGCGCCGCGATCCAGGGCGGGCTGGCGTACAGCACCCGCATCTCGCGATCGGTAAGCACCACCGAGACCGGCAACGCGTCGATGATCGAGTCCAGCCGACGCTCGAAGATGTGGCGGGCCTCGTTGGCGTGGACCCGCACCATTCGTCGGCCACGAAGTCGGCCAGATCCTGGAGCCGGGCGGCAAGTCGGCGGTCATAGGCGCGAGGCTCAAGGCCGGCCACCCAGATCGCGCCGGGCGTCGTCCCGTCCTCAAGCCGGATCGGCGCGCCGGCGAAGAACCGGACGAAGGGCGCCGTGGCCACCGTCTCCGCGTCCCGGAACCTGGGATCGGCGGCGCAGTCGGCCACCCACAGGAGTTCCCCGGTCCGCGTGATCTCACGGATGGCCGGCGCATCGCCCGTCACGTCGTGCCGGGCCGCACGGCTACGCCAGACCTGCGCGCTGTCCAGCAGCGTCACCTGGGCTTCGACGGAACCGAAGAGGCTGCGGGCAAGGCGCGTGGCTCGGTCGAACACGGCCGCGGACTGCTCCAGTCCGGCCGGCTGTCCCGCGGCGCTGGGCGCCTTGCGATCCATGTCTTCCCCCCGGGACGAATGCGCCCCCGAGCATCGATGGTTACATACCGGGGTTAAGTGGAAATTGAGATTGCCCGGCCTCGAGCCAGGTGGTGCAGCACGATGCCGCTGGTGGTGGCGACGTTCAGGCTGTCGAAGCCTCCCGCCATGGCGATGCGAACCGTCCGGGTCCTCGCCAGCACCTCGTCAGGCAGTCCGGGCCCTTCCGCCCCGAACAGCACCGCGGCGCGCGCCGGGGGCGGCAGGTCGGCCAGTTCCGCCTCGCCGCGCGGACTGAGGGCCAACACGTCCAGTCCGGCCCCAGCCAGGGCCCCGACCAGGTCGGCGCCGCGCGGCAGACGGGCGAAGGGCACGGTCAGCGCCGCTCCCACGCTGACGCGGATGGCCTTGCGGTAGAGCGGATCGCAACAGTCGGCGTCCATCAGCACCGCGTCGGCCCCGAAGGCGGCGGCGTTGCGGAAGATGCCGCCCATGTTGTCGTGGTTGGCGATGGCCGACAGGCCCACCACCAGCGCCCGCGGCGGCAGGCCGGCCAGCAAGGCGCCCGCCTCCCGTTCAGGGCGGCGCCCCACAGCGAGGATGCCACGGTGGATGGGAAAGCCCACGATGGCGTCCATCACCGCCTGGCTCGCGGCGTACACCGGCGCGCCGGGGGCGAGCTGACCGGTCAGGTCGGCGAGGCTTTCCAGCCTGTGCTCGGCCACCAGCAGCGAGACGAGACGGTCCGGGATCGCCCGCACCGCCTTCTCCAGCACCACCCGCCCCTCGGCGATGAACAGGCCGTCGCGGCCCACGAGATCGCGCTCGCGGACTGCGCGGTAGGCCTCGATCCGAGGGTCCTCCGGATCTGAGATCGGGACGACTACCAGATCTTCACCCGGTCTGCGGGGGCCAGATAGAGCTTCTGGCCGGGTTGGACGTTGAAGGCGTCGTACCACGGGTCCTGGTTGCGGACCGTGAGCGCCCGCCACTGGCCTGGCGAATGGACGCCAGTGATGACCGCCCGGCGCAGCGCCGCCTCGCGATACTTCGCCCGATAGATTTGCGCCCAGCCGAGGAAAAAGCGCTGGTCGGCCGACACGCCATCGATGGTCGGCCCCTCGGCGCCGCCAAGCGAAAGGCGATAGGCGTCATAGGCCGCCGCCAGCCCCGCCACATCGGCGATGTTCTCGCCCAGCACCTGCTCGCCGCGCAGGTTCAGGCCCGGCAGAGCCTCATAGGCGCTGTATTGGTCGGCCAGCTTCCTGGTCTCGGCGCGGAAGCGCTCGAGGTCCTCGGGCTTCCACCAGTTGCGCAGGTTGCCCTCAGCGTCGAACTGCGAGCCCAGATCGTCGAAGCCATGACTGATCTCGTGGCCGATGACGCCGCCGATGGCCCCGTAGTTCAGGGCGGGGTCGGCGTTCGGGTCGAAGAACGGCGCCTCCAGAATCCCTGCGGGGAAGATGATCGAGTTCTGGGACGGCGCGAACAGCGCGTTCACCAGATGGGGGACCATGAACCACTCGTCCCGGTCCACGGGCTTGCCCAGCTTGGCGCGGTTGCGGCGGTACTCGAAGAGCTCCGCCCGATACTGGTTGCCATAGGCGTCGCCGCGCACCACCTCCAGTTCCGAATAGTCACGCCAGGTGTTGGGATAGCCCACCGAGACCCGGAAGTTGGCGAGCTTCTTCTTCGCCTGGGCCTTGGTCTCCGGCGTCATCCATTCGATGCGGTCGATGCGCTGGCCGAAGGCCTTCAGCACATTATCCGCCATCTGCTGCACCTGAGCCTTGGCCTCGGGCGTGAAGTGCTTCTCCACATAGAGCTTGCCCACGGCCTCGCCGAGGGCGGCGGAGGTGTAGTCCACGCCACGCTTCCAGCGCTCGCGCTGCTGGGGCTGGCCGGTCAGGGCCTGGCCGTTGAAGGCGAAATGCTCGTCCACGAAGGCCATGGACAGGAACGGCGCCGCCCGCTCCAGGGCGCGGAAGGCCAAGTAGTCACGCCAGGCCTGGATTGGCTGACCGCCCACCAGCTTGGCGATGCCGGTGATGGCGGTGTCCTGCCAGGCGCCGAAGCGCGGCTGGTCGGCGAGGCCCGCGGCGGTGAGGAAGGCGTTCCAGTCGAGCCCCGGCGCCTTCCTGGCGAGTTCGGCCCGGGTCCAGACCGTGTTGGCCTTCTGGACGTTGGCGGTGTCGTCCACAGTCCAGTGGGTGCGGGCGATGGCCGTCTCCAGCCGCACCACGCGCTTGGCACGGGCCTCGGCCTGATCGTAGCCGGCCAGCCGGAACATGGCGGCGATATGGGCCTCGTACTGCGTTCGCAGCTCGCGGAACCGCTCGCCGTCGCTGAGGTAGTATTCCCGATCGGGCATGCCGAGCCCGCCCTGCATGAGGTAGGGCCGGTACTTGGTGGTGTCGTCCAGGTCTTCGGCGACCCAGAGCCCAAGCAGCCGGTCGGTGTAGAAGTCGGTGGCGTTCAGCGCGTCCACATCAGCCCGCAGGGTTGAGCCCAGCTCACGGGCAAGGTCGGCCCGGGTGCGGATGGCGTAGATGCGGTCAAGCTCGGGCTTCACGGGCTGCACGCCCAGCTGCTCGATGCGGGCCTCGTCCATGAAGCTCGCGAAATAGTCGCCGATCTTGCGGGCCTCCGAACCCTCGGGGGCCTTGGCGGCGGCCTCCTCGATGATCGCCCGGGTGCGGGCGGCGGCCGTCTCGGCGATGCCGGCGAAGCTGGTGATGTTGGAGCGGTCGGCCGGGATTTCCGTGCGGTCGAACCATTTGCCGTTGGCGTAGCGGAAGAAGTCGTCGCCGGGGGCGACCGACGGGTCCATGCCGCTGGCGTCGAAGCCGAACGCGCCGAGCGTCGCCTTGGGCCGGGCCGGTTCAGGCCCCGGGGCGGGTGCGGCCTCCGCGGCGGGAGGCGGCGTCGGCGCGGTGGCGCAGGCCGAGATCAGGGCGGCGGCCGAGGCGGCCGCGAGCCAGGTCGGACGAAACTTCATGGCGAATATCTCTCCGAGGCGCGGGCCGGACCCGCGCGCCTTGCCGCGGTTCTTACACCCTGGGCGAGCATGGGAAAGCGTTACACCTTTGTCATTTGCCTGGACCACGCGACGCAGGGCGCCATGCCGCTTTCTGATGCGGAGGAACCATGGACCAGCGGGCTGCGATCGGCGCGGTGATCGATGAGATGTACGACATGATCTCGGGGCCCGCGGGGCCACGGGATGGGTCGCGACAGCGGAAGGTGTTCCACCCGGAGGCCCGCCAGATGCGCACCGGCGTGGACGGCCAGGGCGCGCCCTCGATCCGCATCATGTCGCCGGCAGAGTACGAAGCCGATGTCACCCCCTTCTTCGCCGCCAACCCGTTCTATGAGGTGGAGATCGCCCGGCGCATCGACGTGCTGGGGAACATGGCCCACGTCTGGAGCCTCTACGAAGCCCGCACCTCCCCCGACGACCCCAAGCCCGAGCGGCGCGGGATCAACTCGATCCAGCTCTACAACGACCCGGAGCGTGGCTGGACCATCATGTCGATGATCTGGGACAACGAACGGCCCGGCGTCGCGGCCGAGCTGTTCTGAGCCTCAGGCTTTCGGCGCGGGTTCGCGAATCCGTACGATCAGCGACTGGCTGGCGGTGGCCATCAGTTCGCCGTCCTGGCTGAACAGGTACATGGCTCCATGGGCGAAGCCGCCATGGACGCCGTGGATGCGGATGTCGCACAGCACCCAGTCCGTGGGCACGATCCGGCGGATGCGCAGGGTGTTGTCCAGGCTGTTGCCCCCCGCATTGGCCCCCAGCGCATTGCCGACTCCGGACGGGACGAAGTCTGCCATCACCGCCAGCATGGGCGCGTCGATGGCGATGGGCTCCCGCGGACGGATCCAGAGCAGCGCCCGCCCGTCCGGCTCGGGATGGCCGATGCGATCGTTGCCGTAGCGGCCCTTGGCGATCCGCACCTCGATCCGGCTGTGCAGCCCCGGTCCCCGCCCGCGCCAGTGTTCGGCCAAGTCGCAATCCTCAGGACGGGGCGCGTGCGGGGCCTCAAGCCATTGCTGCGACAGGTCGCTGGGGCGCGAGCCCAGGGCGGCGTTGACCGTGAAGATCTCCCGGTCGCCCACGTGGCCCACCACGCGGGCCTGGCTGTTGTACTTGCCGGTCACCGGCGCACGGACGTCCAGGTCCACCACGCTCGGCGGCTGGGCGTAGGACAGGTACTGCGCCGTGGCCCACACCAGGGGACGGCCGGTGGTGCGCTCCAGCGCGGCTATGGCGGACGCGAGGCCCACGCCCCCGAACATGAACATCTTCCCCGGCGGGCCGACGCACACATCCTCGGAAAGCGGCACGTACCAACGATGCGGGTTGTGGGTGCCGCGCAGGTCAAAGAAAAGCTTGTCCATCACTGTTCTGAAAAGCGTGCGGCGGCGGGCTCCGCAAGCCCCGGCGCGCGGTTATATGCTCGACAAGGAGGACCGCCGTGACCGCCAAGATCGTAATCGCCCAGCATCCCGCCCACCGCGACGACATCGGCGACCTCGTCACCCGCCGCCCGCTTCCGGGTCCGCGCGTGGCGCAGGTGGACCCGTTCCTGTTCCTCAATCACCACGGCCCGCAGGTCTATCCGCCGAACAACCGCGGCCTTCCGTTTGGTCCGCACCCGCATCGCGGTTTCGAGACGGTCACCTTCATCCTGGAAGGCGAGCTGGCGCATCGGGATTCCGCCGGCCACGAGAGCATCATCCGGGCGGGCGGCGTGCAGTGGATGACGGCGGGCTCCGGCCTCATCCACGCCGAAGTCTCGCCTGAAAGCTTCCTGCGCGCCGGCGGCCCCCTGGAAATCCTCCAGCTCTGGGTGAACCTGCCCGCCCGTCTAAAGATGACGCCGCCGAAGTATGTGGGGGTGCAGGCGGACGCCATTCCGGTGCTTCCCGCCGGCGAGGCTGGCCAGGTCCGGCTGATCTCTGGAAGCTGGGGCGGCGCCACGGGGCCGATCAATTCCCTGACCGACGTCTTCATGACGGTCATCGACCTGGAGGCCGGCGGCCGGGTCGGCTTCGGCTCCCTCTCCGGACGCAGCGTCTTCCTCTACGTCGTGAAAGGCGAGGTGCGGGTGAACGGCGCCGTGGTCTCCGAATGGCGCCTGGTGGAGCTCGACCTGCCGGGCGACACGGTGGAAATCTCCGCCCACGGCGCGGCCCAGCTGGTCTTCGGCCATGCCCAGCCCATCGGCGAGCCGGTGGTCGCCCATGGCCCCTTCGTGATGAACACCCGCGAAGAGATCGTGGAGGCGATCCGCGACTATCAGGCGGGGCTCTTCGACAATGTCAGCGCCTAGAAGTTCACCCGCGCCGAGATCGCCCCGTCCACCACGAGATTGGTCCCGGTGGTGAAGGCCGAACGGGGGCTGGCCAGGAACACCGCCGCGGAGGCGATCTCCTCGGCCGTGGCCATGCGACCGGTGGGGTTGCGCTTGATCATCTGCTCGAACAGGCCCGGCATGCCGTCACGCACCTGGGCCCACACCCCGCCCTCGAACAGCACCGTCCCTGGCGAGACCACGTTGCATCGCACGCCCTTCGGGGCGCCTTCGCGCGCCACGCCCTTGGCGTAATGGATCAAGGCCGCCTTGATCGCCCCGTAGGAAGACGGCCCGGCGGCCTCGGCGGCCGAGATAGAGGAAATCAGGATGAAGGCGGCGTCACCGCTCGCCGCGGCGGCCTTCTCGAGGTGCGGCTTGGCCGCCTCATAGCTGCGGACCGCGCCCATCAGGTCGATATCGACCATGGCCCGCCAGTCGTCTTCCGACACGCCCTGCACCAGGGCGCTCGCGTTGGAAATCAGAATGTCCAGCCCGCCCAGAGCGCTCGCAGCCGCGTCCACGAAGCCCTGCAGGGCCGCCTTGTCGGCGATATCCACGGCCCGTCCGAACGCGCGCACGCCTTTGGCTTCGAGCGCCGCCACCGCTTCCGCCACCTGATCGGCATTGCGCGCGCAAACCGCCACATTGGCGCCTTCGTCGGCCAGGGTCTCGGCGATCGCCCGGCCTATGCCACGCGATCCGCCCGTCACCACCGCCGACTTGCCTTTGAGCTTCAGGTCCATGTGCGCCTCCCTATGACGGCGCGACCCTGCCAGCGTCCGGCGGATAAGGCTACCCTACGGCCGATCGGGGCGCGGCGTCCTGCGGCTCGGCGGCCCGGGCGATCACGCGGATGATGCAGGCCGCCGCCGCGGCGCGGCTCGGAGCCGCCCCCTGCTCGACCGGGCGCCCCTCGCGATCGTAGGCCGTCCAGGACCACCCAGCCGCGGTTTCCAGGACTTTGAACCCGTAACCGGGACGACGTGCGGCTCGCATGGTCTTGGACTCTTTCCTGATACGCATCGGGTGGCCGGGACGAACGGCCGACCGGCCCTGTCGTTCCATCGACCGACCTCAGCCCCTCCCCTTAAACCCTGTTTTTGCTCGAAATTTTTTCGATCTGATCCGTCAGATCCATGATCTGATCCATCAGCGGCCTGCACACGTCACAGGTCACAACGGTCCGTTCGGAACCGCGCGGACTTTCAAACGCTACTTTTATCGCCGACGCCCGTGTTCTTCCGGACCCACCCGCGCCGGCCGCTCGCTCAGGCCGCCAGCCAGAGCGCCGAGCGTTGAAGAGGTCCGGCATGGGGGAGTTGCGGGATGACGAGCCGCCTTGCTCCGCGCCTGACGGGATGGCCAATCGATCCGGTCGTCCATCGGCTGCGTTCTCTGACGTCGCTCACGGAACATGAAGAAGCCCTGGTGCGAGGGCTTTCCGACAGGCGCGAACGGCGCCGGCCCGGCGATGAGATCATCGTCGAGGGCCAGACCCGGCGACAACCCAGGTTCGTGGTGACGGGGTGGGCCGCCCGCCAGCGGGTGCTGCCCGACGGCCGCCGCCAGATCTTCAGCTTCATTCTGCCCGGCGACGCCTTCGGCCTCGACCTACGCGCCGGCGCGACGGCGCCCTGGACCGTCACCGCCCTCACGGCCATGGAGACCATCGACGCCTCGCCGTTGCTGGAGGATGTGTGCGAAGGGCGCGCCCCGGGCCTTGCACAGGGCTTGGCCGCCTCGACGCTTGAGAGCGAGCGGCTGTTGCTGGACCATATGGTCCGCCTCGGCCAGCAGACGGCATACGAGCGGGTCGCTCATTTCCTGCTGGAGCTCCAGCGTCGGCTCCAGATCGTCGGGCTCGGCGACAGTCAGCGTTTTCCGCTGCCGCTGACGCAGGAAATCCTGGCCGACGCCCTCGGCCTTTCCATCGTCCATGTGAACCGCACCCTGCAGCAGCTTCGCCGCGAGCGGCTGATCGAGCTGCGGTCAGGGGTGGCTATCCTGCTCCAGCCGCAGACCCTGGCGGCGATCGCCAACTATGATCGCGGCCCGCTGGAGGCGCCGGCCCCGCCCCGCCGTCAGTTGGCAAGCAGATCAGCGTAGCGTTCGCGTAGCAGGTTCTTCTGCACCTTGCCCATGGCGTTGCGGGGGAGTTCAGCGACGAACACCACCCGCTTCGGCGTCTTGTAGGCTGCAAGGCGCCGCCGCGCCTCGGCGATCAGCCCGGCCTCGTCGCCTTCGCCCTGCACGACGGCCACCACGGCCTCGCCGAAATCGGCGTAGGGTACGCCAATCACCGCGCTCTCCACAACGCCGGGCATTTCGTCGAGCACCAGTTCGACCTCCTTCGGATAGACATTGTAGCCGCCCGAGATGATCAGGTCCTTGGCCCGCCCCGAAATCCACACCCGGCCATCAGCGTCGACCCGACCCACGTCACCGGTGATGAAGAAGCCGTCGGCGGTGAGCTCCTGGGCCGTCTTCTCCGGCATCCGCCAATAGCCGCCGGACACGCTGGGGCCACGAATCTCGATGACGCCGGTCTCCTCGCCGCCGCCGATCCGCAGCTCAACGCCCGGCAGCGGATAGCCAACCGAGCCCGCGACCCGCTCGCCATCCAGCGGGTTGGTGGTGATGATCACCGCCTCGCTCATGCCGTAACGTTCCAGGATGCGCTGGCCCGTCCGCGCCTCGAACTCCGCGAAGGTCGAGGGCAGCAGCGGCGCCGAGCCCGAGATGAAGAGCCGCACGCCGGCCGCCGCGTCCCGGGTGAAGGCGGGATTGGCCAGCAGCCGGGTGTAGAAGGTCGGCACGCCCATCATCACCGTCGCCTTGGCAAGGCCCGCCAGCACCTCCCCATCGCTGAACTTGGGCAACCAGATCATCGGCGCACCGCTCAGCAGGGCGCAGTGAAGGGCCACGAACAGCCCATGCACACGGAACACCGGCAGGGCGTGCAACAGCACGTCGTCGGGCGTGAACCCCCACGCCGCGTGCAGGGCCAGAGCGTTGGCCGCGAGGTTCCCATGGCTGAGCATCGCGCCCTTGGACCGGCCGGTAGTGCCCGAGGTGTAGATCAGCGAGGCGAGGTCACCCGCCGTCCGGGGGATCGCCGTCTCCAGCGGCGCGAAGCCTGCCGCCTCCCGCACATAGGCCGGCGGGTCGGTGATGAAGACCCGAGGCTCGGCGTCACCCTGGAAGTAGTCCACCTCAGACGCCGTGTAGGCCGCGTTCAGGGGTAGGAAGACCGCCCCCGCCTTCAGGGTCGCCAGATAGATGACGATGACCTCGGGCGTCTTCTCGGCCTGCAGCGCCACACGGTCGCCGGGGCGCACGCCCTCGGCGATCAGCCGGGCGGCGGTGCGCGCGGCCTGGTCCTCAAGCTCGCCGTAGCTGACGGTCCCGCCGCTCAGCAGGAAGCAAGGCTTGGCTCGGTCGGCGGGAAAGCCGCCGGCCAGCAGGTCGTAAAGGTTCTCTGACATCAGCCCGTATTCCGAAGTCCTGCCGCCACGCCATTGATCGTCAGGTGGATGCCCTGACGGACGGCGGCCTGGTCATCGCCTGAGCGGCGACGGCGGATCAACTCGATCTGCAGATGGTTCAGGGGATCAATGTAGGGCAGGCGCGAGCGGATCACCGCCGCAAGGTCCGGGTTGTGCTCCAGCAGGGACGACTGGCCGGTGATCTTCAGCAGCGCCTCTAGGGTGCGGTCCCACTCGGCGCGAATGGCGCCGAACACCCGGTCTGCAAGCGCGCGGTCCTCCACCAGCCCGGCGTAGCGGCCTGCGATGGCCATGTCGGCCTTGGCCAGCACCATTTCCATGTTGGCCAGGGTGGTGGCGAAGAACGGCCAGGCGGCGTGCAGGTCCCGCAGCTGGGCCATGGAGACCCCGCCCTCGGCCACCGCCGAGCCGAAACCGTACCAGCCCGGCAGCATGGCCCGCGACTGCGACCAGGAGAACACCCAGGGGATGGCCCGCAGGCCGTGGATGGTCCGAGAGGCCTGCCGCGAGGTCGGCCGGCTGCCGATGTTCAGGTCGGCGATCTCGGCGATGGGCGTGGCGGCGAAGAAGTAGTCCGCAAACCCCGGCGTCTCGTAGACTAGGCTGCGATAGGCGCGCATGGCCGTTCGGGCCAAGGCGTCCATGGCCTTCGACCAGGGCGCCAGGTCCTCCGAGGCCTGTCGGCGCAGCGAGGCCAGCACCACTCCCGCGGTCAGCGTCTCCAGGCTCTGCCGGGCGAGCTCCGGGTCGGCGTACTTGTTGGCCACAACCTCGCCCTGCTCGGTGATGCGGATGCGCCCGCCCACGGTGCCCTGCGGCTGCGCGACCAGAGCGTCGAAGCTGGAGCCGCCGCCCCGCCCCACGGCGCCGCCCCGGCCGTGGAAGAGCTGCAGCCGCAGCCCCGCCTCGCTCACCACCGCGCTCAGCGCCCGGGAAGTCTTGTGGAGCTCCCAGGTGGAGGTCAGATAGCTGCCGTCCTTGTTGCTGTCGGAGTAGCCGATCATCACCTCCTGCAGGCCGTGGGCCGCCAGGAGATCGGAGATCAGCGGCAGGGCCAGATATCGGGCCATGGTCTCGGGAGCGGCCCGCAGGTCCTCGATGGTCTCGAACAGCGGCTCGGCGAAGATCCCGGCCCTCGGCGGCGATCCGGGGACGAACAGCCCCACCTCCTTCAGAAGGACGTACACCTCCAGAAGGTCCGAGACCGAGGTGGTGTTCGAGACGATGTAGCTGCGGATGGCCTCAGGCCCGTAGCGGTGCCTGATCGCGGCCGCTGCGGCGAGGGTCTCCAGCTCGCGCGTCGTCTCGTCGCCATAGACGGCGAACGGCGAGGCCAGCAGGCGTCCGTGGCCCAGCTCCCGCAGCAGCAGGTCGCAGCGCGCCGCCTCGTCCAGCGCCTCATAGTCCTCCACGACCCCAGCCCGCCGGAGCAGTTCGGCGACCACCCGGGCGTGGACCGCCGAGTTCTGCCGCATGTCGAGGGTGGCGAGGTGGAAGCCGAACACGTCCACGGCGCGGATCAGGTCGGGCAGCGGCCCTTCGGCGAAGGCTTGTCCGTGCACCCTCAGCAGGGAATCCAGCACCGTCTGCAGATCGGCCTTGAGGGCGTCCGGACTGTCGTAGGGCTCGGCCGCGGCGCTAGGCGGCCGGGGCGGCGTCTCGCCGGTGAGCCGCGGATAGGTGGCGGCCAGCCGCGCATAGATGCCTGTGAGCGCTCGGCGATAGGGCTCGTCGATCCTTTGCGGCGACGGATCCTGCGCGGCGTCGGCCAAGCCCCTCAGCTCGGGCGTCACCTCGGCAAGGTCCGACGAGATCGACAGCTCCGCCCCCAGGGCGTGGATGCGATCCAGGTACATCCGCAGCGCAGCCCGCGACTGCTTGGCCATGGCCTCGCGCATCACCGCGGCGGTGACGAACGGGTTGCCGTCCCGGTCGCCGCCCACCCAGCTGCCGACCCGCAGGAAGCTCGGCAGCGACGCGGCCTCCTCGCCCAGCACCTCGCGCCAATGGGCGTAGAGCCGCGGCACGGCCTTCAGGAAGCTGCGCTCGAAATAGGAAGCGGCGTTCTCGATCTCGTCGCTGACGGCGATCTTCACGTGCCGGAGCAGACGGGTGCGCCAGAAGATCGAGACCTCGCGCACCAGTTGCCGTTCGATCGCCGCTCGCTCGGCCTCGGTGCGGGCGTGATCGAGCGCCTCCAGGCCGCGGGCGATGGCGCTCTGGCGGTCGAGCACGCTCTTGCGGCGCACCTCGCTGGGATGGGCGGTGATCACCGGCGCGATCAACGCCCCGGCCAGCAACTGGATCACCGCCGCCCGGTCCACACCCTCTGCGGCCAGGGTCCGCAGGGCGCCGGCCAGGGTGTCCTGCCGCGCATCCCCCGCCCGGATGCGCCGGCGCTGGATCTGGTCCTCGGCGATGTTGGTGATCTGCAGGAAGCAGGCGAACGAATGGGCGAAACGGACCGTGTCCTCGAGGCTCAGGGACGACAGCCGCTCGGCCATCAGCCGCGCCGCCTCTGGCGTGCCTTCGCGGTGGAAGGCCACCGAGGCCTTTCGGATGTCCTCGATCTGGTTGAACACCGCCACGCCGTCCTGGGCCCGGATCACATCGCCCAGCACCCGCCCCAGGAAACGGACGGTCGCGCGGAGCTGGTCGGGGAGCGACGACATCATGTCGCCCATGATTTACCGCCGCTCGTCGATCGACGTCATCTGGTTTCCTTCCCCCAGGTCAGCGATAACGGAGGCCATGACCCCACAGGAGGCCCTCGATCGCATCCGCCGCTACGACGGCCGCCTGAAGGCCTTCGTCCAGGTCTTCGATCCGCCCCTGCTCGGCGAGGACGGAGACGGACCGGTCCTGGCGGTGAAAGACCTGATCGACGTGGCCGGCGTCCCAACGGGCGGCGGCGCCCGGACGCCGGTCGATCCCTCGCCGGCGCGCAACGCCCGCGTCGTCGATCGCCTCCTGCAGGCGGGCTGGAGCATCGTCGGCAAGACCCACACGGTGGAGCTGGCCTATGGCGGCTGGGGCACTAACCGGGCCGTGGGCGCCCCGTGGAATCCCTGGGACGCCAAGATCCAGCGGGCGCCGGGCGGCTCGTCCTCGGGCTCGGCCGTGGCCGTCGCCGCCGGGCTTTGCGACGGCGCCCTGGGCACCGACACCGGCGGCTCGGTCCGCATCCCCGCGGCCGTCTGCGGCGTGGTGGGCCTCAAGCCCGGCCGCGGCCTCGTGAGCCTGCGGGGCGTCCATCCCCTGAGCCCCGCTCTCGACACGGTGGGCGTCCTCGCCCGCGACGTGGCCACCACCGCCCGGATGCTGGCGGCGATCTCCGGACCGGACGAGGCCTCGGCGGTGCGCGAGGCCTTCGACGCAGAGGCCGCCTTGGCCGCGGACGTCGCCGGCCGCCGCGTCGCCGTCCTGCCGCCCGACGCCCTGGGCGGCCTGCATCCCGAGGTGGCGCGACTCTATGAAGAAGCGACGGCCCGCTTCGCCGAGACCGGCGCGGTGCTGGAAACGGTCGCCCCGCCACCGGTGCTGGAGGGGTCCTTCGACGCCAACGGCCTCCTGATGGCCGGCGAGGGCTGGCGAGTATGGGGCTCGCGGATCACCCGCCTCGCCGAAGTCATGGATCCCTGGATCGTCCGACGGTTCGAGGCCGGTCGGGACATTACCGACGCAGAGCTCGACGAGGCCCGGGCCCGCCGCGCCGCCGACCAGGCGGCCTTCCACGCCTGGCTCGCCCCCTACGACGGCCTCCTGTCGCCCACCTGCCCCCTCCCCGCCCCGACCCTGGAGGAGGTGGACGAGACCATCTCGCCGCTCAGCCGTCTCACCCGGGCGGCCAACTACGTGGATCTGCCGGGGATCACCGTGCCCTGCGGCCTCACCCGGACCGGCCTGCCGGTCGGGCTGCAGATCCTGGGCCGTCCGGCCGACGAGGCCGCCGTCGTGAGCCTGGGCGCGGCGTTCGAGAAGGTGTCGGGTTGGAATGGCCGGACGCCGCACCTCGCCGGCTTCGGCTGATCTAGCCTCGGGTCCGACCGCCGGCCCAGCGCAGCACCACCCACGCCACAAAGGCCCAGGCCGATCCCAGGCACCACCCGGCCAGCACGTCGCTCGGCCAATGCACGCCGAGATAGATCCGGCTCAGGCCCACCGCGGCCATGACCATCACGGCCAGGACATAGACCAGGGCCTTCGAGCGCCGGCGCTCTTCCAGGCTCGCGATCAGCACAGCGAGGGTCAGGAAGGTAGCCGTGGACAGGGTGGAATGGCCGCTGGGGAAACTGGCCGAATAGACGTTGGAGCCGTGCGGCACGAGGTCGGGCCGGGCCCGGCCGTACAGGGCCTTGGTTCCCTCGCTGGAGGCGAAGGCCAGCAGCACGGTCCCCCCGAGCACCAGGGCGTGTTTCCAGCGTCGGTGGAAAAGGAAGGCCAGAACGCCCACCACCGTGGTCAGGGTGACGACGGTAAAGCCGCCCAGAGCGGTGACGTCCCGCACCGCTTCCTCGAACGAACCCGAGCCGATGGGATCGGACAGGTCCGCAGGGTTGCGGAACATGAGGATCAGCTGCGCATCGACCGCATGGGTGTCGCCCGCGCTCACCGCCCCGGCGATGGCGATGAACGCCCAGAGCGCGCCCATGGCCGCCATGAGGATCAGCAGCGCGCGTGTCTCGAAGCGCCCCAGGAAGCGCAGCGCCCTTGTCCGTTGCACCGGCATGCCGTCGTTCTAGCCCAGTCCGCTCCCGGGGCGCAGCCAGATCAGGCGGCGGCTCAGCCGCGCAGCCTGGGAAGGCAAAGAAGCTCCGCCGCACTGTTCAGCATGGCGTCTATGGCCGCCTGGGCGGCGGCTCTGCTGGAGTCCAGTCCTCGGGCTACGGTCTCCCCGTCTTCATCGTACACGCTCCACAGCCAGCCGGTTTCGGCCTGGCTGAGCGAGTAGGCCAACGCACGCGCCTCTTGCATGTCGATCTCCCGTCCTGGGCGGAGAGAACACATGGGGACCCGTTCGGGTTGCCGCATCCCGCGGCGCGGATTTTCAGTCGAGGTCGAGCAGGTGGCGGCCGGCCTGGCGCACGTCGTTGCAGCCCGTGAGGATCATCGCCACCGCCAGTTCCGACCGCATGATGTCGAGCATCCTGCGGATCTGCGGCTCGCCCCCGGCCCCCAGGGCATAGGCCCAGGCGCGCCCCACGAAACAGGCCTTGGCCCCGAGGGCGAGGGCCTTCAGCACGTCGAGGCCCGAGCGGACCCCGCCGTCCATGAAGACCTCCATCCGGTCGCCCACGGCGTCGGCGATGCCCGGCAGGGCCGAGATCGAGGAGCGCACGCCGTCCAGCTGCCGGCCGCCGTGGTTCGACACCACGATCCCCTGCGCCCCGGCCTTGGCCGCCAGCCTGGCGTCCTCGGGGTCCAGCACGCCCTTGACCACGATGGGGCCGTCCCAGGTCTCCCGGATCCAGTCCAGGTCCTTCCAGGTGACCGACCGGTCGAAGTTTCGGGCGATCCAGGCCAGGAAGTCCGTGACCCGCCGGCTGCCCTGCACCGCCGCGGCCACCGAACCCAGCGTGTGCGGCCGCCCATGGACGAAGACGTCCCAGGTCCAGGCCGGATGGGTGATCCCGTCCCAGGCCTGGATCAGCGCCGCCTCCAGCTTGCTCACGCCGGTGAAGCCCGAACGCACGTCGCGATAGCGCGCCCCCGGCGTTGGCAGGTCGACGGTGAACACCAGCACGGGCGAGCCCAGCTCCTTCGCCCGGCTCAGCAGTTCGCGCATGTAGCCGCGGTCCTTGAGCATGTAGAGCTGGAACCATGGAGGCGTTCCGGTGGCGGCCACCTCCTCCACTGAGCAGACGCCCACGGTGGAGAGGCAGAATGGAACCCCAACGGCGGCGGCGGCGCGGGCGGCCTGGGTCTCCCCGCGCCGACCGTACATGCCGGCCATCCCCACCGGCGCGAGCCCCACCGGCATGGACAGCTTCTGGCCCAGCACTTCGGTGCTCATGGAGAGCTGGGTCATGTCCACCATGACCCGCTGGCGCAGGGCGATCTCCTCAAGGTCGGCGACGTTCCGCTTGAGCGTCACCTCCGCATAGCTGCCGCCGTCGATGTATTCGAAGAAAATCCGCGGCAGCCGACGCCGGGCCAGTTCCCGAAAATCCGATACCGAAGCTGCACGCATGTGGAATCCCCTTCGCCTCCGAAGGTTGGCGGCTCCGCGGTGCGGCCGCAAGCGCCGGACGTCAGGCGGCGACGGCGGGCAGCGGGCCGATGACGATCCAGACCTGGTGGGCCCGGGCCATCAGTTCGCCTTCGGCCGAGTAGAGCGCCACGCCGGCGAATTCCTTGCGACCCTCCTTGGCGATCGGCCAGGCGAGCAGGATGCATTCCTCGCCGGCGCGGGGCGCGCGCAGAACCTCCCCGGTCATGGTTCCCAGCAAGGCGCCGTGCCGGCCTTCCTTTTCATACCAGGCGAAATAGCCGGGGCAGTCGATCGCGGCCCAGACGATCTCGGGCGCGATGGTCCCGTCCGGCCGGGCGAAGTTCTCGTGCGCCCGCCAGGCGCAGGCGACGACGCCGGGCTCCGCCCCCTCCAGCTGGCCGGGGAGAACCCGCAGGCCGTCGCCCTCCTCCCGCGCCACCCCGCAGGTGAAGCAGATGGGATGGATGCGCTGGTGCAGGCCCACGTGCCGGGCGCCGGCGGCCCGGGCGGCCTCTAGGCTCGGCGCGGGCGGCGGATCGGGCAATTCCACCTTGGCCAGCCCGGCGCTGCCGATGGGCCCAGCCTCGCCGAGCAGCACATGCAGCCCGTCCTGCGGCTCCACCGTCAGTTCGACATCCAGCGGCACAGGGGCCCGAAGCACGGCGGTCACCGGGCCTTCCAGCCCCTCGGAGATGACGCCGCAGACATAACCGCCGTTGCCGGAATTCGGCGGGCCGCAGAACTGGCGGCCGATTACGATCTTCGACAAAACACGCCCGCTTCAAATCGCCTGGAACAATGGCGTGGCTTTCCCACGACGACGCGGGGGAATGGAAGCCGAAATCGCGCTCTGGCGTTGGACGGCCGGTGCGGGCGCGCTAAGGCTTAGTCGGCCCTCGTATTAGATTTCCAAAGAGGAGAATTCGGTGAGCGAACGGATCGAACGTCCCTGGGCCCTGATGCGCCATCACGCCGGGTGGGCCGACGTGTTCCACGTGGAGAGCGAGACGGGGGATTCCATCACTGGCTTCTATCCCGACCGCGAGACCGTGGGGCCGCCGGTGAGTTACTCCACGCGCGCCGTCCTCGCCCGCTATCCGACCATGGAAGCCGCCCGCGCTGCCCGCGAGGAGGCGGTGGGCGCGTGGCGCAAGCACGACGCCGCGGTCCGCGAGGCGGAAGAAAAGCTGCGCCAGGCTGAGAAGGCCCGCGAGGAGGCTTGGCTGGCCTGCCTGCGCGACGCCGCCGAGCGCAGCTAGGTCCAGAACCCCTTCGACGCGGCGAAGGCCAGGGCGGCTGCGACGGCGATCGACGCCAGCAGCCGCCACACCGGCGCGCTCGCCAGGCCCGGATCCTCGGGGAAGGTCCGCCAGCCGGTGACCATGGGCCGGATCAGGTTGGTGCGCTTGTAGAGCAGGTAGAACAGCACCGCCGCCACATGCAGCGCCACCAGCACCTGCAGCAGGCGGAAGCAGAATTCGTGCAGCTCGGCCAAGGTGCGGCCGAGGTCATAGCTGACGAGATGCGACAGCGGACCGGCCTCGAAGGCGTCGATATCCACCGTAAAGAGGCCGGTCGTCACCTGCGCGGCGAGGACGAGCAGGAGCGCGATCACGCTCCAGCCGCCCAGCGGATTGTGGCCGGGCGTAGCTGAGGCGGCCCGCTCCGGCAGGGTCCGCACATAGGCGGCGACCGCCTTCGGCCCGCGAACGAAACTGGAGAAGCGCGCCGCGCCGGCGCCGGCGAAGCCCCACAGAATGCGGAAGGCGACCAGCCCCAGGATCGCGTAGCCGCTCCAGCGGTGCCAGTTCAGATGGTCTTCCGACGACCACCACGAGAAGGCGACCAGGACGACCAGCAGCCAGTGGACGAGGCGGACCGGCGCGTCCCAGAGCTTCGCACGGACTCCGGCGGCGCTCACGATCAGCTCTTCTTCTCGCGATAGACGTCGTGGCAGCCCTTGCAGGCGCCGCCCGCTGCGCGCACCTGGGCCTTCACCGCGCCCATGTCGCCCTTGAGGGCGGCGTCGTTGAGCTTGTTGATCTCGGCCAGAGAGACCGAAGCCTTGGCGTTGAAGCCGGCGGCGTCGGTCCAGATGTTGGCTTTGGCCTCGCTCTTCGGTCGGACCTCGACGCCGCTGCCGCGCGGGAACCAGGTCGGCAGCGCCTTGGCCAGGGCGGCCATGGTCTTGGTCTGCGCCTGCACCGTGGCGACGTTGGGATTGGACTTCCGGAGCTCGTCGTTCAGCGCCTTGAAGGCAGCCCCCAGCTTCTCGAAGTTGGCGTGGCGGTCATAGGCAGCCTTCTGGGCCGGGCTCAGCTGGCCCTTGGGCGGCGGATCGTCATGGGCCACAGCCACGCCGGCGACCGTCACGGCCAGACCAACACCGAGAGCCGCCGCAAGGCTCGCGCCCAAGTTTCCACCCAACGCCATCGTCCCGAGTCTCCTCAGCTACACAATTGCGAAGGACATTGCCGGGCGGCGACTGGAGGCGTCAACGGGCGGCGGCAGGCGCGGGAGCCCCTTTGCGGCCCGCCTCGGCCAGCAGAGCGCCGCAGTTGGCGTCCTTGGCGAGGCCGGGATCCACGAACGGCAGCAGGGCGGCGACCGGCGCAATCAGCGCGCCCAGACCCGCCGCGACCGCGCCCTGGCCGATCGCCGTTCCCGCCTCCACGCCCAGCTTAGGCGCGCGGATTGGCCCCTCCGCCGTCACCGGCGCCAGCACCCGGACCAGCCGGAACTTCTTGTTCTCGCCCTGCAGCCTGAACGCCATCCGCTCGCGGCCGAGGTCGACCTTGCCCTGGCCGGTGATCAGCACCGGCTCGGTGTCCAGCACGATGTTGCTGGCGGTCATCACCCCGTCGGCAGCACGGAAATGGGCGACGCCGCAGCGGAGCGGGACGCTGTCCATGTCCTTCTTCAGGAGCAGGCCCAGCCCCTTGACCACATTGACGCCCATAAGCTCGGCGAACGCCTCACGGATCTCGCCCCCAGGGGCCACCATCATCACCTCGCCGTCGGCGGTGGCGAAGGCCTTGTGGACGCTGTCACCCTGGCCGGTGAGGCGCGCCCGCCCGGCCAGGGCGCCGGTCAGCGGATGGCCGCCGCCATAGGTGACCGGGACCAGTTCCTCGATGCGGGCGTTGCTGAGCCGGAGGTCCAGCTCGGTCGCCGGAACCGCCTTGCGGGCGTTCAGGGCGATGTGGCCGGCGACGCGGCCGCGGGGCAGATCCAGGCGCAGCGGGTCGGCCCGCAGCAGACCGTTGTCGAGCTTCACCCGCACGGAGCCCGAGCGCAGGTCGATGGGCGCATCGCGGATTGCGGCCGCGCGGTAGCGTACGTCGGCGTCCATGGCCCGGATGCGGGTCATATCGAGCGTGGAGTCGGGGAACAGACGCTGCTGCGCGCCCAGGCGCCGGGCCACGGCGGCCTGAGCCGGCGAGGCGGTCTCGCCCAGGCCGGTTGACGGCGAGCCGCCGAACAGGGCCCCCAGGTCGTCGAAGTCCAGACTGTTCGAGCGAAGGTCGGCGGTGAACATGGGCCGCTCGCGCCCAGTCTCCACCTTCAGATCCCCGGCCAGATCACTGTCGCCCACCCGGCCGCCGAGGTTGTCGATGCGCCAGATCTGGCCGTCACGCGAGAGCCGCCCCCGCAGGCGGTATGGCGGCGTATTCGGCAGGGCGACGCCGGTGAGCGGATAGAGGTCCGACAGGTCCGGTCCCCGGGCCATGGCGGCCATGGTGAAGCGGCCAAGGTCGAAGGGCTTGGGCACATTGCCCGTGGCGGTGATGAAGGTCTGGCCGGCGCGGATGTCGGCGGCGAACGGATAGGGCTTGTTGCGATCAATGTTCAGCAGCGGGCCGCCGGTGACCTCCATCCGAAACGGCTGGCGGTTGATGGTCCCCTGCCCGATTAGCTCAAAGCCCCGGTTCGCCTGGCCCAGGGTCTCGCTGGCGTTCACCGTGGCGTCGAAGCGCATGTCACGGCGCGCATCGGCATAGGCCAGCCGCCCATCATTGATGATGAAGCTGCGGATCGGCGGCAGCCGCAGCGGCTCGCCCTGGCGACGGCCATCCGAGAAATCCCAGTTCCGGCGCCCCTGCGCGTCCGCCACCAGGCGAAGGTTTGGCCGGTCGAAGCGGAGCAGGCGAAGATCCACATCTCCCCACAGGAGCGGGATCAGCCGGATCTGGACCGTGATCTTCTCGAAAGTCCCCATGGGGCGGCCGTCGGGATTGCCCTCGCCGTTCCAGGCGGCGTCGGCGATCCGCACGCCCGAGACCGTGGCCCGGGGCTGCCAGGACCATGCCTTCACCTCGAGGTCTCCCGCGATACTGACCTCCCGGTGCATCCGCAGCGAGGCATAGCGGGCGAGCGGCCCGCGGAACCAGTTCCAGTCCCAGACGGCGGCCAGGATGGCGACGGCGATGGCGACGAGGGCGAGCACGCCCGCCGCCCACTTCAAGGTCCGGTTGCTCGGCCGCTTCAACCGGGGTCTGTGCAGCCGAGCCTGGCTGAGCTTCTCCCAGCGGGTCTGGGCCCAGGCCCTCGCCCGTTGCATCGGCCGCCGCCGGCCTGGCGGAGGCGGGACCTGGCGCCGGCGGCCGGGCTGCGGGGACTGGAAGGCGTCTTGGCTCAAGGGAATCTCCGATCCGCCTCAACGCCCGGGCGGTCCGGTGGAGTTCCCCGGAAGGTCTAGTGGCTCACCCCGCGCCCCGAGATCGCCGACCGGACAGTCCGCAGGACAATGGCCAGGTCGAAGGCCAGCGACATGCGCTCCATATACTCCCGGTCGAGCCGCACCTTCTCGGGGATGGGCAGCTCGTCGCGGCCATTGATCTGGGCCCAGCCGGTCACGCCGGGGCGCAGCCGATCCACACCCGCCTCCGTCCGCAGCGCCACGAGATCGTCTTGGTTGAACAGGGCGGGCCTGGGCCCCACGAGGCTCATCTCGCCGGTGAGCACGCTCCAGAGCTGGGGCAGCTCATCCAGGCTGGAGCGGCGCAGGAAACGGCCCAGCGGCGTGATCCAGCGGTCAGGATCGGGCAGCAGATGGGTCGCCACGTCGGGAGCGTCGGTCCGCATGGTCCGGAACTTCGGCATCCGGAAGATGCGATTGTACCGTCCCACCCGCCGTGACCAGTGCAGGGCCGGGCCGGGACTGTCCAGGCGCACGGCCACGGCCAGACCCAACAGAATCGGCGAGAGGACGATCAGCCCTGCGAGGGCGGCCAAAATGTCGAAGGCGCGCTTCAGCACGGGCCGTTCTTACGGCGCGCCGCCGCCGCACGCCAAGTGAGGCTTCGGGCCGTAAGCCGGACGAGATGACGGCTACGGATCCGAGGCCGAGGCCAGGGCATAGACTCGCGCCGCCCCCTCCTCGCCGAGTTCCTCAGCCACCCAACCGCAGATCGCGGCCAGATCGGCCGAAAGGTCCGGCCCGTTCATCAGCACCAGGGCGCAGCCGTTCATCTTCATGGGGTCGGCCAGCGGCCGCACCCGGGCCTCTGCCACGCGCATAGGCGCATCCACCACGTCCTCCAGGTCGCGCAGGAAGGCGTCGAAGGTCTCCAGATCCTTCAGCGGCAGCCAGACCAGGGCCTGGACCTGCGGATTGCGCGCCCGGGCGCCTTCCAACGCCTCGATGACGCGGTCGTAGTCGTCGGCCTTCTCGAACGGCGGATCGATGAGCAGCAGCACCCGGCCCTTGGGCGGGCATCGCTGAACCGCCGCGGCATAGCCGTCAGCGCAGAGCGTCTCGACATTGGCCCGTCCCCTGAGGGCGCTGCGCAGGGCGTCGTGCTCCTCCTTGCGCAGTTCGCAGGCGAGGTAGCGGCCGGCGGGCGGCAGATGCTCGGCGATCAGCCAGGGCGAGCCCGGATAGCGCCGCACGGCGCCGCCGGCGTTCAGGGCGCTGACGGCCCGGACAAGAGGCCCGAAGACAGCCGGCGCGTCCCTGTGCGCCATCAAGCGAACGATCCCGGCCTCGGCTTCCCCGGATTTGCGCGCCTCGGGGCCCGCCAGGTCGTAGAGCCCTCGCCCGGCGTGCGTGTCGATCACGGTCAGCGGCCCTGGCCCCAGCGCGTCCAGGAGGCGCAGCAGGGCCGCGTGCTTCACCAGGTCCGCGAAGTTCCCGGCATGGAAGGCGTGGCGGTAGTTCAAGGCGATGGGCTTTCCGGCTGAGGAACCGGCGCCGCGCATACCACGTTGCCGCCGCACCAGTGGAGGGCCCATGGCCAGGGACATGCCCGACGATCTCGCGGCCGAAGAGCTTCAGGAGGCCGGCCTTCGTTATGTGAGCGACGCCGACCCGGGCCTCACCCGCCAGCCCGCCCGCGGCGAGGGCTTCAACTACCGCAAGCCGGACGGCTCCCCGGTGACGGATGAGCGGACGATGGAGCGCATCCGCCAGCTGGCCATTCCTCCGGCCTGGACCGAGGTCTGGATCAGCCCGCGGGCCAACGGCCACATCCAGGCGGTCGGCCGCGACCAGAAAGGGCGCAAGCAGTACCGCTATCACGCGCGCTGGCGCGAGGTGCGCGACAGCCACAAGTACGACCGGGTGATCGCCTTCGGCCGCGCCCTGCCCCGCCTGCGCCGCCGCGTGGAAGCGGACCTCAAGCGCCCTGGCCTCCCCCGGGAGAAGGTGCTGGCCGCCGTGATCGCTGTAATGGAACGCACTCTGATCCGCGTCGGCAACGAGGAATACGCCAAGACAAACAAGAGCTTTGGCCTCACCACCCTGCGCGACCGTCACGTGAAGGTGGGCCGCGGCGGGGCCGTGTTCGAGTTCCGCGGCAAGAGCGGAAAGATGCACCAGACCGGGCTCAACGACCGGCGGCTCGCGCGCATCATCAAGGCCTGCCAGGACCTGCCCGGCCAGCGGCTTTTCCAATATGTGGATGCGGACGGCCGGCGCTGCGCGGTCGAGTCCGCCGACGTGAACGCCTATCTCCGCGAGGCCCTCGGCGAGGACTTCTCGGCCAAGGACTTCCGCACCTGGGCCGGCACGGTGATGGCCGCCCGCGCCCTGATGCTTTCGCCCGAATGCGCCAGCGCCGCCGACGCCCGGCGCAACATCGTCACCTGCGTGAAGGCGGTGGCCGGGGTGCTTGGCAACACGGCCGCCGTGGCCCGCAGCGCCTACATCCACCCGGCCATCCTCGAGGCCTATGAGGCCGGCGGGCTGAAGATGCAGGCGTCAGGCGACGAGCGCGCCTTCGAACTCGCCGTGCTCAAGTTCCTGGAGGCGGCCCGCGACGGCGACGAGGCCAGCAAGGCCGCCGCCGCCCGGGCCATGGCGAAAGAGGCCTGAGCTCCTACCGCCGGATGCTGACGCCGATGCGGAAGGTCCGCGGCGCGGCGTAGCTCTCCACGCCGTCCGCCGTCTCGCCCACCTCCAGCTCCTCGTCGCCGAGGTTCTCGGCCGAGATATAGATCTCGGTCGTGCGGTTCACGCGCCAGGCAGCGCCGGCGTCCAGCTGGACCCCGGCGGCGAGCCGGCGGGTGTTGAGGTCGTCCTCCCAGCGCATGGTCTCGTAGCGCAGGTCCGCCGAAACGGTCAGACGCTCCAGCGGGCGCCAGTCGGCGCCGGCCGTCACCGTCCACCTAGGCGTCTGGGCCGGTCGCAGGCCGGTAAGCTGCGGCGCCGCCGAGCCGCCGTCGACCTCGGCATGGGCATAGGCGAAGGCCGTCCGCCAGGACAGGTTCGTCCCCAGGTCGCCCGAGGCCTCGCCCTCCACGCCCCAGGCCTCGATCTCCCCGGCGTTCTGCCGCTGGCGCAGCACGCCGCCGGCGGGCACGAAGCCGGCGGTGGGGAAGGTTCCGGGGCCGATGCCGATGGTGACGTTGGTGATCGGGTCCTTGATCCGGTTCCAGAACAGGGTCGCCCCCCAGTGCACGGCGCCCTCGCCGCCCACGCCGACCTCCAGGCCCTGCAGCGTCTCGGGCTGCAGCGCGGGATTGGCCTCGGTGATGTCATTGCCCACCCGGAACGGCCGGTGCAGTTCGTTCAGCGTCGGCGGCCGGAAGGCGGCGTAGGCTGCGCCGCGCACGTAACGGCCGTCGGTCAGGTCGTAGCGGACGCCGAGGCGCGCCGTGGGCGTCGTTTCCGACGACCCGTCCGGTCGCTCGTCGAGGGTCACATCGCCAGTGGCGGTGTCGATTTCCCGGCGGATGGCGTCGCTGGACTTGGAGCGGTCCACCCGCACGCCGCCGGTGACAATCCACGGCCCCTGGTCATAGGCGGCTTCCAGATAGGCGCCCGCCACAAAGGTCTCGCCCCCGGCTTCGCGATCGCGGGTGAAGGCGCCGTTCTGGTAGCGGAAGCGCTCGCGCACCTTGCCGTCGGTCCAGCGGGCGTCAGCGCCGAGCTCCCAGTTGATGGCGTCGAGGCTGCCCTGGATGGCGGCGTTCAGGCCATAGCCGGTGGCGGGCGTCTTGTACTGGTCGTTGGCCAGGGTCGTGCCCACCCGACCGGCCGCCACGGCGACGGAGCTGTTCTTCAGGTCGCTTTCGCGGACCCAGCCCTGCAGCCGCCAGCCGCCCACGCCCGCCTCGGCCGGACGCGCCAGGGTCAGGCTCGCCGACTGACCAGAGGCCACCGACCGCGCGCCCACTAGGCCCGCGCCGCGGATTTCGCGGAAGGCCGACACCCGGGCCGCCGCCTGGACGCCGCCGAAGTCGTGCTGGGCGCGGATCGCCCCCGAGACGTCCTCCAGCGAGATACGTTCGTCCGCCGCCCCGCGCTGACGGCCGCGCACGGCATAGTAGCCGTCGGTCTTGGAGGCCGCGGCGGTGAGCAGCAGGCTCTCGGTCCCGCCCGCGATGGCCGCCCGGTAGCTGTCCCGCTCGCCCACCGACACGTCCAGGGCGGAGACGCCCTCCTGCGCGCCGCGTTCCTGCAGGGCGACGACGCCGGTGAGCGCCCCGGCGCCATAGGGGCCGGCCCCCGCGCCGCGGACGACGCTCGCCCCGTCCAGCCCCTCGGGCGGCAGGCCGCTCCAGATCACCCAGCCGCCGAAAGGATCGTTCTGAGGCGCACCGTCCAGCGTCACCAGCGCCCGGCCCGCGCCCGAAGGCGCGATGGCCCGCAGCGACAGACCCTGGGTCGTCGGATTGGCCGCGCCGCTGCCGGTGCGGCGGAACAGCGAGACGCCCGGCGCCGCCTTCAGCGCCTCGTCCAGCCGCGGTTCGGTCTTCAACACCTCGGGGCCGATCCGCACGGCGCTGAACGCCGCCTCGCCTCCGAGCGGAGCCAGCCTCGGCGGGTGGACCACGACGGCTTCGACCTGGGGTGTCGGGGGCGGCGGAAGATCCGGCATGTTTCCTCGTAATTTCGGTATGCTGATTTGACTGGTATGTGGGCTAGTCACAGAAGCGGGAGAGCGCAATGCCCAAGGTCGCGATTGTCACGGGCGCGGGCAGCGGCATCGGCCGCGCCGTCGCACTGGCCCTGCTCGACGCCGGATGGCAGGTGGCCCTCGCGGGCCGACGCCAGGCCGCCCTCGAGGAGACGGCGACGCTGTCCGGGGGCGAGTCGCTGGTTGTCCCCACGGATGTGGCCGACGAAGCGTCGGTGGACGCCCTGTTCGATGCGGTGAAGGCCCGGTTCGGACGCCTCGACCTTCTGTTCAACAACGCCGGCGCCGCCGCCCCGCCCGTTCCTATCGAGGATCATTCCCTGGCGCACTGGCGGCGCGTCGTGGACGTGAACCTCACCGGCGCCTTCCTCTGCACCCGCGCCGCCTTCCGCCTGATGAAGGACCAGGATCCGCGTGGCGGCCGGATCATCAACAACGGCTCCATCGCCGCCCACGCGCCTCGGCCCCTGAGCATCGCCTATAGCGCCACCAAGAGCGCCATCACCGGCCTCACGCGATCCACGTCCCTGGACGGGCGCCCCTACGACATCGCCTGCGGCCAGATCGACATCGGCAACGCCGAGACGCCGATGACCGCAGCCATGGGCAAGGGCGCGCTGCAGGCGGACGGCTCGCTCAAGCCCGAGCCCTATCTCGACGTCCGCCACGTGGCTGAGGCTGTGCTGTACATGGCCGGCCTGCCGCTCGAAGCCAACGTGCAGTTCCTGACGGTGATGGCCACCAAAATGCCCTTCATCGGCCGCGGCTGACGCGACGGAAGGCGCCGGCGCCCAGGCCACGGGCGCCGCAGGGGGTGCGACATGTTGCACCGCAGCATCGCACTTGCGTTCGTTCGCAGAACCGGGAATCACTCGGCCTCGCAGGCGAATGAGCCGGGCGTCAGTCGCCGGCGCCGCCTGTGAGGAACGCCGGAAAGGGGTTGTCGCAAACCCTTCTCCCGGAAGCGAACCATGATCCGTGTTCTCACCATCGCCGCTGTCGCGGCTCTCATCGCGGCTCCGGCCAGCGCCCAGTCCGTCCGCATCTCCACCGCCGGCAAGACCACCGAGCAGCTGCAAGCCGACATCGACCGCGCCGCCAAGTCGGTCTGCCGTCGCGCTGCGAACAGCTCGAGCTTCCCGCGGGAAATGCGCGCGTCGTGCCTGAAGGCGACCATCGCCCGCGCCTACGCCAACAGCGGCGACCCCGTCCTGGCCGCGACCCTGCCGACCCGTATGGCGGCTCGCTAAGTCCGTTGCGTGACGCGCGGACGGGCCTTCGCGTCCGTCCGCGCCCCGCCTTCCTCGCCTAGGCGTCGGCCTTGGCCGGCGTGACGTCGGCGAAGTTCGGCTCGCGCTTCTGCAGGTTGGCCATGACGGCCTCCACCTGGTTCGACGATCCGATCAGCGCCGCCTGCTCGCGGCTCTCCTCCAGCAGGATCTGATGCTGGTCGGCGTGCGACATCAGGTTCAGCAGGCGCTTGCCGGCCTGGATGGCGTGCGGATTTCGGCCGGCGATGTCCCGGGCCAGCGTCAGGGCCTCGGCGCGCGGATCGGCGGCCACCCGGGTGGCCAGGCCCACCGCCACCGCCTCCTCGCCGGTGACGATCCGGCCCGTGTAGGTCAGCTCGCGGGCCACGTCGTCACGCACCAGGCCGCGCATCAGCACCATGCCCGCCATGTCGGGCACCAGGCCCCACTTGATCTCCATCACTGACATGCGCGCATCGGGCGCGATCAGCCGCACGTCCGCGCCCAGGGCGAGTTGGCAGCCGCCACCGAAGGCGACGCCGTGCACCGCCGCGATCACCGGCACGGGGATCTCCCGCCAGACCATGCAGGCGTGCTGAGCCCGGTTGGCGCCGCCCGGGGTGCGGTTGGGGGTGAGCAGGTCCCCGGCCGTGCCCTTGCCGCCGCTGCGCTCGCCCGAGGCCATGGACTGGAAGTTGCCCATGTCGAGGCCGGCGCAGAACGCCCGCCCCTCGCCTGACAGCACCACCGCCCGGACGCCAGGCTCGGTCTTCAGCCGCTCGCCGGTCTCGATCAGCGCCGAGAACATGGCCGTGTCCAGGGCGTTCATCTTGTCGGCCCGCACCAAGCGCACGTCGGCCACGCCGCCCTGGATGTCCACCGTCACCCGATCGTTCATCGCAGAATCTCCCTTGCGCCCCGCGCTCTAGCCCACCTCGACCACGCCTGCACCCGGCGGGTTGGCGTAGATGGCCTCCACAAGCGCATGGCGCCGCTCCAGCGTGGCGCGCTGGTTCACATAGCCCTTGTCGGTGATCTCGCCGGCGTCGATGGACGGCGGCTCGGCCATGATCACGAACCGGCCCACCCGCCGCGACGAACCGCCCGCCGTGGCGTTGAACTCGGCGAACCGCGCCTTCAGCACCTCGGCCAGCTTGGCCAGGGGATCATCGCCCAGGCCCGCCAGGGCCGCCGGGGCGGGCCAGACCAGGGCGCCGATGAACGGCTTGTCCTGGCCGGCGATCACCATGTCGAAGACATAGGGGCTGCAGGCCGCCACCAGGTCCGGACGCAAGGTGCCCACCGACACCCAGGTGCCGCTATCCAGCTTGAAGTCCTCGGTCACCCGGCCGTCGAACACCAGCCCCTTGGCCGGGTCGTCCGGATCGACGAAGCGGCAGGCGTCGCCCAGCTTGTAGAAGCCCTCCTCGTCGAAAGCGGCGGCGGTCTTCTCGGGGTCGTTGTGGTAGCCGCTGGTGACCGTCGGCCCCTTCACCCGCACCTCGAGCTTCGAGCCGTTCGGGGCCAGCTTCAGGGTGATGCCCGGCAGCGGCAGGCCGATCAGGCCGACCCGCTCGGTCTCCCAGTGGACCACCGTGATCCCCTGCGTCTCGGTGGCGCCATACATGGTGGTGATCGGGATGCGCATCCCGGTCTCGGCGATGGCCAGGGCCTGGAGCCTGTCATAGAGGTCGTTCGACAGGGTCGCCCCACCGTAGCCCATGTAACGCAGGTTCTTGAAGAAGCTGCGGCGCAGGACCGGATCGCGCTCCATCGCCTCGGCCAGCATGCCGAAGGCCACCGGCGCTGAGCCGAACACCACCGGCGAGACCTCGTAGAGGTTCTTGATGGTGGTCTCGAACATGCCGGGGATCGGCTTGCCCTCGTCCAGGTACAGCGTCCCGCCGGCCCAGATGTTGGCGTTGAAGGCGATGTTGCCCGCCGAGATGTGGCTCCAGGGCATCCAATCCAGGGCCTGCGGCGGTTCCGCAGGATTCGGCTCGGCCCGCAAACCCTCCTGCCCGGCTATGACCCCGGCGAACATGCCGTGCGTCTGGGGCACGCCCTTGGGCATGCCGGTAGAGCCCGAGGTGAAGAGGTACTTGGCCACCGTCCCGTGGTTCAGCTGCTCGCGCACCGCCTCCACCGCCGGGCCGGGCTCCGTGGCCGTCAGCTCCGAGAGCGCCACCACGCCATCGCCGCCGTCCACCGTGACGAAGGCGAGGTCCGGGTCCAGGCCCCGCAGGGTCTCGAAGGCCCGGGCGAACACCTCGCTCGACTGGGCGAAAATCACCTTCGGCCTAACCACGCCGAAGCAGTGCTTCAGCTTGGCATGGTCCACCGACATCAGGCTGTAGGCCGGGCTGATCGGCGCCACGGGCACGCCGGCCGCATAGCAGCCGAGCATGACGAGGGCGTGCTCCACGGAATTGGCTGACAGCACCATCACGCTGTCCCCCGCGGTCAGGCCCCGGTCCAGCAGCCACTGGGCGATCCCGTCCGCGGCGCGCCTGGCCTCGCCATAGGTGACGCCGCCCCAGGGGCCGTGCCCCGGCGCCCGCTGCAGGATGAACGGCCGGTCCGGATGCTCTGCGGCCCGCTGGGCCAGGAGATGCGGGATGGACCGGGGGCCCTCGCCGGGCGGGTGGTTCGATCGGATGATGAACGATCCGTCGGCGCGCCGCTCGACCGTGACGTCGGGCGCCTTCTGCGGCAGCGGCTTGAAGGGCGGCAGCGCCTGCACAGCGGCGCCCGCGTCATCCGCCGGGCTCATGGGCTTCCTCCGTATATTCTTGTTTGGCGAAAGCCTATGCGAATGGCTTGCGCCCGCAAGCGCGACCCCACGTAAGGGTCAGGAGGAAAGCGCCTCCGCCAGCTCGATCTTCTGCGCCCGCTTGGCCGCCAGGAACGCCGGCCGCGCCCTCAGCCGCTGCCAGTAGGCCGCCACCGCCGGGCTGAAATGCTCGGACAGTTTAAGGTGGCTCGCCAGCAGAAGCGCATAGCCGACCGAAATGTCCGCGGCGGTGAAGCGACCCGCGCACAGCCAGTCGGCGTCCTGCAGGGTCCGATCCACGTGCCGCAGCCGGCTCAGGAACCACCTCGCATAGTCATCGGCGGCCTGGTCGGCCCGCCCTTTCTCGAACGTCCCGTAGCGCAGCACCAGCGTCTGCGGGAACGTCAGGGTCGCCTCGCCGAAGTGCAGCCAGTTGAGCCAGGCCCCGTAGGCCGCATCGCCCGCCGCAACCGCCAGGTCGGTGGGCCCGCCCCGGGTGGCCAGGTACTGCACGATGGCGGCGGACTCGGTCATGAAGGTCTCGCCGTCCCGGAAAGCCGGGACCGTGCCAAGCGGATTGACCTCCAGATACTCCGGCGCCCGGGCCCTGGGCGGGAACGGCAGGAGGTGCAGCCTATAGTCCAGCCCCAGCTCCTCCAGCGCCCACAGGGGGCGGAACGAGCGCGCGTCGGGACAGTGCCAGAGCTCGATCACCGCTCAAGCCTCGCGCCGGCCATAGACGGGCTTGCGCTTCTCGAGGAACGCCCGGACGCCTTCCTCGAAGTCGCCGTCGGCGCTGGCCAGGATCTGGTTGCGGTCCTCCATGGCGATGGCGGCCTCCAGCCCCTGGGCGTCGATGGCGTGGTTCAGGGCCTCCTTGGTCAGGCGCAGGCCGAGCGGCGTGGCGTTCAGCATGTCGTCCACGAAGCCCTGCGCCTCGGCCTCCAGCCGGTCCTTCGGCACAATGCGGCTTACCAGCCCGAGCTCACGGGCCCGCTCGGCGTCGATGAAGCGACCGGTGAGCATGTATTCCGCCGCCACCGAGCTGCCGACCATCCTGGGCAGGAAGTAGCTCACGCCGATGTCGCAGGCCGACAGGCCGATGCGGATGAAGGCGGCGTTCATGCGCGCCCGCGGCGTGGCGATCCGCACGTCGGAGGCGAGGGCCAGGGCGAAACCGCCCCCCGCCGCCGCTCCGTCGATGCAGGCGATGATCGGCTGCGGACACCGGCGCATGGCGATGACGATCTCGCTGATCTCGCGCTGGTGGGTCAGGCCGGCGCCGATGGACCGCCCGCCCTGCGGATCGCCCCGTTCCTTCAGGTCCAGACCGGCGCAGAACGCTTCGCCCGCCCCCCGCAGCACCACCACCCGCACGTCCCGGCGCCAGTAGAGACCGACGAAGAAGTCCCGGAGTTCGGTGACGAGGTTGCGGCTGAGCGCGTTCAGCCGTTCGGGGCGGTTCATCGTCGCCCAGATGACTTCGCCGTCCTGGCGCAGTTCGAGGTCGGCCATGGTCTAGAGCCCTTTCAGCCAGTCGAGGAGGATCGCGGTCACCTCGGCCGGGCGCTCCTGCTGGGTCCAGTGGCCGCAGCCCTCGAGCATGTGCCCGGCGACGAGGTTCGGGACGAACGGGCGCATGGCCGCCACCGGATCGGAAACGCCGCCAAAGGCGGTGCTGGCCGGATCCTTCGTGCCGCCGATGAACAGGGCCGGTTGCTGGATCAGACGATCCTTGAAGCCCTGCAGCCAGACGAAGTCCCGCTCGTGATTGCGATAGCGGTTGATCGGCCCGCGGAAGCCACTCTCCCGGAACTCGGCCACGTAGTAGTCGAGCTCGTTCTCGGTCAGCCATCGCGGGAACGGGTCAGGATCGACGAGACCTTCCAGCAAAGTCGCATCCGCCGGCTTCTGCGGCCAGGCGCCCGGCGGGGCGTCGCCCGAGATGGCGTAGTAGAACTTGCGCAGGAAGGTGCGCACGTCGGCCTCAGCCTCGGCCTCGGGCGGCCCCACCTTCTGGAACCAGGCCTGGTAGAAGAACCGTCCGCGCTGGGTGAACAGGGCGTCGAACACCTCGGTGAACGGCCGGGTCGGAACGCCAAGATAGGGCACCGACAGCCCGGCGACGGCCCGCACCGTGTCCGGCCGCGTCAGGGCGGTGTTCCAGACGATGGGCGCGCCCCAGTCGTGGCCGATCAGGATCACCGGACGGTTGGGCTGCAGCGCCTCGGCAACCCCCGCCACGTCGGCGGTGAGCCGCTCCATGGCGTAGGCTTCGATGGCGTGCGGCTTGTCCGAGCCGCCATAGCCGCGCACGTCGATGGCGGCGGCGGTGAAGCCGGCCTCGGCGATGGGCGTGATCTGGTGTCGCCATGAGAACCAGCTTTCCGGGAAGCCGTGGACCATCAGAACCAGCGGCCCCTCGCCTTCCACGGCCACGCGGATACGGACCTCGCCGGCGTCCACCGTGCGGAATTCTGGCATGGGCGTTTCCCGGTCTCGTCTTGTGTTTTCGGCCATGCTTTCCCGGTCGGCGCCCGCTGGCAAGGGTGACGGGGCGTCAGCGTTGACCCTCGCCCGTCGCGTGCAAGCATGGCCGGAAAAACCGAGGGAGGATGCAGATGGGCGATCTCGACTTCAGCGGAAAGGCGGTGCTGGTCGTGGGCGGCTCCAGCGGCATCGGCAATGGCATCGCCCACGGCTTTCGCCAGCGGGGCGCCGCCGTCCACGTCTGGGGCACCCGGGCGAGCGCCGCCGACTATGCGGGCGTCGAGGGTTCGGACCTCTCAGGCCTAGCCTACGCCCAGGTGGACGTCGCCGACCGCGCCCAGATCGAGGCCGCCGAGACGATCGACCCGCTGGACGTGCTGATCCTCTGTCAGGGCACGGTGGTCTATCGTCGGGGCGAATTCGAACCCGAAGGCTGGGATCGGGTGATGGCGGTGAACCTCGACAGCCTGATGGACTGCGCCCGCAAGTTCCGGCCCATCCTCAGCCGCCGCAAGGGCGTAATCATCATCGTCAGCTCGGTGTCGGGCTTCACCTCCAATCGCGGCAACCCGGCCTATGCGGCCTCGAAGGCCGGGGCGGTCAGCCTGACCAAGACCCTCGGCGAGGCCTGGGCGCCGGAGGGCATTCGCGTCGTCGGCCTTGCGCCCGGCCTCGTGGACACGAAGCTCACCAAGGTCACCACCGAACATCCCGACCGGCTGGCAGGGGCGCTGCGCTCCATCCCGCTCGGCCGGATGGGCACGCCGCAGGACATGGCGGGCGCGGCCCTGCTCCTGGCCTCGCCCCTCGCCGGCTACGTGGTCGGCCAGACCCTGATCGTTGATGGAGGGCTGTCGCTATGAACCCCCGCTCCGTGAAGGGCCTGACGGCCCTCGTCACCGGCGCCGCCTCCGGCATGGGCAAGGCCACCGCCGAACTCTTCGCCGCCGAGGGCGCCCAGGTGGCGGTCACCGACGTCTCCGCCGAGGGGGCCGAGGCCGTGGCCCAGGCGATCCGGGCCGCGGGCGGCCAGGCCGAGGCCTGGGCTCTGGACGTCTCGGACGCTGGCGCCATCCATGAGGTCACCGCGGCCGTGGCCGCCCGCTTCGGCGGCCTCGACATCCTCGTCAACAACGCGGGAATCTCCGCCTTTTCCCCCATAGATTCCGAAAATTACGAAGAGGTCTGGATGCGGGCCATGAGCATCCTGCTCACGGCCCAGCAGCGCCTCGTGCGCGCCGCCCTGCCGCACCTGCGCCGCTCGGCCAGCCCCCGGATCGTCAACATCGCTTCCACCGAGGCCCTCGGGGCCACCTCCCGCGACAGTCCCTATGCGGCGGCCAAGGCCGGTGTGACGGGCCTCACCCGCGCCCTGGCCGTGGAGCTCGGCCCCGAAGGGATTACGGTGAACTGCATCTGCCCGGGGCCGATCCTCACCGGCATGACCGCCGGCGTGCCCGAGGCCGACCGGCAGACCTTCGCGAAGCGGCGGACGGCGCTGCGCCGCTACGGTCGGCCCGAGGAGGTCGCGCACATGACCCTCAGCCTGTGCCTACCCGCCGCCTCATACATCACGGGGGCGACGATCCCGGTGGACGGCGGCCTGATGGCCCGCAACGCCTGACGGCGGGCGCTTCCGCGCCCTGGCTGATCTGAGCCGTGGCGACACTCGCCGCAGCCACGTTGTTGCGACTAGCTGGCCGGCGGCTTCTGCACGCCCTCGTCCCGGTCGCAGCGCAGGTCGCGCTCCTGGGTCTCCAGCACCGTGGCGGTGAGCACCAGGGGCTCGCCGGGCCTAGCCGTGGAGACGATCACGTTGAAGGCCCGGGCCGACGGCAGGTTGCAGAAGGCCTCCCGGCTGGCGAAGGCGCCAGCGTCCCAACGGGTCTTGGCCGGAGAGAAGCGTTCCTTCCGGGCGGCGAGAGCGTCCAGCACCCGGGCGCGAACCACCGCCGGCTCGCCGCCGGTGACGCTGACCGTGCAGGTCTCGGGCGCCTTCTCCCGCCGGATCTCCACGAACTCGCCCTTGATCTGGTCGGCCACGGGGGCACCATCGACGATGGCCGAGATGCAGGCGCCGACCGCCGAGGCGGCTTCAGACGCCGGATCGGCCTGGGCTATGGCCGGGACTGCGAACACCGCCGCGGCGGCGAGGAACAGGCTGCGCATCCGCCTGGATTGGCCGAGCATCGCGGCAGCCATGTGGCGGCTCCTGGCCGGTTCAGGTCCGGGGGACCACATAGGCCTTATGGCAGCCGTTGCAGCTGTCGTAGAGGCGCCCGCCGGCTTCGAAGGCGGCCTCGGCGTCCCGGGCCTTGATCGCGCCCTCGGCGGAGGCGGCGGTGTCGGCCATCAGCCTGGCGAGGTCGGCCCATTCTCCCGGCTGCAGATAGGGCGGCCGCTGCATCCGGGCGCCCTCGGCCTTGAGGATGGCGATGGCAGCCTCGGCGGCGCGCCAGCGGGCGTCGGCGGCCTGCGGCGTCTCGCCCTCGGGCGGGTCGTTGCCGGCCGCCCAGAAGGCCAGGGCCGCAGGGTTCACCGACCGCTCCATCATGTCGGCCATGGTCGACGCCTGAGCCAGGGCCGTCCCGGCCAGCGCCAGGGCCGCGCCGCCCCCGATCACGAAACGCCACGCCTTCATGCCGTCCCTCCCCTCTTCGGGGGCAACGCTTAGCCGGGCGCGGTCTCGGCGGGCAAGGGGATGAGCGCCGGGGTCTCGGCCGGCGAAGCGTCAGGCGAAGACGCGTCCTCGTCCGCCGGCTGAGGGGGCGGCGGGCCATAAGGGATCGCCTGGCGCGGAATGCGTTTCAGGGCGCTCGCCATGAAGGTCCGCCACAGCTCGGCCGGCGCGCCGCCGCCGGCGATGCGTCCCATGGGGCTGTTGTCGTCCCGTCCCATCCAGGCGCAGGCGGCGAAGCCGCCCGTGTATCCGCAGAACCACGCATCCTTGTAGTCCGAGGTCGTGCCGGTCTTGCCCGCCAGGTCATGGCCGGGAATGGCCGCGCCCTTGCCGGTGCCCGCGCTCACCGCGGTGCGCAGCATCCGGTTCAGGTCGCCCAGCGCCGGATTGCCGATGGCCGGGGCCGGCGGCGGGCCCTTGTGCTGGTAGAGGGTAACGCCCGCCCGGGTGCGAATACGCTCGACGCCATAGGCGTGGACCCGATTGCCGCCGTTGGCGAAGGCGGCGTAGGCCTGGGTCATCTCCAGGGGCGTCACGAGGCTGGTGCCGAGCGCCATGGCCGGATCGGTGTTCACGCTCGAGACGATGCCCACCCGATGGGCGGTGGCCGCCACATTGGGCCGCCCGACCTCCTCGGCCAGCTGCGCCGCCACGGTGTTCACCGACTGCGCCAGAGCCTGTTCCAGGGTCAGCGGTCCCAGGAACTTGTTGGCGTAGTTGCCCGGGCTCCAGCCGGCGATGGTCACCGGCTCGTCCACCACCGGCGTCTCCGGGGTGCGCCCCTGCTCCAACGCGGTGAGATAGACGAAGGGCTTCCAGGTCGATCCCGCCTGGCGCTTGGCGCTGGCCGCACGATTGTACGGCGCCCGCACATAGTCCGTGCCGCCCACCATCACTCGCACCCGGCCCGCGCCGTCCACGGCCACCACCGCCGCCTGCTCGGCCCGGGCGGCCTTGTGACGGGCCACCGTGTTGCGGGCCGCGTCGAACGCCGCCTGCTCCATGGCCAGATCCAGGGTCGTCTCGACCACCACATCCTGGCGCACCTTGCCGGCCACCGGTTTCACCTGGTGGTCGATCCAGTCGATGAAGTACTGGGCCGCAGCGTTGGGGGCGGTCTTCCAGATATGGGGTTTCTCGGCCAGGGCCTTGGCCCGCTGGGCCGGGGTGATGGCCCCGGTCTCCACCATGGCGTCCAGCACCAGCTTGGAGCGAGCCAACGCCGCCTCGGTCTGTTCGGCCGGATTGTAGTTGGTGGGCGACTTCAGGACGCCGGCCAGGATCGCCGCCTCGCGCAGGGTGAGCCGCGACGCGGGCTTGTTGAAGTAGCGGTGGGCCGCCGCCTCCAGCCCATAGGCGCCCGAGCCGTAGTAGACCCGGCTCAGGTACAGGGCGAGGATCTGCTTCTTGCTGTAGGTCCGCTCCAGCTGCAGGGCGTAGGCGATCTCAGTGGCCTTGCGCTCCAATGTCCGGTCCTGGGTGAGGAACAGGTTGCGCGCCAGCTGCTGGGTGATGGTCGAGGCGCCCTGGGTGGCGTGTCCCTTGTCGATGGCCACCACCACCGCCCGGGCGATGCCCCGGGCGTCGACGCCGTTATGCTCGTAGAAGCGACGATCCTCGATGGCCACGAAGGCGGCCGGGACATAGGCCGGCAGCCTGCCGAGATCCACCGGCGGGCCATAGCGGCCGCCCCGCACGCCGATGACCGCCCCGTGGCGGTCCACATAGGTCACCTGGGGATCGCGCCGGATGGGCGGAAGGCGCGGAAGCTCCGGCGCCTGGGCGACGACCAGGTTGGCCGCGACAGCAAGGCCGATCACGAGAAGTCAGCTCCGAGTAACGCCCCCCGGCGCCCTTCTGTCCCGCGTCGCTGTCACAGCCAAGATAATTCGCCGTAATGCGCCGCGACGGATTCTCCCCCGCAGCGCCGGCGCCTCGGCTCAGTCCTCCTCCGCCACCGCGGTCGGCAGGCCGCAGAACCAGCAGTCCTCGCCGATCGGGCTCCCCGGCGGCGGCGGCGCGGACGGCAGGCGATCCTTGGCCAGCTCCCTCAGCCGCTCCGGGTCGGCGTCGAGGAGGATGGCGGCGAGATGGTGCGCCGCATTGGTCTCCTCGGGCGAGCCGCGATAGTCCCTGAGTTGGCCGCCGAAGCGTGTCAGGGCCGCGCGGAGCTCGGCGGCCGCCGTGGGCGAGAGCTGCGGATCGAACAGGGTGTCCGCCGCATCACCGGCGAGGCGCACGCGCTGTCGGCGGCGGATTTCCGCCAGGCGCGGCGGCAGCTCCCGCCCGGCCTGGGGCGCGAGGGCGTCGAAGATCGTCGACAGCAGCTCGGAAAGGCCGAGTTGGCCGGGATCGCGACGATGCTGCTCCACCACCCGGTTCAGGCGCTGGGCGTCCAGCAGCTGCGAGAGCACCATGTCGCTGGCCGTCGTCGCCACCCCGGGCAGGTCGAACACCGGCCCCCCGCTGCTCTTGAACAGCTCGATCTCGAACTGCCGGTCCGGCGTGCCCGACTGCTCGGCCGACAGGAGCTCGATCGTGCGGTCCGGCAGGTCGAGGCCCGCCGGATCGAGGGTGCGGACCAGGGCCGAGAGCGCCCGCCGCTGGGCGGCGGGCGGAATGGGACGCGCCCGCTCCTGCCCGTCGCCACGCACGGCGTAGGCATAGTCGACCCCGCCGATCTGTTTCACGGCGGCGTCCACCTGATAGCGGTGGAACAGATAGATCGGAACGATGGCGCGGCGCAGGTCGGCCACAGGCGCGCCCTTCGGGATGCTTTGCAGGCCGAAGCGGTCGAGGGCGATGCGCCGCACCGCCATCACCGTCTCCAGCTCGGCGACCGGATCCTCGCCATTGTCCCATTGGGTGCTCGCCGGGTGTTCGGTGTCGGCTATGAACTTCCACCCTTTGTTCACGGCCTCCTGCGCGAGCCGATCGAGCTCTTTCTGCTCGTCGGCGCCCGGCGGAAACTGGCTGTAGAGCCACTTCACCGCGAACTTGTCCCAGTCGCCCGCCCCGGTGCGATAGGCGCGACTAAGATCGATCCGGCCGTCCTTCACCCGCACCTGCGGCCCCGGATAGTCCATGGCCGAAGCTCGGTCGCCGTAGGTGCTGGCCGCGAAGTTGTGGGAAAAGCCCAGGGCGTGGCCGGTCTCGTGCATGCCGAGCTGACGGATGCGCCAGAGGGCGATCTGCACGGGATCATCCGGGGCGCCGGTCCCGCTCCGATCGGCGCCGACCAGCCCCTCGAAGATCATCTTGTCCTGGCGCACCCGCAGCGAGCCCAGCTGCACGACACCGCGCACGATCTCGCCTGTGCGGGGGTCGACCACCGTCTGGCCGGTGGACCAGCCCCGGGTCTGGCGGTGCACCCAGTTGATCACATTGTAGCGGGCGTCCATCGGGCTCACGCCCTCGGGCAGCACCTCCACGCGGAAGGCGTCGACGAAGCCTGCCTCCTCGAAGGCCTGAGCCCACCAGCTCGCCCCTTCCACGAGCGCGCTACGGATAGGCTCCGGCGCGGCCCGATCGACGTAGAAGACGATGGGCTTCTTCACCCGCGAGCGGGCGGCCTTGGGATCGATCTTTTCGAGGCGGAAGCGCCGGGCGAGACGATAGACCACCGGCTCGTTCAGGTCCGCGGCGTAGTTGTTGACCAGCACCTGCACCGAGGTGCCCGTGCGCGGATCATGCCGGCGCGGGACGAAGCCGGGCTCGGGAAGCTTCAGGAAGGAATGGTGGACGGTGAAGGTGATGTTCCTGGGGTCGGGCGCGACCCGCCGCACCTCGGGCCCCGGCTCATCGGAGGTGAAGGTCTGCACCGCCTCCAACTCCACGTTCTCGGGGAAGGCCGCCGCCCCGGCCGCGTCCACATAGGACAGCGGCGCCGACAGCCTGAACGCGCCCTGCCGCCGCTGCTTGAGGCGGGCGGCGATGTCCAGGGCGTCCTGGCCTAGGAAGGAGCTGAAATCGACGAGCACCGCCCCGTCCGCGCCCTCGGCCTCCACCTCCCCGGCCCAAAGGTTCGAGACCGCGAAGGAATCCCGCACCGCCCGGCGTTCCTCCGGCGAGCCGCCGTCGGCCCGGAAGCCGTAGTTCTCGGCCTGCAGGATCACCCGCCGCCCCACCCGGCGGAAGGCGACCACCTGGGTGCGCGCCATTGCCGCCCGGTCGAGCCCGAGGGACGTGGAGCCCAGGCCGCTGGCCAGGGACGCCTGGTAGAGGTAGCGCCCCATCACCCCGTCGCGGTCCGGCGCAGGCAGGCGCAGCTTCACCTTGCCGCCCTTGGCGTCGACGTAAAGGTCGAACAGTCCGGCCCGACGCTCCAGGCCCGCCACCGCCTGGGCGAGATCCTGCGGCGCCTTGGGGGCTCCCGCCCCCGCCGGACGATCCCCGCCCGACCGCTCCTGGGCCAGCACCGGGCCCAAGGGCGCCGCCGCGGCTCCGGCCAGCAGCAGGAACGCCAGCGCGCGACGGCCGGCGGGCGGGAAGAGCATCATGTCAGGAACTCCTTGTGGCGCTTGCTCGGCGGCAGGCCGACGCCGCGACGATGAACAGCGGGACAGCCGGCGAGGCGCGTCCGATGCCGCGTCCCGCAAGGACGCCCGCGCCTCGAACGCCGCCCCGTTCCATTCGCAACACCCGCCCCACGCTATGCTTCACAGTTCTCGCGCCCCGCCCCGCGCGCCGCAACCACGGCGTGGCGGGCGACGGCTCAGCGAACGGCGACCGCCTCCGCGTCGGGCCGGCGGGTGTCGGCGGCGCCGTACATCACCCCGTCGGGACCAATCATGATCGACTGGGTGCTGCCGATGATCTGCGAGCGCTCCACCCGGTGACCCAGGGCCCGCAGCGCCTTCACCTGATCCTCGGGAACGGCCTCCTCCACCTGCAGGGGCCCATCGACCCCGGCCTGGTAGATGCGCGGCCGCTGGACCGCCTCGGACATGTTGAGCTTGAAGTCGATGAGGTTCATCAGGACCTGCACCATGGTGCCGATGATGGTGCCGCCCCCCGGGGTGCCCGTGGCCACCCAGGGCTTGTCGTCCTTGAAGACGATCACCGGCGAGATCGTCGACTGGGCCCGCTTGCCCGGCTCGATCCGGTTGCCGAGGCTCTGCGGCGTCGCCCCCCAGTCGAAGTTGCCCAGCGAGTTGTTCAGCAGGAAGCCGGTGCCCGGGGCCACCACATGCGCCCCGTACGAAGCGGTCAGGGTGTAGGTGTTGGACACTACATTGCCGTCCTTGTCCGCCACCGAGAAGTGGGTGGTGTCGGGGCTCTCGTACGGCGTCGGATCGAGGGGCGGGATCTTGGACTGGTCGAGCACGCGATCCATGGAGATCAGCTTGGCCCGCTCCTTGGCGAAGGCCTTGCTGGCCATCCCTTCCGCCGGGGTCCGCCACTGCGGCGGCCCGCCCGAGTAGCGGCGGTCGATGGTGACCACCTTCAGGGTCTCGGCCACGAGGTGCATGGTGGCCACGTTGCCGGGGCCGTACTCCTCCACCGGGAACTGCTCGAGGATGTTCATCGCCTCGGCCACGCTCGACGCCGCCGAGGTGGGCGGCATGTAGGCGATCTTGTAGCCTCGGTAGCTGCCCCAGATGGGCTCGCGCACATTGACCTTGTAGCTCGCCAGGTCCTCCAGGGTGATGATGCCCCCGCCGGCCTGGATGCCGGCCACGAGCCGCTCGGCCACCGGCCCCTTGTAGAAGCCGTCGGCCCCGCGCTTCTGGATATGCTTCAAGGTCCAGGCCAGGTCCGGGTTCTTGAACACCTCGCCCGGCTGGTAGGCGCTGCCGTCCTTCTTGAAATACAGCTTGTAGGCGCCATTCGGGTCCTTGCTCATCTGTTCCCGGCGGGCCGCCAAGGCAATGGACTCATCGTCGCTCATCACCAGGCCTTTGGTCGCCAGGTCGATGGTCGGCTGGATGAGCTGGGCCCACGGCAGCTTCCCGAACCGCTTGTGGGCCTCATAGAGGCCGGCGACCGTGCCCGGCACGGTGACGCCCTTCATGGACATCACCTTTTCCTGGGAGACCTTCTGATCATCGCCCAGCAGCAGGTCCGGGGTCACGGCCAGCGGCGCCTGGCCGTAGTACTCGATCGCCGTCGTGGTCTTGTCCTTGGCGTTATAGACCAGCATGTAGCCGCCGCCGCCGATGTTGCCTGCCCGCGGCAGGGTCATGGTCTCGGCGAAGCCCACAGCCACGGCCGCGTCCACCGCATTGCCGCCCTTGCGCAGGATCTCGGCGCCGATCCGGGCCGCGATCTTGTTCTGGGCCACAACCATGCCGTCGCGACCGATGGTCGGGTGGTGGATCGAGCGGTAGCCGATCAGGTCGCCGCCGCCGGCCGGCTGGGTCGCGGCGGGGCGGGCCGCCTCTTGGGCGAGACCCGCGGCGGGAGTGAGGACGAGCGACAGCGCCAGGGCGCTGGACAAGGCGATGCGCATCAAGCGCGCACCGGCGAGCGCGGCGGAGCCAGACATACGGGTCATCCTTCCGGAAAAGCAGACGCCGCCCCCGGCGCGGGCCGGGGGCGGCGGAACATCAGAACGTCTTGCGGACGTTCACATACAGGTAGCGGCCATACGGATTGTAGACCGTCGCCGGGTAGCCGCCAGAGACCAGCGGCGGGTCCTTGTCGAACACGTTCCGCGCGCCGATGCGCAGCCGCGTCCCCGACAGGTAGCGCCCGCCGTCCTCGAACTCATAGGTCAGCGAGACATTGTGCATCCACGTGTCGTGGACGCGATAGTACTCGCCGGTCGAGTGGGTCAGGCCGGTGGAGTAGAAGCTGCCCGTATAGGTCGTGAACCAGTTGGCGGTGAAGTTGCCATAGCGCCAGGTGAGCGAGCCCGAGCCCCGCCATTCCGGCGTGCCGTTCTGGCCCACCAGATCCTGGCCGCCCGTGATCACCGTGCCCGAGTTGATCAGGCTGGCGTCCCGGGCCTCCATCAGCAGGGCCAGGCCCTCGGTCGGCGACTGATAGAGCTTGTCGAGCCGGGCCACGTTCACGTCGAGGCGGAAATCCCCGAAGCGTTCGGTGTTGAGGGCGTAGTTCACGCCCACGTCGACGCCCTGAGCCACCTGCGGCAGCTGGTTGATGTACTTGTCGTCGGCGTATTCCACGAAGCCCACCGGCTCGAGCCCGGTGCCTTCGAACACGGCGATGTTGTCCGGCGTGGGCGGCAGGCGGTGGACCGCGGGGTTCGACGAGCCCTGCATGCGCATCAGGTAGTCGAGGATCACGGCATTGCCCTCGCCGAACAGGCCGATGATCCCGTTCTGACGGATCTTCCAGACATCGACCGTGAAGATCAGCCGGCCCATTTCAGGCGGCAGAAACTCCGGCTGGAAGACGATGCCGTAGGACAGGTTCTTCGAGGTCTCCGGCTTCAGGTCGGGGTTGCCCGCGCGCACCGCCCGGGTCGCCCGCGACTGGGTGCACTGGGTGAAGCTGGTGATCCGCCCGGCCCGCAGGTCCGCCTCGCAGAAGTAGTAATCCTGGCGGTTGTTGGACCGGCTGACCTGGGTGACGTTGATCTGCTCTAGGTTCGGCGCCTTGAAGCCCTCGGACCAGGAGCCGCGCAGCCGGAAGCCCTGGAACAGGTCCCACGCCACGGCCACCTTCGGCTTCGCAACGCTGCCCACGTCGCTGTAGTCCTCGGCGCGGCCAGCCAGCTGCATCTCCAGCCGGTGGACGAGCGGGATGTTCATCTCCGGCGACACCAGCGGGACCGCCAGCTCGGCATAGGCCGACTTCACCGTGCGATGCCCCTTCACGTCCGGCGAGACCGAGGTGCCGGGGATGTTGCTGTAGGCCACCGCACCGCCGATGAGCGGGCCGGTCACCGCATCCACGAAGGACACGCTGCCGTCGACATTCTCGTCGCGGTCGTCCTCATAGGTCTCGCGCCGCACCTCGACACCGGCGGCGATGCCGATGTCGCCCGCCCAGATCGAGAGCAGGTCGGGCCGGTTCACCCGGAAGTCCCACAGCGCCAGGGTCGTCTTGTTGGAGCGGGTGATCGGGATCACGAGGCCCGCGGTCGCCGCCGGGCTCGACGGCGTCTGGTCGCCGCCAGCGATCAGGTCCGTGGCGCCGACGCCGTTGAAGGGGTTGTAGGCGTCGGGCGTGCTCCGGTTGACCGCCGCCGAGAACGCGGTGCCGTCCACGGCGAAGGACACGTCGTCCACTGTCGCCCAGGAATAGAGGGCCGCGCTTTCCCAGTTGAACCCGAACTTCTTGCCCTTCAGGCCGCCCAGGAACCGGTACTGCTCGTTGGTCACATAGACCTTCGAGGTGTCGAGATCGAGCAGGCCGTAGCTGTTGAAGGTCAGGCGCAGGCCGCTGTCCGGAACGCCCGTCAGGCCCGGCAGGCGGTTGGGGTTTGGCTCGCCGTTGGGCAGGGTCACGGCGCCGAACGGGTTGTAGTAGGCGTTCGGCCCGATGCTGATGGCCGGCGACGTGCCGATGCTTTGTGACGCCGCGACCGTGCCGTCGGTCTTCGCCCGGTAGTAGCCGGCCTCGCCGAAGAACGTCACGTCCTCGGTAAGATCATAGTTGCCGGTCAGGAAGAAGTTGTAGCGGGCCGCCTGCGGAATGACCGTGGACTTGCTCGACTTCAGCGTGTCGACCCGGAAGGCCCGGTCGGTGGTCGTGTTGAAGGCCCCTGGCGTGATGCAGAGGCCCGAGCTGACCACCACTGCGCAGGTCACTCCGGCCGTCTGCGGGGCATAGTGGAAGATGCCGGTGGCGCCGGTGATGGCGACGCCGTTCTGGCGGATCGCGCTCGTCACGCCCTGGGCCTGGAAGGCGCCGAACCCCGTCACCGCCGAGCGGCCATCAAGGCTGACGGTGTTCTCGAATTCGGTGCCGGCGAACAGCGGCCGCAGGTCGGACGAGGCCGTGTAGTCCTGGTCCGAGGCGAGCAGCGCCGAACGCCGCTCCAGCGAGCCGAACAGGGTGATGTTGCCCCGCCCCTCCTGAAGGTTCTTGCCGAACAGGCCCGTGAGGCGGCCTTCCCGCATGTTGGTGCCGGTGGCCGCGCCGTACTGGAACTCAAGCTGGCCGCCTTCATAGTCGTCCTGCAGGACAGTGTTGATCACGCCCGCCACCGCGTCCGTGCCGTAGATGGCGGCTGCGCCGTCGCGCAGGACTTCGACGGTCTTCAGGCCCGCCACCGGGATGGCGTTGGTGTTGTAGGTGAAGGTCGGGACCAGCGATTCCGCCTGGGTCGTCGGGTGGTAGACCGTCCGGCGGCCGTTGATCAGCACCAGGGTGTTGCCGGCGCCCAGGTTGCGCAGGCTCACCGAGTTCACGTCGCCGCGGGCCGAGTTGGACGAGCCGGGCAGGAAGCTCGAGTTGAAGGTCACATTGCCGGCCTGCGGGATCGTCCGGAACAGTTCGTCGCCCGAACCCGCCGCGGTGGCCTCGATCTGCTGCGTGTCGACCACGGTCACCGGCAGCGCCGCGGTCACCTTGGAGCCCTGGATCTGACTGCCGACGACGACGATCTCCTCGACGTCAGTTCCACCGCTCTGGCCGAAGGCGGGCGCCGCCAGCACCGTCATCACCGAAAAGGCCGTGGAGGCAAACATGGCGGCGCGCCGCCGCCGTGCAGCTTGCATCATCTTGATCCCCTCTACCCCTAACGTCCGTCGTTGCGGACAGCAGGAATTGTGAGACGATCAGAGACGCCGCGTCAAACAACCGTTCGTCAGGTCTTCAATAACCAAAACTTATAAGCGAAGACCTCGACGCCGGGATATTGGGCGTGGGTGCCGCAAGGACAGGCCTTCGGAGTCCCCGGCGGCGCGGGGTCATGCCCCGTTCGGCCGACGAGCCTGCGTCATCTCGGACTTTCCGGCGCGGCCGCCATCGATGCTTACACCTCAGGTCCGCGTTGCTGATCGCGGCGAACGGCGAGGCCGCGCCTCAGCCCTCCCGCACCGACGTGGTCCGCGCTAGCACCGCCCGCCATTCGTCGGCGTAATCGCAGTCCGCATAGGCCTCGAAATAGGGGCCGCCCAGGGTGAAGTGGGCGTTCTTGGCCTCGGCGAGGTACGGATACTCGCCCACCAGCCAGTTCCAGCTCAGCGGCAACTCGCCGATCGCCTCGTCGCTCTCCAGCCACTTGAATTGGTGCAGCTCAAGCCCGCTCGCCGTAGCCACATAGTCCGGCGTCAGCGCCCGGCAGCGGGCGTTGTTGAACAGCATGACGCTGGACCAGTTCTTCTTCTCGTAGCGGGTCTGGGTGCGGCCGAGGAACTTCACGTCGGTGCTCGGCGCATAGTCGTGTTTGCAGACCATCACCGCGTACCGGTCATCCGCCAGAGCGAACAGCTCAGCGATGTCGGCGCGGACCAGCATGTCGCAGTCCATGAACAGCGACCAACCGGCGTAGCCTGACAGATAGGGCGTCAGGAACCGGGAGAAGGCGAAATCAGTGCTCTGCTGCGACAGCCGCTCCCGCTTGAAGATTGTCCGCAGAGTCGACAGCGCGATGGGCGTGAACCGCACAGGGGCCGAGCTGTGCTCGACGATGCTCTGGCAAAGGGCGTGATAGGCGACGATTTCGTCGGTGTCGTAGCCGACGAACACATCAAGCGTGGGGGCGGTCAACCTCGACTCCAACTCTGCGGCCGTTCGAACGGGCCATTTCCCCGACCAGCTCGGCCGCCCGCTCGATGACGGCCGGCCAGCCCGCCTCGCCTTCCCTCAGGAGCTCGACGGCGCGGTACCACGGCATCGCCGGGCCCGCCGCCGTGTAGCGCCACTCGGCAATCTTGGGAACCATGACCAGGGCGCGCACCCCAAGGGCCCCGGCGAGGTGCGCCGCCGACTGCTGCACCGTCACCACCACGTCAAGCGACGCGGTCAGCGCGGCCAGATCATCGAAGTCATCGGTCTCGCTTTGAGGGAACAGCCGAACCTGCGCGCCGAACGTCCGATTGACCGCCTCCACCTCGGCCCCGACATCCCCGTATTGGAGACTGAAGAAGGCGCAGTTGGGGGTGGCGAGGATCGGGGCTAGGCGCTCCAACGGAATCGAGCGCAGCGCCTGCCGGGTCTCCCGGGTCCCGCCCCGCCAGGCCAGCCCCACCCGGAGCACGCCGGTCGGCGTCGCCGTCCGGACGCGCCAACGCACCTGGGCTTCAGGGCTTGGCCGGAGATAGGCCGTCCCTGGGAAATCCGCCTCCCGGCGCCGGAACGCCGCCGGCAGACTGCCGATGGCCGCCACGCGGTCGAATTCCTCCGGCGCCAGGTCCGCCGCCTCCGGAAACCCGAGCGTCTCGATCCCCGGAAACGACACGGCGAAGAGCCGGGTCAGGCGTGGGTCCACCGCCACCACGACTCTCTCCGCCAGGCCCACGAGGTCGGGCAGGCAGCTGGCGAACATCACCTGGTCGCCAACGCCCTGCTCCCCCAACACCAGCACCCGCCGCCCAATGAAACTCTCGGGCCGCGGGTCCAATGTCAGTCGCGCCATGGCGCCACGGGGGTAGAGCGCCGCGCCGGATCTCGGCAGGAAGACGTCGCTGCGCCAGCGATGCTCATAGTCGGCCCAGCCGCCGGCGAAATCCTTGAGACCCAGCCGCACCTGCGCGCGTCGCTCAAAGGCGAGATGGGCCTCCGGCGCCCGGGCGATCGCCCGGCCGAAAGCCTCGAGGGCAGCCTCGTGCCTCCCTAGCGCCGTCAGGCTCATGCCCAGCGCCGCGTCCAGCTCCCAGCCGGCTTCAGGGTTCAGGCGCTGGGCTGCGGCGAGGCTTTCCAGCGCCTCGACATGGCGCTCCTGTCGCGCCAGCACCTGCCCCCGCCCCATGAGCGCGGCGAACCAGTCCGGACGCAAGGCCAGCGCTTCGTCGAAGACCGCCTCGGCCCCCGCATTGTCGCCCTGATCCATCAGCAGGCGGGCGAGGTTGAAGCGGGCCTCTTCGTAAAGGGGCTCTGCAGTCAGGGCCGCCCTGAAGCTCGCCGCCGCCTCCGCCGGCCGCCGCAGGGCGACTTCCGCCATTCCCTTGGCGTTCAGGGCGAGGGCGTGGTCTGGCCGGAGGCCCAGCGCTCGGGCCGCGCTTGCCAGGGCCTCCCCAGGCCGCCGCAGCTGGTTGAGAAGATTGGCCCGGAACGCCAGCACCTGGACCGCGTCCGGCGCGAGCGCCAGGGCCCGGTCATAGCTGGCGAGCGCGGCATCCAGCCGCCCGGCCTGGCGCAACGCGAGCCCGAGCTCGGCGTGAAGGGCAGGGTCGGACGGCTGCCGGCTCGCCGCCTGCTGCAGCCAGGTTACGGCCTCGTCGAGGGCGCCGCGGCGGGCCGCCGCTCGGGCCCGCGCCAGCATCGCCACGTCATCCAGGGGCTCCCCGCCGGCCGGCTCCAGGTCCATGCCTTCCTGTCCCGCAAAACTTCGGGCTGGGCAAGACGCCCCCCCGGGCCGGGTCCTCGCGGCAGGTTTTGGGTGTTGGGTCAAAGGAAAACGCCGCCCTGATTTGGGGGCGGCGTTTTGGTGTTGTTTGGAAGGTTGGGTGCGGGAGCAGGATTTGAACCTGCGACCTTCAGGTTATGAGCCTGACGAGCTACCGGGCTGCTCCATCCCGCGGCAAAGCCGGTACTGGTGTAGTGGATTGAAGGGTTCTTGGACGGCTGCATCCGCTTGGTAGACCTGGCGGCGACCTACTCTCCCGCGCCTTAAGACGAAGTACCATCGGCCCAGAGAGGCTTAACGACCGAGTTCGGAATGGGATCGGGTGGGG